>JALHNK010000107.1 GCA_022843565.1 Phycisphaerales bacterium
GCCACCATCGCCTCTGCCCGCTGCTTCCACGTGTGATCTCGTACCACCCGCGTCCGCGCCGCATTGGCCATCGCCGCGGCTCGGGCGGGATCACCAGAGATCCCCCGCAGCGACCGCAGCCCACCGGCCAGCGTGTCAAAGACCTCGCACTCGGTCCCACGCTCGAACATCGCCTCGATCCCCGACCGCCGCGCCACCAGTGGCACGCTGCCCGCCGCCGCGATCTCTAGCGGCTTCAGGTGGACGCCGACATCATCCTGCCATCGCATGACCGAAAGCCCAACCCGCGCCCGCCGATACATCGCGCCCTGATCTGGCGCGAACGATTCAACGCGAGTCCCCGCCGCAGCTCCAGCGAGCCATGCGCCCGCGTTGCAATCCCCAAACAGCAGCGCCTTGCATCGGCGTGCCAGATACGCAAACGAGAACGCACGCTCAACCGCCTCGGTCTGGCGCACCAGGGCTGTCGCATCGATGAACAACGCGAAGTCCGCCCGCAGCGCCTCGCACGCCGCCGTCAGCCGCGGCTCATCTCGCTCGATCCGCTCCAGCCGGCGCAACATCGGCTCGCTGCGATCATCAAGCTGCATCGCTAGCAAACGCTCAAACACCTCGCGAAGCCCGTCACGCACGCCTGCGCCCGCGCGATCGCTCATCATCAGCAACTCATCCCGCACGCGGGTCGCCTGCTCGCTCCGCACGGCGCGAACATCGGGCTCATCCCGTTCAAGCTCGCGCAGCGCCAGGTCGCTCGGCCCCGGATCACCCGGCCCGAGCGAGAACGCCAGATCAAACTCGCGCGCTGCCATCGCCTCCGGCGTGATGACGCCCGCCGAGTCGGATACACCGCCACCGTCAACACCTTCCGCACCTCCGCCCCCGCTCATCGCGGCGACGTCAACGCCATACGCCAGGCCCGACGCGTGCCGAAAGCCGAGCACGCTCCGCATCTCCTCCGCCGTGGCCTCGTTGTTCACGAAGCTGTAGAGCATCGGGGCGCGGAACACCCCGGTCGGGACGACCTGACGCACGGTGCCCGAGTTGGACCAGTGCGGCGCATCCAGCCAGTACATCACATGCGGCGTCGGCGGTGTCATCAGATCAAAGCATGTCACCATCTTCCCGTCGCGCGTGCCGTGCGCCAGCGATGGCAGCGCGTTGTGCCACATGCCGATCGACAGATCCACGCGGCGCGACTGAAACATCTTGATGACGCTCGCGGTCGCCTGCGTCAAGATCTCCGCTTCTCGCGCCGGCTGGGACGCCATCGCGTTCCAGATCTGCGCAAGCTCGACCGTCAGGCACGTGTGCCCGAGTTCCTCAAAGCCGCGCCGGATCGCCAGCATCACATCCCGCGACACCTTGCCCGGCTGAAGAAAAAACACGATCGTCAGCGCACGAGTCGCCATCCACGGAGTCTAACCGGGACCGATCGCGACCACCGCTCCGCCGGCTGGACGATCACGCTCTCGCTCAGGTCCGCGTTCACGTTGGTCACTAAACTCCCGTCGTGAGCACGCCCGCAACACCCGCCGATGCTCAGCCTTCGCTGCCGCCGGACAGCGAACTGGTCGCACGCGCCCGCAACGCCGACCAGCGCGCCCTCTCGGATCTGCTCACGCGCTACCAGCACCGACTCTTCGGCGTCTGCCTCCGGATGCTCGGCACCTCGCAACGCGACCGCCAGACCGCGGCGGACCTGACGCAGGATGCCCTGGTCAAGATCATCCAAGGCCTGCCGCAGTTCGACAGCCAGAGCCAGTTTTCGACGTGGGCGATCCGCGTCACGATGAACGTCGTGCTGAGCCACCTCCGGAGCCAGGCGGTCCGAAAGCAAGCTCACGCTCCAGGACTGGCGAGCCCGCACGCACTACGCGATAACGCCACAGAATCGACGCATTTATCGACACGTTCGAGTGTTTTCGATCGATCAGAGCCAGTTTCGATCGGCTCGCCGGGTGCCGGACGGCGACGGCAGGAACATTCCGGCCCGTCAAGCGTCCAACATCAAGAAGAGCTCGCCAGCGTCGCCGACGCGTTGGCCAAGCTCCCGACCGATCATCGGGCCATTCTCATTCTTCGCGATGTGCGCGGGCTCGAGTATGACCAGATCGCCCTCGTGCTCGGTGTCGAGCCCGGCACCGTCAAGTCCCGCCTCTTCCGAGCTCGAATCGCGCTCCGATCCGCCCTCGACCCCGCCACCGCCCCCCCCACTCCTCCAACGCCCCCCACTCGCTGAACTCTCCCGCCGCCCGATCCGCTCGCATGTCACAGCACCCGCTCATTTCCGATGACGAACTCCTCGCGCTGGTCGAGCAACGACCGATCGCGCCCGAGCGTCAGAGCGCGCTGCGCCAGGCTCTGGCAAACGACCCGGCCCTGGTGCGAACGATCCGCGCCATGAGGCAGGACATGCTCGCGCTGCAATCGCTGGGCGAAGCCTCCGACGCCATGGCTCCCGCCGATCTGCTCGCGGGCGTCGAAGCGCGTCTGGAACGCGAGGCCCTGCTTGGTCTCTCAACCATCCGCGAGCCCGAAGCGTCGCCGGACACCATTCCGATCTCGGCGCTCCAGCCGCGCGGCAGGTCGACGCTCGATGTCGTCGTGTTCTCGCCTTGGTCGCGTCGCCTCGCCGCGGCCGCCGCGATCGCGCTTGTCGGTGTCGCGGGCTATCTCACGATCTCGCCGTTGCTGCGCAGCGGTCCTCGCCCCGATCTGGCCAAGCGCCCGACGACCGATCCGGCCGTCACGTCCGATCCAACGATTCAGCGCGCCGATCCCGTGCTGGCGGATGCGAACACCGGCGTGGACAAGGCGCCCACGATCCCCACGGACCTCAACACCGGCACCGAGACCCTCGCGGCCATCGTCGGGCCCGATCCCGTCGCCGCGTCGAGTGGCGGCGCTCTGGCCGCGAACGTCAACGAGATCTCGATGGCTCAAGCGCTCGCCGCGGCTCAGGATGGCCGTTTGGTCATCCGCATGCACGCGGCGCGTCCGGCGTCGCCTGCGACCGCCGAAGCGATGGCGCGACGGTTGGCCACGCTCAGCGCCCGCCCACCGATCAGCCCGCTGACGCCGCGCCTGAGCCCGCTGACGCCCGAAGTGTCCCAGCAGGTCGCCGCGACGGTGCAGAGCCACCACGCGATGCTCATCGCGCGAGCCACGCGTCAGCCGGGCGGCCCGGGTGCGCCGAAACTTCCGAGTGATCCCTCCTTTGCGAGCTCGGGGAGCACAGCGTCCGGCGCTCAGTCCACGCCGACGCCTGGCGTCGCCAGTGGCAGCGAGCCGACGCCCGCGATGCCGTTGCCAGCGGTGTCGCCGCCATCGTTCGACTCGCAGGCCGTCTTCATCGCCGACATGCTGCCAACCGAGCTGTCGCTGGCTCAGCTCAAACGACTGCTCACCAGTTCCGAGGTCGTCGCGAGCTTTGACATCCTGGAAACCGAAGCGATGCCCGCGGCCTCAATCACGCCGACCGACAGCACCGCGATCTTCTGGTGGAACCAGCCGGCACGCACATGGTCGCCCCGCCTCACGGTGCCGATCTTGCCGCAGTTGAGCAACTGAGTCGGATCGCCGATGAGTGCCGCGCATTTGGACACGGTGCCTGAGGCTCCGCGACGACACGGGGCGCACTCACCACTCCCGTGGCCGGGTTCTGATTCCCGATTCCCGTCCGCATCACAAGTCGTCGTCCCCGTCATCCTCCGCGCCCGCCTTCGCACGCTTGTTCGTCGGACGCGTGACGACCTCCGGCTCATCGAAGTCTGACGGCCCGTCATCGCCGCTGGGCGGGGCGCTGTTCTGGCTCATGTTCACGAAGAGATTGCCCTCTTTCGCCGGCGCGCCCGCGCCGCCGCCGTTCGCGGCGTCCTCCGCCGCTTGGGCCTTCATCGCTTCCCACTCGTCCGGGCTCACCAGCACCTCGCGCGCGACTGTGCCCTTGTGCTGGCCGAGAATCCCCGCCATCGCCATCAGCTCGATGAGCCGCGCCGAGCGCGTGTAGCCGATCGCCAGCCGACGCTGCAACATCGACACTGACCCGATCTTCGTCTCCATCACAATGTCCACGGCCTTCTCAAACAGCTCGTCCTGCTGCGCCACGGCGTACCCGTCGTGCGCGTTCGCCTCGCCCGAGTCGTCTCCACCCACGCCGACCATGCCCGCGGCGCTCGCGCCCGTCTTGATCTGAAGCAGCGAGCGCTCGAACGTCGGGCCCGCGATCTCCTTCAGGAACTTCGTCACACGCCGGATCTCCTTGTCATCGACAAGCGATCCCTGCGCGCGGCTCAGCTCCGTTGTTCGGGGCGACTTGTACAGCGAATCGCCATGACCGAGCAAGAGCTCGCCGCCCTTCTGATCCATCACGATTCGAGAGTCCATGCCGCTGGCGACCTTGAAGCACAGGCGCGCCGGCATGTTGCTCTTGATGAGGCCGGTCACGACGTTCGCCTGCGGGCGCTGCGTCGCGACGATCAAGTGGATACCGACCGCTCGTGCCTTCTGGGCGATGCGCACGATCGAGTGCTCGACCTCCTTGTTGGTCATCATCAGGTCCGCCAGCTCGTCGATCACGAACACCATGTACGGCAGCTTCTTGGGGATCCGCGCTTCCTCCACCTCGTCCTTGGGCGCGAACCGCTCCTTCAGTTCCTCCCACGTCAGCGCGTTGTACCCCGTGATGTCGCGGCAGCCCGCCTCCATCAGCAGCTCGTACCGCTCGTCCATCTTCCGCACCGCCCACTCAAGGATCGCCGCGGCTTTGCTCATCTCGGTCACCACCGGGCACATCAGGTGCGGGATGTCCTTGAACTGCGCGAACTCCACCATCTTCGGGTCCACCAGCACGAGCTTCAGCTCGTTGGGCTTCTTGGTGTAGAGGAAGCTCATCAGGATCGCGTTCATGCACACGCTCTTGCCCGAGCCCGTCGTGCCGGCGATGAGCATGTGCGGCATCGCCGCGAGGTCCGCGATCAGCGGCGCGCCGCCCGCGTCCTTGCCCAGGAACATCGGCAGCTTCATGCCGACGAACAGCTCGCTCTTGGTCATCAGCTCCTTGAGACGCACCTTCTCCTTGAACGGGTTGGGCACCTCGACGCCGACGGTGTCCTTACCGGCGGTGTTGCTGACGATGCGCACGTTCACCGCCTTCAGCGAGCGCGCCAGGTCGCTGGCGATCGCGCTGAGAGCCGCGACCTTTGTGCCCGCCGCGAGGCGGACCTCGTAGAGCGTGATCACGGGGCCGGAATCCATGCCGACGACCTCGCCATCGATCTTGTATTCCTTGAGCGCCCGCTCCAAGGCCGTGGCCTGCTCGCGGATGTACTGCTCCATCTGGGCCGGGTAGTTGGCCTCGGGCTCTTCCAGAAGATCCAGCGAGGGGAACTTGTACCCCTCCATATCGCCGGAGTTCTGGATATCACGAAGGTCATCGGCGGTGGCGCTGCGGCGCTCGGTGGCCGCGAATCGCAGCGGGAGCTTGCTGATCTTGGCCCGAAGCTCGTCGGGGGTCCACTTCTTCTGCGCCGGGGCCGCGGCTTCGGCCTCACCGGCGTCCGCGGCCTCGTCGGCATCGTCCGCAGCGTCGGCCTGCGACTCGCCCTTGCCCGCGGCGAGCGCGCTCGTGCCCGCTTCAAACGGGGCATCGTCCGTATCGGTGCCGTCGGCGGCCTTGCCCTTGCGAGACTTCTTGCCCTTCTTGGCGTTGTCGACGGTGCCGACGACCTCGCCGTCTTCGTTGACGAGCACCTCGTGCTCCAGCGGATCAAACGCGTCCGTCCCGCCGATGCCACCTGCGTTCTCGTCGATCGCCTGCTTGGCGTCGCCCTTGGTCTTCTTGTCGGCGCGAGACTTCTTCGTCTTGGTCGTTCTGATTGGGCTGTCATCCTCGTCGTCTTCGGGCTGATCGCCTCGCCCGAACGTCGACGCCAGGAAGCCGAACACGCGCTTGCCAGCGCCGGCGGTATGGCGGGCACCGACCGCCGCCGCCGCGGTCACCGGCGGCGACTTCTCCTTGATCTGCCGATACGCCCACATCGGAGCCAGCACCACCCACACATCCAGCGCCACCGTCGCGCCGATCAGGAACATCATGGTCAGCACCAGAAACGTGCCCAGCCCGCTGAAGCTGTTGTACAGCACGCCGCCCAGCGGCGAAGCCAAGTTCTTGCCGATCAGCCCGCCAGACAGCCCGGGGATCGGGCCCGTCGAAGGGAACAAAAGCCCCTGCAAGCCCGCCAGCGCGCCGCACATGATCAGCACGCCGACGAACCGAACCGCGACGTGCGACACGCGCCCGAAGAACGCCGACACGAACAGATACAGCCCCCACAGGGCCATCCCGATCATCGTCGCCCAGCCGAACGTGCTGAACAACCAGAACGCGGGCACCGCGCCCAGCGGCCCGCACCAGTTCATGGCGGGGTCGTTGTGCGGGAACGACGTCACGCCCGGCCAGTCGCTCGGCGAGAAGCTGAGCGTCGCCGCGAGCAGGAACAGCCACGCGATGACCTGCCCGACCCACAAGAGGTAGACCATCACCCCGGCCTTTCCGCCGTGCTGTACGGGCGTCTGGAACACAGGGAGATCGTTAGCGGCGGAAAGTGCGCGGGACATCGTGAAAGGAAGATCGGCAAAGGGTGGCAGGCGTCGCCAAAAGAGGCGACGCAACCGGCTACGAACCAAACGCCTTGCGACCAACTACGCACTGAGCCGCGTACCGTCCCGCATGGCCGATCTCTGGGCCCAGCGACGCACGGACCTTTTGAAGACCGTCGAGCCCCTCGCGGTGCGGATGCGCCCGCGCACGCTTGATGAGATCGCCGGCCAATCGCACATCCTCGCGCCGGGCAAGCTCCTCCGCCGCCTGCTCGCTGCCGACGCCCTGAGTTCCCTCCTGCTCCACGGCCCGCCCGGCACCGGCAAGACCACCCTCGCCCGTGTCATCGCCACCGAGTCCGGACGGGCATTCATCCAGGAGAACGCCGCGAGCGTTGGGGTGCAGCGAATCCGCGAGATCATCTCCACCGCCGAGCGCCGCCTCACCGACGGCGGCGGGCGGACCGTCCTCTTCCTCGACGAGATCCACCGCTTCTCGCGCTCCCAGCAAGACGTCCTGCTCGCCGACGTCGAGCGCGGCCTCATTACCCTCATCGGCGCGACGACAGAGAACCCGCTCTTCGCCGTGAACAGCGCGCTGGTCAGCCGCAGCACGCTCCTGCGCCTCGAACCGCTTTCGATCGACGACATCACGCTCGTCCTGAAGCGCGCCATCGCCGATCGCGATCGAGGCTACGGCGCCCTGGACCTCAAGGTTGACGAAGACGCGCTCGAACTCTGGGCCACCAAATCCGACGGCGACGCGCGCCGGGCGCTCACGGCGCTGGAAGTGGCGGTGCTGAGCAGCGGAAGCGGCGGCAATCGGGAATCGGAGAACGTCGGCAATCGGGAATCGGCAACCGGCAATCGTGCTGAAACCGACGGCAATCGGCATCCGGCAGTCGGCAATCGTGAAAGTCGGGAAGGCACTGGGGACCGGGCGTCGGCCACTCGGGAAGCCAAAGACAGCGCAGCGCGGCCCACTTCTGAATCTCCCCGATTGCCGATTGCCGATTCCCGCTTGCCGTCCCTCCACATCACGCGCAGCATCGCCGAAGACTCCATCCAACAGAAGGCCATCGTCTACGACCCCACGGGCGACGGGCATTACGACACGATCAGCGCCTTCATCAAGTCGGTGCGGGCCAGCGATCCGGACGCCGCGTTGTATTGGCTGGCGCACATGCTCGAAGCTGGCGAAGACCCGCGATTCATCGCGCGCCGCCTGGCGATCCTGGCGAGCGAAGACATCGGCAACGCCGACCCGCGTGCGATCATGGTTGCGGCGGCTGCGTGGGAACTGGTCGAGCGCGTGGGCATGCCCGAGTGCCGCATCACGCTGGCGCAATGCACCACGTATCTGGCGCTGTCGCCCAAGAGCAACGCGAGCTACGCCGCGATCGAAGCGGCGCTTGATGATGTCCGCAAGGGCCGCAGCGTCACCGTGCCCAGCCACATCAAAGACGGCAACGTCCGTAAGGCCGCTCAACTCTCGGCCGGCAGTACCAAGCCCGCAGAGTCCTACGCCTACACCCACGACGCCGGAATCCCAAGCCCGCTCCTGGGCGTCGTCGGCCAGCAAAACTACTTGGGTGTCAACGCCCGCTACTACCATCCCACCGACCACGGCAGCGAGAAGCTCTTCAAAGACCGGCTTGAAGAAGCCCTGCGGCTCCGGGTGGAAGCACAACGCGACGCGCCGGATTGACACCTCCGATCGACGTGCGGCACTCGCGTCTGGCATCGAGCAACGGTAAACTATCCGCGTGCCAGATGCCCCGAGTCATGATGTGTTCCCCGCCGGCGTGCCGCCCACGCCCAAAGCGGTTCTGCGCGATGTGATGAAGCGACGACTCAGCGAGCAGCCGCTGGACCTTGCCGAAGTCCTCTCTCGCCGCATCTGCGCCCGCCTTCTGGAACTTCCCGAGATCCTCTCGGCTCGAACGCTGCTGGTGTACGCGCCCCTGAGGCACGAGGCGGATATCACGCCCGTTGCCAGAGAATGGACCGGGCTCTTTCGCCCTTGCGTTCCGACGCACGCGACGCCAACGGAAGCGCCGTCGAACTGCCGAGCCGAGGCCGAGCGCATGAAGGCAGGCTCTGACCCACGATTGTGTGCTCCGGCGCTGAACTTCCAAACCAAGGAACTTTGGCCAGCGCAGATCAACGATTGGTCAAAGGACCTCGTACTCAACCGCATCGGCCTGCGCGAGCCGGTCCCCACCGCCCCGCGCGTCGCGCCCGCCGAGCTGGACGCGGTCCTCGTGCCCGCCCTGGCGTTCGACCGTCGCGGGCATCGGCTCGGTCGTGGCGGCGGCTTCTATGACCGATTCCTCGGCGCACTCCCGCCGCGCGTCACCACCATCGGCATCGCGTTCAGCGTGCAGTTGCTCAACGCGATCCCCACCGACCCGCACGATCGACCAGTTGACGTGATCGTGACGGAAGACGCGGTGCTTCGCGTCGCGGCGACCGAGTGAATATCGAAACCCCAATTCGCAGATCTCGAAGCTCAACCGTCACAACTCAGCCGCGTTCGACATCATGCCGCGTGAACCCTGAAGGCTCAAGGCTTGAGGCTGAAGGCTGGCGGCAGACGGCTCCCTCCTACTTCTTCGGCTCTTCCTTCCCACCCGGAAGCAGCTTGCCGAGGCCTTCGCCGATGCCCTTGACGGCGCCGCCGGCACCCTCAGTGATCCCCTTCGCGGCCCCTTCGAGCTCCTTGCCGATCGCGCCGACCTTCTCCGCGACGCCGGTGACACTGCCGACGCCCAGGTCCTTCAGCGACTTCAGCGAGCCGAGCCCGCCCTGCAAGTCACCGAGCAGATCGCCCGGCAGGACTCCTCCGCCGTTCTCGGCGATCGCCGAGAGCACCGCCTGCGTGATAATCCCCGTGAGTTGCCCCATCGTCACACCCGACCCGCCGACACCCGTGCCGGTCTGGCCGACGTTGTCGAGCTTGATCTCGTTGATCGTGATGTTCACCGCCGTGGCCTTGTTGATCACCCCGCCCACGGCACCCAGCGCACCGGGCGCCGCAACGAGCGCCGCATCCACCTTCACGTTGCGGATGCGGAGCTGCTTGATCACGAACTTCCGCCCGTCATCGGCGGTGCCGGAGCCCGACGGCGCGGGCGAGCCCGATCCCGATTGCAGCTTCGCGAGGTTGTCCATGATCACGCGGTAGTTCGCGCCCGTTGCGTTCTTCTCCAGCGAAACCGTGATGTTCTCGAGCGTCAGCTCCGGCAGCTCGACCAGCGGCTTGGAGAGCGTTGAGTAATCCGCCGCGACATAGGTGCGGCCGAGCCCCAGGAAGCTCGGCTTCGTAAAGCCGGTGGGGTTTTTGACGTCAAGCCCGGTCATCTCGAACGTGCCGCTCATGAGCCCGATGCTCACGCCGCTGACGGTCGTGGGCGTACCGAGGGCGAAGGTGGCCCCGCGCTCGATGCCGCCCTTGGCGATCGAGTTGATGAACATGATCGCAACGAAAACGCCTACGACGACCAGGAGAACCAGACCGGCGACACCGATCAACGCGATCTTGATGAGCTTCTTCATGGCGGGTCCTTTGGAAGTGGCAGAGTGGCGAAGTGACAGAGTGGCAGAGTGCTATGCGGGCGAATCGCCACGGACTTAGGTCAATCATAACGCGAACGAATCGCGTTGGCACCGACCGACCGACCGACCGACCGAACCGCATCTCGCGCCGGCTGTCGCACGCCCCACGCCTCTCGTCTCACGTCTCGCGTCTCGCGACTCACGCCCCACGACTCGCGACTCGCGACTACAGAATCTTCAACGCGACGCGCTTCTCCATGTCCATCACCGGGCGGGCCACGAGGTCGTACTCCGCGTGATCGGTGATTACGCAGGTCACGATCTCGCCGGGCGAGAGCTCTTTGGCGCTCTGCACGAAGGTCACGCTATCGATCTGCGGGGCCTGCGACTTTGTGCGGCCCTGATACAGCCGCCCGCCGGCGCCGACGCCGCTGGTCGCCTTGCCCTTGCTGCGGAGCGTCGCGTCGATCATCACGTCCACGCGCACGCCGCTGGTCATCGGTGCCTTCTCGTCGAACTTGCCCGCCAGTTCAGCGTTCCGCTCGAACGCGATCGTCTGTTGCAGGGCCATGATCTCGCCGCGACGCCGGGCCTTGTCCTCGGGGCTCACCGCGAGCTTCGGGTCGTCTTCCATCGTCCCGGCGACCGTGCCCGGCTCGTGCGAATACTCAAACACGCCGACCGCATCAAACCGCTGCTCGCGCACGAAATCCAAAAGCTCGCGATGATCCGCCTCGGTCTCGCCCGGGAAGCCGCTGATGAACGTCGTGCGGATCGCCATGCCAGGGATCCGCTTGCGCAGGCGTGCCATCAGGCCCTCCTGATGCGCCCGCGTCGTGTTCCGCCGCATCGCGCTGAGCATCGCATCGCTGGCGTGCTGCAGCGGCATATCGACATACGGCAGCACCCGGGCCGTGCCGGCGATCGCATCGATGCACTCGTCTGTAAAGTTCGTGGGGTACGCGTACATCAGGCGCACCCACCCCTCCTTCACGCCCGAATCATCAAACGCCTTGGACACCGCCCGCAACATGCCCGGCAGCCCGAGCCCCGCGCGACTGCCATGAGCAGTGGCGCTCGCAGCGCCAAGACCAATCCCGATGTCATCGCCGTAGCTCGTCGTGTCCTGACCGATCAAATGCAACTCGACTGCGCCGTCGGCGATCAGCTCTCGCGCCTCGCCAGCGATCCGGTCCAGCGGCTTGGAGCGCATCTTGCCGCGGATGCTGGGGATGGTGCAGAACGCGCAGTTCTGGTTGCAGCCCTCGCTGATGCGCAGGTACGCGTAGTGTCTGGGCGTGAGGCGCAGACGCGCCGAGTCATCCTCAAAGTAGCCGATGCCCTTGCCGTCTTTGCCCTGGACGGTGAGCCCGGTGGTCTTCATCCCGCGATTCTCAGCCGCGACGAGCGCGTTGGCCGAGACCCAATACGCGGGCCGATCGCTGGCCTCGGCGGCGCTCCGCGCCCGCTCGCCACGCTCGCGCGCCTGCGCCCCGCGCACCGCCTCCAGGATCTTGTCGCGATCAAACACCCCCACCATCGCATCGATCCCCGGTGCCCACTCCAGCATCTTGGCCCGATGCCGCTGCACCAGACACCCCGCGACGACCACGCGCTTGATCTGCCCCGCCTGCTTGCGAGCGATCGCGTCGTGGATCACCTGCATCGACTCGTCCTTGGACGCCTCCAAAAACCCACATGTATTCACAACGATCGCGTCCACCTGCTCGCCCGCCTCCGCGGCGTCATACGCCACCGGCATCACGCCGCCCTCAGCCAACAGCCCCAGCATCTTCTCAGAATCCACCAGATTCTTCGGACACCCCAGCGACACAAACGCGACCGTGTCGATCGTCTCGTCTCGCTGCTTCGGCGAGCGCTTGGACACCGTCGAACGAGATGAAGAGGGCTTTGGCATACGTCCCGAACAATAGGGAACGCCGGACGAAGAATCCGACCCGTTTCCCCGCTGCGCACGTTCAGTTTGCAGATCGTCGCCGACAATCGCCGGAGAAAGTCCTGAGAATGCGCTCGCGAATCCGGCAAATAGCGGCGCGCCTCGATCGGGGCTGCACGCCCTCCCGCAACCGCCCACCGTTCCCACGCCCCATCCCCACCGCTCGGCCCCCCCAAAAACGACAACCGGGACGACCTCGATCGTCCCGGCGTTCAACCAATGGGCCTGGAAGGACTCGAACCTTCGACCTCACGCTTATCAAGCGTGCGCTCTAACCAACTGAGCTACAAGCCCGCTCAACCCGCCAGCAGCCGCCGACGGGCCTCAACAATACGCCCGCTCCACCCGCGCGGCAATCCCCTCGCGCCGCTTCTGACACTTCCCGCTCACAACCCACCCACCAACGCCCTACCCGCCGCCTCTGAGGCGACACTCCCGCCGGGTCCAGCCCAGGTGCGTCGCCGCCTCCACGCCTCCCCGCGTCGGCCAACCATCCCCCGGAGCCACGCCATGACCCTCACCCCCCCAACCCCCCCTCCGCCGCCACCACCCCCGCCCCCGCCCACACCTCCCGCTGGTCCCGCGCTCCACCTCGCCTCCGACGACGCGCCGCCCTCGTTCACCATCATCGACGGCGAGGCCCTGC
>JALHNK010000108.1 GCA_022843565.1 Phycisphaerales bacterium
CCCGCCCGAGTGACCACGCCGGCGGGAC
The DNA here is from genome assembly GCA_022843565.1 of Phycisphaerales bacterium. GTDB lineage: Bacteria > Planctomycetota > Phycisphaerae > Phycisphaerales > UBA1924 > JACVCS01. The sequence continues at coordinate 29 of JALHNK010000108.1, forward strand.
ACGCGGGCATCGTGGTCGTGACGGGCGAGCCGGAGACGCGGGCGATCTGTGGGCTCCTGGCGGGCATGTGCGCCCTGGCCGAGCCGCTGCGGCAACTGGAGCAGGAGGTCGAGCTGGCGACCGCGACGCAGCAGAGCGCCAGGCGGTGGATCCGGCGCGTGGATGATGAGCTGCATCTGGCGGCGAAGATGCAGCGCGAGCTGCTGCCCAGCGCCATGCCGGCGCTGGGCTGCTTCACGTCCGCGGCGTTGTTCAAGCCGCTGTGGCATGTTTCGGGCGATGTCTACCGCGCCTGGCGGCTGGATGAGACCCACATGGGCTTCATGATCGCTGATGCGATGGGCCACGGCGTGCGAGCGGCGATGGCCACGATGATCCTGGCTCACGAGCTGGTGCTGAAGGAGACGACCAAGAGCGGGTATCGGCTGATCCCGCCGGGCGAAGCGCTGGCGAGGTTGAATGAGCAGATGGTGTCGCACCCGTCGGAGGCGATGCGATTCGCGTCGGCGTTGTGCGGGATCGCGGATTGCGCGACGGGCGAGGTCCACCTGGCGGCGGCGGGGCACCCGCATCCGTTGCTCGCGTCGCCCGATGGCACGGTCCAGAAGTTCGAGCTCGACGGGGCGGTGCTGGGTGTGTTTGATGGCGCTGAGTTCGCGCAGAGCACGATTCGACTGACGCCGGGGCAGATGCTGGTGATGTACACCGATGGCGCCGAGGACGCGCTGCCGACGCCGCCGAAGGTCGATGGCGTGCGTGTGAGCGTTGACAAGTGCGAGCTGATGTGTCACGCCTTGGCGCAGTGCCTGCGGGACACTGCCGGCGTGTCAACGCACGAGCGGCTGCTGGCGTTCGGGGCAATGCTCGACTCACTGTCCGGCTCGTTGCATCGGGCCGATGACGTGACGATGCTGGCGATCCAGCGTCGCGACGGGACGAACTGAATCCGGGTCGGGCGATTACTGATCGAGCAGATCGGGCCGGCGTGCGCGGGTGCGTTCGAGGCGCTGAATCAGCCGCCAGCGCTCGACGGCCTCGTGATTGCCTGAGAGGAGCACGTCGGGCACTTCGCGCCCGCGCCAGACGCGGGGCTTGGTGTAGTGCGGGCAGTCCAGCAGGCGTGAGCCTGGGGTGATCTCGATGCGATCGCGCTTGGGGGTCTGCGGGCCGCCTCGGAAGCTGGTGGCGATGCCGAAGGAGTCTTGCTGCGCGGATTGATCGTCGCCGAGCGAGCCGGGGATGAGGCGGGCGATGGCGTCGATGAGGATCATGGCGGCCAGTTCGCCGCCGCTGAGGATGTAGTCGCCGATGGAGATTTCGCGGGGGGCGAGTTCTTCGATCACGCGCTCGTCGATGCCCTCGTAGTGGCCGGCGATGATGAGCAGGCGGGGCGCGCTCGCGAGCTCTTCGACGAGCGGTTGCGTGAGGCGCTGGCCCTGCGGGGTCATGAGCAGGCGGGTTGCGGGGCGCGGGTCCAGGGCTTCGACGCCCATGACGGCGTCGTAGACAGGTTGGCAGGCCATGACCATTCCGGGTCCGCCGCCGAAGGGGCGGTCGTCGGTCTTCTGGTGCTTGTCGGTGGTGAACGAGCGGATGTCGGTGGCGTGCCAATCAATGAGGCCCGCGGCACGGGCGCGCGCGGGCATGCTGGTGTTGAGGGCGGCGGCGGGAGCCGCGGGGTCGAACATCTCGGGGAAGGTGGTCAGGATGTCGATTCTGAGGGAAGGCATTGGGCACTGGGCATTAGGGAGGGAACGTGCACATGAAGAGGAACGGGGGGGAGTGGGGAGAACATGAACGCGAACATGAACATGAAAAGGAAGGACGCCGGGGGCCGTCGGACGGCGCGAGGGCGATGCGCGGGGCGGCGCGGGACGGCTTGAGTGTGCCAGCTTGGGCAAAAACAAACAAGCCCGCCGAGAGGGCGGGCCTGTGATGTGATTCGGGGGTCAAGCGGCGGGGCGGATCAGCCCTTGGCTTCTTCCTTCTTCTTGGGCTGAGCAGCGATCGCGGCCCGCTTCTCGGCGCCCTTCTTGGCGGCGTCCGCACGCTCTGCAACCTGGGCCTTCCAGGCCGCCTGGTCCAGGACGTTGTTCTTGGCGAGCATGTCGCGGACGGTGTCCGAGGGCTGAGCGCCGACGCTGAGCCAGTGCTTGATGCGCTCGATGTTGAGCTCGATGTCCTTCTCGCCCTTGGCCGCGACCGGGTTGTACCAGCCGAGGCTCTCAAGGACAACGCCATCGCGCTTGACGCGGCTGTCCACGGCGGAAATGCGATAGAACGGACGGTGCGGACGACCAATGCGGCTCATGCGAATACGGACCACGCGAGATCTCCAATCTGACCCGTTGCTGCTTTCGAAGGCCGGAAGGCTCCGGCGCCCGGTTTCGGGCCTCAACAATAGCCAGGAAAAGGGCTCAGGTCGAGCGGGGCGGGGGAAGTGGCGAGGTGGCAAAGTGGCGAAGTGGCAAAGTGGCAGAGCCGGGATGCCGAAACTCAAGGCAGCAGAGCTCGAAATGAGCCTTCAGCCGCCAGTCTTCAGCCTTCAGCAAAGCCGAAGCAGCCTGTCGAACAGACGTCTTCGGGGCTCTGGGCGGTACGGGTTTTATTTGCTGCTTTGCTGGTCTGCTGCTTTGTTGCTTTGAGCCTGGGGCTTCTCCGCGTGCCCTTGGCGGTTGGCGATTCGTTCGGAAATCTCCGCCGCGAGGGCGGTGTCTTCGCCGGCGGTCATTTCGCTGCGGGGCTGGATGTCCTGTTTGACCAGTTCCGGGTCGGTGTGGCGGCCGCCGAGGCGGACGGAGGTGGGGGAGGGGCGCCAGCCGGGGTAGTACGTGCGCTGGATGAAGACGCGGACGCGCATCTCGGTGGGGAGTTTCGCCTCGCTCAGGTCGATTCGAGACGGATCGGTGGCGTTGATCGAGCCGGGTGAGCGAAACTCGACGCGGACGACTCGATCCAGCCGGTCCAGCACATCCTGCCCGGTGCGGACAACCCCCGCCCGCGGCTGCGTCGTCAGCACGCCAGCGCGCGCGTCCACACGATCCAGCACCCAGCCGGATTCGAGCAGTTCGTCACGCGCGGCTTGGAAGCGGGAGGTGTACTCGGCCGGGGCGATGGCCTGCGCGGCGGCCGGGGTTTGGGGCGTGGTGGCGCAGCCGGGGAGCAACGTGCCGAAGCCAATGACGAGCGAAATCGCCAGCGGGAAGAGTTTCATTGCGGCAAGTGTACAGCAGCACCCGTAGTGGTGGCAGTGCGCATCTCGGGCAGATCGATCAGCGCTTGAATGCGATCGTGGATGGCTAGGAAGCAAAAGAGACCCAGCGGGACGGCCGAGATCGCGCCGCCGCCGCTGCGACTCGACGTCGGTGACATGCCTTGCAAGAGAAGAACGAGTTCGACCGTTGTCATGAAGAGCATCCCCACCAACAGCGTGAGCGTGAGCACGAAAATCCACGCAGAGCCTGGCATGGATGGCAGCAGCCAGCTCAGAACGCCCGGCTGCGTGCGTGGTCGGATGCCGAGCATGCCGCGAACGGACAGGGCTTCGTCGAGGCGAGCCATGTCCACATCAAACTCGTTCTTCAACGGTTGATGGGGCAGTATTGCAAGCATGGTGCCGAGCACGAGAAACACGAGGCTCGCCGCGATCACGAGCCCCGATGTGACGTGTGAAAACAACCCTGGCACATGGACCAGCGTGTGGATGTTGATTCCGAGCAGGATCAGACTGATCGCGGCGGACGCGCCCGCAACAAGCCGGCTCAGAAGAACCCATCGACGAAAGCGTCGTCCACGCCTCGAACCGCTCACGAGCGCGGGCGAGAATCGACCAAGTTGAAACTTCGCCTGACTCACGAACAGACCCTTCCCGGGCCTCTGCGGGCGTGGATCGCCCTGCACGACCAATTCGCACAAGGGCTGACGCGTGCGGTGTTCATCTCGGCGCTCCGGTTGCAGGCTCAGGCAGGGCGTCATCGGCCTTGCTGAGCTTCATTGACGGCAGGTGCATCAGTCGCTGAACGCGGAAGCGGACTGGCGAAAGCACGGCGAAGACACCGTACGTCGACAACTCGGTTGGGCGGAGCAACGAGGCGTCGATGTCGGCCGCGCGGCCTTGAGCTTCAATCCAGCTTACGTATGGCACGACCGTTGTCGCGAACGTGATGTACGCGAGAATCGTCACGGTCACCCATCCGAGGAAGGGACCGTGATCGATGAGGCTTGAATCGTGCTTGAGTTCGTCCGGCGTCAAGGTGGGGGTGTTCCACAGCGAGAGGGACCGGTCAAGCCGCGCGAGATCGACGGAGTCTTCGTGCTCGAACGGCGCGAACAACCGAACGATAACAAGCCACATCAGAGCGGCCGTGACCGTGGCGAACACGATGTCGGTCGTTGAGCCTCTGATGTAGTTCGGAAAGAGATCGAACGCCGCGGCGACTCCGACGGCGATGGAGCCACCAGCGACCATCAAGTGACTCGCGGCAGCAATCCAAATCAACCGTCGAAGGCGAGGCCCTCGGCGAGCGTGAATCGCCCACCATGATCGCTTCGGAATGAAGGACGCAAGGATGGCGTTCATCGGGAATCTTTAGCCGCGGGCGGGCGAACTCTCGGCTTCAGGAAACTCCGTGACGGGCGCGCCGGTCGTCTCGGCATCCGACTGCACGGCTCGAGAGGTCGCGATCGAATGGAGCCGCTCATACATCAAGAACACGCAATACAGCCCAATGAGCGGTTGCCCCCATTCGAACGGATGAAACATGCCGTGGTTCGAAGCACCGGCGAGCAGCGTCAGATGCAGCCACGCGATGGCAGTCATGATCGGAAGCGTGATCCAAGCCATGAGGATAAAGAACGAACCAAGCGGCATCGACGGAAACGGCGTCACTCGGCCGCTGACGGTCAGCGGCGCGATGCCCATGAATGACCGGACCGTGAGCAGAGCTTCCAGACGGCCCGCGTCAATGGCCGCTTCGTTACCGACGATCAAGCGTCGCACTTTGAGGGTAGTGAAGCCTGCAATGACCGCCAGTGCAAGTTCGACCGGCGCAAGGACTGCAGCAAACCACAAGCGCTGGTTCGCAAAGATCATGACGTACGAAACAGTCAACGCCGCTGCGCACGCGGAACTCATCGCCGCCATGAGCCAGATCAGTCGAAACCAGCGCCGCAATCGCGGGCCGCGGCGGGCGCGAATCTCCCGCAACGAGAGCTTCGGAATGGGGCGAGCGTCGCCAGCGTCCATGGTGAACTTTAGCCGGTCATCAAGTGGCTTCCCTCCGCGTACCTCCGTGCCACTCTGTCACCTCCGTGTACGTTTGAAGGACGGCGAGAAAGACCCGAGCTTGCGCTCGGGGCTCCCTTTAGCTGGCGGCTTCTTTGGCGGGGTCAATGCCGAGCTGGCGCATCTTCTTGTACAGCGTTGTGCGGTTGATGCCCAGTCGCTCCGCGGCTTTCATGCGGTTGTAGCCGCTGGCCTTGAGCGCATCCAAGATGATCCGCCGCTCGGGCTCGCGCATGGCGGCTTCCAGTGAATGCGAACTCTCGCCGGCGGCGGTGCTTGCTGGTGTCGCTGCGATCGGGCTGGTGGTTGGTGAAGTGGATGCGTCTGTGCCGGCGTGCGCCTGTGGCGGATGGCCGAATGGCCCGCCAGGCTTCGGGTGCGGCGTTGTGCTCATCTCGCCGAGCGAGCTTGTGCTGGGGAGTTGCTGCGTCGGTGAGGCCATGACGCCCGGGCTCCACATCGGCGCGGTGGTGACCGGTGAGCCGGTGATGACATGCGCCGGAAGGTCATCGATCGTGATCGTCGGCCGGCGGCTGAGGACCACGGCGCGCTCGATGATGTTGCCGAGTTCGCGGACGTTGCCGGGGAACGGGTAGCGGCGGAGCGCGTCCATGGCCTGGGTGTCAACACCCGTGACGACGCGCCCGATGGACGCGGCGTGGTACTTGAGGAAATGCTCGACCAGCATCGTGATATCGCTCACGCGCTCGCGCAGCGGCGGCAGCTCGATCTTGACGACGTTGATGCGGTAGTAGAGGTCTTGACGGAAGCGGCCGGACGCGACGAGGTCTTCGAGCGCTTGGTTGCTCGCGAGGATCACGCGGCAATCAACCTCCACCGTTTCGTTGCTGCCCACGGGCTCGAACTTGCGCTCCTGCAAAACGCGCAGGAGCTTGAGTTGCATGCCCGGGCTGGCGCTGTTGATCTCATCGAGGAAGATGGTGCCGCCGCTGGCGGCCAGGAACTTGCCGGTCTTGTCCGCGTGCGCACCGGTGAAGCTGCCTTTGACGTGCCCGAAGAGCTCGCTCTCTAGCAGCGTTTCGGGGATGCTGCCGCAGGCGAGCTCAACGAACGGCTTGCTCCGGCGGGGCGAGCGGTGGTGGATCGCGTGCGCGATCAGGCTCTTGCCGGTGCCGCTCTCGCCGGTCATCAGCACGGTGGTCTTCGTCGGCGCCACGGCCTCGATGAGGTCGTAGGTCTTGAGCATCCGCGGGTCAGCACCGATGATTGAGTCCAAACCGAAGCGGACGTCAAGTTGCTGGCGCAGCTCGCGGTTCTCGGCTTGAAGCGCCGCCTGTCGCAGCGCTCGCTCCAGCGCGATGCGAAGTTCGCTGTCGACCACGGGCTTGGTAAGGAAGTCGGTTGCGCCCATGCGCACGGCGCGCACGGCGTTCTCGATCGTGCCGTAGCCGGTGAGCATGAGCATCGCGGTGCCTGGGTGGTCGCTGACGACGCGTTTGAGCAGTTCCATGCCGTCGATCTTGGGCATCGCGACATCGCTGATGATGACCTCGAACGGGCGAGCGGGGCTGCTGGGGGTCTCGCCTTTCTCCGCGGCGGCGATGGCGAGCAGGGCCTCTTCGCCATCGAGGGCGGTGGTAACGTCGCAGCGCTCGTTGCGCAGGAACTCGGCGAGCGACTCGGCGACGATCGGGTCGTCGTCAACGACGAGCACGCGATGCACGCCGCCTTCACCGGGATTGAGTTTCAGTGCGCTCATGGTCGGGTCTCGATGGTCGTGAGGTCGTCGCGGCGTTCGTTGCTGGGTCGGTCAATGTGCTGCTGGCAGGAGGCGCTCGGGCTGATCGATGCCTGCGTGTTGCTGTCGCGCATCACGCGGGCGTGTTGCCCGGGGGCAGCGCCGGGAGGCGGGGCGTGTCGCTGGGGAGCCACACGCTGAGGCAGGCGCCGGGGCCGTCGTCGCGGTGGTGCAGGTCCATCCACCCGCCGCGCTGTTCGACGAGCTCGCGGACGAGGGCGAGGCCGACGCCGAGATGGCCGCGCTTGGTGGTCGCGCCGGGCGCGCCGACGCCCACGCGAAGGGCTTTGGCCGAGAGCCCGGGGCCGTTGTCGCTGATGCTGATGCGGACGCCATCGCGAGAGCCGATGGGCGCGTCGATCACGCGGACCTCGATCCTCCCGGCGAACGCGCGGCCGTTGTCGGGCATCTCGCCGATGGCTTCGACCGCGTTGCGCACCGCGTTGAGCACGATCGTGTAGACGCACATCGCCGGGGCGCGCCCGGCGAGCTGGTCGATCTCGCTGATGATCTCCACGCGCCGATCGGTCGCCAGCGGCTCGGCAATCGCGATCGCCGAGCCGACCGCCTCGTTGATCGTGCCGGGCGTCAGCCACGCGCGCTTCTCTCGACCCGCGGCGTGATCAACACACACCGCCATCTGCTCCAGCGCGCCACGAATCACGCCGAGCCGACGCTCGAGCTCGTGCTCCTGCCCGGGCTCGATCGCGGCGCGATTGAGCACGCCGCTCATCAACGTGACGTGGCGCAGCGAGCCATCGAGCAGGCTGGAGAGTTCGTGGACCAGGGCGGTCAGCCGCTCGCTGATCGCGCCGGCCTCGGCGCGGATCACGCGATTGGACTGTTGCCCGATGCGGACAATCTTCGCCGGCCCAAGCCGGCGCGCCGGATCCTCGCTGCGCGCACTGTCGTCCCTGGGCATCATGTTGCGTTTCATCGACACGCCGGGGGGGGGACTTGAGGGCGGAGCCGCCAGCGGCCAGCGGTCAGCCTTCAGCTTCAAGGCATTCGGCACTGCCGGCGATTGCGTTGCACCCTGGTGCGGTGCGCGTCCTCGATCCAGCGACGGGTACCCCTTCGGGGTACAGAAGCTCTCGGGGCCGCGTACCGGGGGTGTCGCTCGAAGACTCGCTCCACACCCCGGCTAGTTGCGTGCAGCCCTTCGGGCTGAAGATTGGGAGGGTTCATCAGCGCACGCAGGCGGCAGGCGGCAGGCGGCTGGAGGCTGAAGGCTGCCCTCCGGCTCCCCTCCGCCATAACCTTCACCCCTTTCCGGAGTCTTCGCAATGGCCGACGTATTGATGTTGAGCGTGAGTGGCTGCCGCGGCGTTGTGGGAACGACGCTGACCCCGGCGATGGTGTCTCGCTTTGCGGGGACAATCGGGCGGTTCTTGCGCGATGAACGCAAGCCGAGCGGCAAGGCGGCGAGCCGGCCGCTGGTGGTGATCGCTCGCGATGGGCGCGCCGGCGGGCACATGGTGCGGGATGCGGCGCGGGCGGGCCTGCTCGCGGCTGGGTGTGATGTCGTGGACATCGGGGTGGCGATGACGCCCTCGTGCGCGGTGAGTGTGGATGCGATCGACGCCGACGCGGGGATCGTGCTGACGGCGAGCCACAACCCGCAGCAGTGGAACGGGTTGAAGTTTCTGCTGCGTGCGCGTGGCAAGAACTCCGGGCTGCACAACTCTTCGGCGTGCGCCCCGCCCAAGGCGATCGCCGATCGTGTGATCGGCGCGTTCCGCGAGACTTCGGGGCTGGAGATCGACCCGACGCTCGTCAAGTGGGATCAGGTCGGCGAGCTCGAAGACGCGCCGGCCGAGGGCGGATTTTTGCACGCGGCCCGCGCCGCGGAGGCAATCGCGGACCTGCGATTCACCAGCGCGATCAAGAAGCGCAAGTTCAAGGTCGTGCTGGATTGCGTCAACGGTGCGGGGCGGATGATCTCGCCGAGCTGGCTCGCGGCGACCGGCTGCCGCGTGACGGCGCTGGGCGACGATGATTCGGGCCTCTTCCCGCACACGCCCGAACCGACGCGCGAGAACCTGGTGAGCCTCACCAAGGCGGTCAAGAAGGCGAAGGCCGATGTCGGCTTCGCACAAGACCCCGACGCCGATCGACTTGCGATTGTCGACGAGCGCGGGCAGTACATCGGCGAGGAATACACGCTCGTGCTCGCGGCGATGGCCCTCGGCGAGGCCGGGGCGCTCAAGAAGAACCAGACGCTCGTGGTCAATCTCTCAACGAGTCGCATGATCGAAGACATCGCGGCCCGCTACGGCTGCGGCGTGAAGCGGGCGGCGGTGGGCGAGGCCAATGTGGTCGAGCTCATGAAGTCGTTCAAGAGCCCGCTGGGTGGCGAGGGCAACGGCGGCGTGATCTGGCCGAAGGTGACGTACATCCGCGACTCGCTGGGCGCGATGGGGCTGGTCCTGGGCCTGATGGCGCACATGAAGAAGCCGCTGAGCGAGATCGTCAAGACCATCCCCGCGTACGCGATCACCAAGCGAAAGGTGGATCTCAAAGACCTCGCCGACGCCAAGCGGGCGGTCGGTGCGATCTCGAAGCACTACGCAAGCGAGCGGCTGGACCACCAGGACGGCGTGCGTGTGGACTTTGATGCCGATCGTGCGTGGTTGCACGTTCGGGCGAGCAACACCGAGCCGATCATGCGGCTGATCGCCGAGGCGCCGACGCAGGAACTGGCGACGCGAATTCTGGATGACGCGGCGCGGGTGATCGGGTAGGGGCAGGAGTACTGAGCAACGAGTGCTAAGTGCTGAGTTGCGCGGCACGCATCGCTCATTGCTCATCCCTACCCAAGCTCTCGACCGCGGTGACTTGCTGCATGAGGAAGGTCACTCGCACGCGCCGGCCGGGCGCGAGCACCGTGCCCTGCGCGATCGCGTGTTCGGCCACACGCAGGCGGGTGGCCTGGTCGGTCCCCTCCTGCTCGCGGGTCTGCAAGAGGATGTCGATGTACCGATCGCCGTGGATCGCGACACGGGTCGCGGAGATCACCAATCCTTCGATCTGTCCGGCCAGCGGGAGCATCCCGGAGGGTAACCATGTTTCCGTTGGACGGGCCTCTGCGAGGGCGGCGTTTGGCGCATAAACTCTGTCCATGATGACGACGAAGCTCGCGATCGGTGATCAAGTCCGTGTGACGCAACAGGTGCCGCGCCAGCCGCTTGGCGGCGGGCCGATGTCCGCCGAGGTTGTCGGAGAAGTTGTGAAGTTCGACCAGGTGAAGACCGGCTCGTGGTACGCCCATTCCAAGGACGACAAGCTCTGGCTCGAGCGGCTGGTCTTGAGGAAGCCCGACGGCGAGATCGTCCACCTGAATCTGGATCAGCACTCCAGCGTCGAGGTCACTCGCGCGGGGTCCGCGAGCTAGCGCTCGGTGCGCCCCGCCATCCCAGCCACTCAGAGACCCCATCATGCACGTCACCCGCACACTGATCCCGACGCTGGCCCTCCTGACACTCACGCTCGCGGCGTGCGAGCGGCGAGCGGCCGAATCCGCCGGTGCCAACAACGCGCCGACGGTCGCGCCCGGCGCCATGCCGTCGTCAACAACGCTGCTCACGCTTGAGGTTGACGACATGGTGTGCAAGGGCTGCGTCGGCGATGTTCGAGAGGCGCTGATGGCCATCCCCGGCGTCGTCGCGGCCGAGGTGACGCTCGAGACCAAGCGAGCGGTGATCACGCTCGACGCGAGCAACGCGCCGGACCCGGCCTCGCTGTGCAAGACTCTCTCAGAGGCCGGGCACGAGGCTCGCGTGATCGCCACACCGCCGAAGGGCACGTGACGCTCGGGGCTCAGACCTCGTCGTCGTCAACTTCATCATCCTCGGCATCCGGCACGATCACGACCGTCCGCGAGAGGACGTCGCCAGGATGACGAAAGTTGGAATCGAACGCCAGCAGCATCGCCAGCGGCGGCGTCCAGCGGATCAGATTTCGCAGGCCCGCTTGAACGAACGTGATCGGAGGGATCGCGTCGGTCGCCAGCGGCTGCGAGGAGTCTGGTGCGCTGGGCGGGCGCGTGGGCACCGGCTTGCCGGTGATTTCGTTGATCTCCGCGGCATTCGCGCCGCCGGCGGGCGGGTCGAGTTCGTCGCCGCGCTCGACGATCGCACGGGTGACAACGCTGCCGGTGAAGAACTTGCCGACCGAGCGGCCGGTGAGCCACTCGCCGATGGTCGAGTGGATGGCGGCACACAGGAGTGTGACGACGACGAGCGTCATGACGTTGGCCACCGCGTTCGGCCCGCCCTGACTGAGGATCGTGATCATCGACATGTTGAGCGAGAACGCCGCGATGGCATACGCCAGCACAAGGTCGATCATCGCGCCGGTGAAGCGGCGCGCGGGCGTGGCAAGGCTGGTGCGCTCGGGAATGCGGACGACATGCTTGTTGTCCTGGCGGAGGACGAAGAGGAAGACCGCCGCCGTGAGCACGCCGATGGCCAGTGCCAGGGCCTGCAAGTCGCCGGGGTTGATCGCCGCCTCGCGGCGCGAGTTGCCGGAGAAGAGCACCTGTCCGGTGCTGACGGAGATCTCGACGATCTGGACCTTGCGCGGCGGCGTGACCGTTGACGGCGCGGATGAGGGCATCGGCCCCGGCGTGGCACCGGGCGGGCGCGTGCCCACGGCATCTAGGCCCGGGCTCACGAGGGCGACGCGACCTGATCCATTCAACGGCACCATCGCGAACTCGGGCGCGTCGGGGATCGGGTTGTTCGCCAGCGAAAGCGCGGCGCGCCCGGGTGCGATGGACCACACGCTGGCGGGGCTCGGCGCGTGCGGCGCGCAGATGAGCTGCCCGTCCACTCGGGTGATGACCAGCGAGCGAAGGTCTTGCCCGATCGGCAGCGGGATGGTCTTCTCGATGCGTACGAACGTCGGCAGCGCCGGCGCGGGCGGAGCGATTGTCGTCGGCGGCGCGACCTCGACCGGCGCGGCTGGCGCCTCGTTGCTCGCGCGGACTGGCGCTTGCGGTGGGGCTGGTGCCGGCGTCGGCGCCACGATTCGCCACGCGCGAGCGTCGGCTTCGCCCGGGAGCTGCGCCAGCAGCATGTCATCGATAAGTCGGACCCACGTCGCGGGCGCGAGCTCGGGCGGCAGTTGGACTTCGACCCACGCGCTGCGATCAAGGACCACGAGGCGCCACGCGACAGCGGGCGCGGCCAGACCGGGCGAGGCGGGCTGCTCGCCAGCGACGGGGGCCAGCAGCACGCTGGGGCCCAGCGGCGTCACGCACGCGTCGATGAGCTCGCCATCGCCGGTGAGCGCCGGCTCGCTGCGTCCGCCCGGCATCGGCGCGTAATCCCAATACCCGCCTGCGATCGGTGATGTGTCAAAGCTCACGACGCGTCGCAGCGAGCGACGGCCCTGAGCACGGCTGCCGACGGTCTCTCGCCAGAAGATGACGTACACGCGCTCGCCCTGGGCAATCAGCGCCTGCGGCGTGGGCGAAAGCTCGGTGACGCGTCGGAGCGTGCCGGGAGCGGAGCGGGCGTCGCCATCTCGCGCGGGCGTGTGCATCAGCGTGGCGGACTTGGCGCGCGCGCCGAGGGCGGGCACCGCGACCCACGCGTGACCAGAGCGGTAGCCCTGGCTGGCGCGCGTCACGCGATCGGCGCCGGCGCTGGGGATGACCGGG
>JALHNK010000109.1:0-1442 GCA_022843565.1 Phycisphaerales bacterium
GACCATGGCGACGCTGAGCCACTGGCCGCGCGAGAGGCCCAGAGGCCGCGCCGACTCGCCGATGAACTGCGCATCGGGCAACCGCCAGATCTCCGTCACCACGCGCAGCACGCCGTACACGATCAGCCACCACGCCGCGACCACGCCGGGCTTGCGCGGCACCCGCCAGACGATCCACACAACGAGCCCCAAGACGATCCCCTCGGCGAACGCCTGATAAAGCTGCGACGGATGCCGGGCGCTCAGCAGCGGCTCAAGCTGGTCGCGATAGCGAGCGGCGTGGTTGATGACGTAGTTGAGCGCCGTCTCCCACTTCTCGTCCGGCTGACGCACGCTTTGGACCAGCGAGTCCAGGCGTGCCATCTGCTCGAGCGTGAGATCTGGCGCGTGGCTCGCGGCCTTGCGCACCGCCGGCGGGCCGGGCTCGACCCAGCCCGAGAGCTCCTGCGGGAATCGCACCGACCACCACGGTGCCGGCGCGGGCTCGGTGGTCTTTGATGGCGGCACGATGACGCGGCCCAGCAACTCGGCGTTCACGAAGTTGGCAATCCGACCGAGAAAGATGCCAAAGACCGACACGAGGCCCATGCAATCGACGACGTGGAGCGTGGAACTGGTGCGATCGAGATTGGGCGCCGCGGTGCTGAGGTCATCAGTGCGCAGCCAGCGTGTGCTGAACCAGGAGGCGACGATGATGCCGACCATGCCGCCGTGGCTGGCCATGCCGCCGTGCCAGATCTGGAAGAACTTCAGGCCGATGAGCGATTGGTCGTAGACCAGTGCGTAGCCGATGCGCCCGCCCAGCAGCGTCCCAAGGACGACCGCGAGCATGAAATCCGGCACGCGCTCGGCGGGAATCGCGATGAGCCCGCGCCGCGCCAGGCGAGCGAGAACGAACCACGCGAGCACAAAGCCCACGACATACGTCAGCCCATAAAACTGCACCGCCAGATCGCCGGAGATAGTCAGCAGCTTGCCGTCAAGGGTGTGAAAGAACGCCGCGAGGGGGAGCATGTCGTGAGGGTAGGGGTAGTTCCGTGCCACTGAACGGCTCTGCGTTCAGTGCTCCTGGAATACCTCAAGTCCGGCGGCACTGATCCGCTCCGTGCCAAACCCTCCTGCCAGCATCCGAACACGACGGGCCTCGGATGTTCTGAAACCACCCTCGATCTCGGAAAAAATGCCGCTTTCACTGGCTATTTTCGCGATCCATGGCATGCTCTTGGCTCGTGTCGACTCGTGGTGTCCGGCCGTCTCTCCGGCCAGCACCGTGCCATTCCATTTGAGCAAGAGTAAGAGGAGGATCTCGTCATGCGTATCGTCTCAACCGCCGTCGCGGCGGCGCTGCTGGTTTGCGCCGGCACCGCCCACGCCCAACTCATCGCCTACTTCCCCTTCACCGGCGGAAGCGTCGCCGATGCCTCGGGCAACAACGTCACCGC
>JALHNK010000109.1:1452-12318 GCA_022843565.1 Phycisphaerales bacterium
CCACCAACAACGGCGCCACCGCCGTCGCCGGCGGCATCGCCGGTGACGCGCTCTCCTTCAACGGCACAACCAACTTCGTTGACGTCAACCTCAACATCAACCCCTCCGCACGCCCCGCCCTCACCATGGGCGCTTGGGTCCGCGCCGCCGCCGGGAACAGCAGCGTCAGGCAGATCATCTCCCACGACAACTTCGGCTTCGACCGCTCCCTTGCCATCGACTTCCGCGGCGGCGGCGGCTCCTCCTGGTCCGCGTTCACCGGCAACGGCGTCCTCGCCAGCGGCGTCGCCCCCGTCATCGGCGAGTGGGTCTTCCTCGCCATCGCCTATGACCAGACCGCCGGAACTCTGCGTTTGCACGTCAACGGCCAGAACTTCACCACTACCACCAACTTCAACCCCGGCCAGAACATCCTCAACATCGGCCGCAACCCCAACGGCAATGGCGAGCACTTCAGCGGCCTGATCGACGAGGTCTTCTTCTACAACGGCACCCTCAGCGTCGCCGAGATCGAGAACATCCGCGTCAACGGCATCCCGGCGCCCGGCGCCGCGGCCCTGCTCGCAACCGCCGGCCTCATCGCCACGCGCCGTCGCCGCTAACGCGGGGGCGACGGGGGATGGGGTGGGCGAACGCGGCACTGATCGGAACTCGTGCCACTGATCCGGCTCTGCGGATCAGCGCGCCCCGAAGTGCGATCCTCAACGAGCCGCTGATCCGCGAAGCGGGATCAGCGGCTCGATTTCATTTCGGTGACACGCCGCCAGGAAAGACAACGCCCGGGTTTCCCCGGGCGTTGTTGAATAGTCGAAGATATGAGGCTCAGTGAGCCTGAATCACTTAGTCAACCCAAACGGTGAGAACCGGGTTCACCGCGGACGTCAGTGAGACGATCGGGCGGAGGAAGTTGTTGGTGCGGGTGGTGCCACCGGTGCCGCCGGTCGCATCGTCAGACTCGTCGACGAACAGGTTGTCCGGAACGACGAGGCCCGTGCCGGTGCCGGTGCGGCGATAGGTCGTCTCGATCGGGTCGGGACGCGTCTCGAAGGTGACGTGGTTGTCGTTGTAGACGATGTTGCCAGCCCAGGCGTTCTTGCTGCCCAGGATGTTCAGCGTGACGGACTCGGTGCCCGCGGCGTTGTTGGCCAGCAGCGTCCAGCCGGTCGCCGGATAGGGAGCCGACTGCGTCGTCGCAGACTGGCCCGTGAAGAGCGGGCCGCGCGAGCCGATGATGGCCTCGGTCGCGGTGTAGGTGTCACGCCACTTGGCAGCGCGACCGCCGACCGGCGGGTTGTGGGCGTAGCTGTTGTTGCCAACGCCAGTCGTACGCGGCGCGATGCGGCCCGGGCCGGCTGCATCGAGGGGCGTTCCGGCGAATCGGGGATCCCACTGAGCGCTGGCGGGCGTCGTTGCGCCCTGGGGGTTGGCGTTGGTGTAGCCGTCGTCGACCTTCACGCTGCCGGAAGCCTCAGCGGGGCTGACGCAGATTTCCGGGGTGATGTTGTTGTTCCAGATCATGACCGACAGGATGTTGCCGGTCGTGTTCTTCTGGTTCTGGTCATTCTCGGTCGTCGCGGTCGGAACCGCGGGAACCGGCAGGCCGACGGTGAAGCCGCTGCGGTCCAGACGGCTGGGGAGGGGGAACTGCTCCTTGTTGGAGCCGGCCCAGGTGACCATGGCCTGGTGGATGCCGCGGGTCTGGGTGCCGTCCTTGAGCTGGCGGGCCGACTTGCGGGCCTTGCCGAGGGCGGGCAGGAGGATGCCGACGAGCAGCGCGATGATGGCGATGACGACGAGCAGTTCGATCAGTGTAAAGCCACGCTTCTTCATTTGGAACTCCGAGATGCCCCGGCGAGGTCCGGGCGACGTTGCCCTGGCACGCCGGGATTGTTTGTTGTCTGCCGACCCGCACGCTGCGGGCCGGGCGTCTCCACCACGAGAAGATTCAGGACCGAAACCCAACCAAGTCTGAGACCACTGCGGGAACTGTCAACCGATCAAACCGACCTTCCGACTCGTTGCCACACGCCGGTTGAGGGGCGCGGGGGAGTCAAACCAGGGCTGACAATGGTCCGTCCGATGCACCGATCTGCACGCCACTTCGCTGGGGCGACACATCGGGCTGTACGGGGGGGCGGCCCGTGACGCGTTGACCGGTTGACAGGTCAGGCGATCAGACGGGACGCGGCGGGTTCTTGCCTGCCATCTCAGCGTGAGTTTGGGCGAGCGAGCCCGGCCCGCCAGAAGCGGGATGGGCCGTCGATCAAACGGACGGGGGATGGTCAACAGGACCAGCCGGCGGCGGGGGTGGATCGCCGCGGATGCCGGGTGCGGATCGCTTCAGTTTCGCGAAGGTCTCCGTGGATCGCCGCGGCGGGTTGAGTTGGCGTGACGGATGGCCGGAACGAGGCGGGAGGACATCCCACAACGAACGGCGGCACCATCGAGACAACTGGGCCCGAAACGCGATCACTCGGCGTCAGCCTGGTGGGCACTGCTCCGATTCGTGAGAGTTGTTGACGGAATGCCGCGGACCGAAGCCCACGGCGGATCGCCAACAATCAAACGGGCGGAGGGCCCTCAAGATGTCGGCTGACGAGACTGGGGCCCGCAGTGGCACTTGGTATCGGCGAAAGGGCCGAGGGGTGCCGGAATGAGCCTTGGCGGTGGAGGCCGCCGATGAGTGCGATGTGAACTGAACTCCGCTGCAGTTCCTGATCGCGTCAGCCAGGGACGGGGACAATCTATCAGATCTTTTCGCAGTGTCAATACGGGCGGTTCCCTGAGCGGGAAAAAAGATCGAAGGAATGTGAAGTCGGTGAGATACCTGAGGAGGGAAGGGGTGTCGGTTGTGGTAGTTGATTGGGTTTTGTGCGGTATTGGCAAATTTTGCAAATTTGCAAATGGCAAATGAGAGTCTCCCACCCTCCCCCGGTTCCTACCGGGGGAGGTGCCGCGCCTCGCGGCGGAGGGGGCGGGGCTGCGAGATACTCGTGGTCGCAACAATCGCCGGGAGCCCGACGCCCCCTCTGGCTCGCGGACTCGCCATCTCCCCCGCTGCGCGGGGCAGAGTGGGGCGCCGGGGTGAGCATCCGATCCGCGCCGCGGCGAGCATCCTCCCACCCTCCCCCGGTTCCTACCGGGGGAGGTGCCGCGCCTCGCGGCGGAGGGGGCGGGCCTGCAAGATACTCGTGACCACAAGAATCGCCGGGAGCCCGACGCCCCCTCTGGCTCGCGGACTCGCCATCTCCCCCGCTGCGCTGGGGAGAGTGGGGTCGTGCAGCAGGTCCTCGTCAAAGCCCCAGCGTGTTGATGCCGCAGTCGACGAAGATGGTCTCACCAGTGACGCCGCTGGAGAGGTCGCTGGCGAGGTACACCGCGGTCTTGCCGACGTCATCGCCCTCCACGTTGCGGCGGAGGGGAGCATTCGCGGCGACATGGTCGGTGATTTTGTCAGCGCCGCCCACGGCGGAGCTGGCGAGGGTGCGGAGGTAGCCGCCGCTGATGGCGTTGACGCGGATCTTCTCGGGGCCGAGCTCCCAAGCGAGGTAGCGTGCGGAGGATTCGAGGGCGGCCTTGGCGACGCCCATGACGTTGTAGCCGGGAACGACCTTGTCGCCGCCGTAGTAGGACATGCACATGATGGAGCCGCCGCCGGAACGGGCCATGATGGGGCGCGCGGCGCGTGCGAGGGCGATGAGGGTGTAGGCGGAGATGTCCAGCGCGAGTTTGAAGGATTCACGCGGGGTATCGGTGAACTTGCCGGGGGCGAGCCATTCGCGATCGGCAAAGGCGATGGAGTGAACGAGGATGTCCAGGCGATCAAAGCTCTCGGCGTACTTGGCGAACGCCGCGGTGATGTCGTCGTCCTTCGCGGCGTCGAGCGAGACAAGCCAGGGCTTGTCGATGCCCAGGGCGGAGATGGAGCGGCGGGTGCGGTGTTCGTTTTTCTCGCCGGGGAGGTGGGTGAAGGCGAGTTTGCAGCCGTGGGCCATGAGGGACTGGGCGATGAACCAGGCGTAGGAGCGTTCGTTGGCGATGCCGACGATGAGGGCGATTTTGCCGTCCAGGAGGGCCATGGGGTGACTCCGTGTGAAGAGGGGGATCGAGAGGAGGATAGGGCGAGGGGGCTGCGGAGTTTGCGGTGTGAGGGGTGAAGCACCACCCTCCCTCGGTTCCTACCGGGGGAGGTGCCGCGCTTCGCGGCGGAGGGGGCGGGACTTCGAGATTCTCGGGACCGTTCGTAGGCCGTGGGTCTTCGGGCCCCCTCTGGCTCGAAGACTCGCCATCTCCCCCGCTGGCGCGGGGGCGAGGGGGGCGTCGGGCTCGCGGTCGCTAGACTCGGGCATGGTTGATCTGAACACGCTTGAGCTGGGCGAGGTGTACGCGGAGCTGAACGCCGGCGGGCTCGTGCGGCGCTTGCTTGAGCTTGCCAGAGATGAAGATCTGGCGGGCGGCGACGGCGCTGACTGGGAGCTTGGGGATTTGACGAGCCGCGCACTTGTGCCGGGGTATGTGCGCGGGCAGGCGCGGGTGGTGTTCCGAAGCGATGGCGTCGTGAGCGGCCTCGCGACCCTCGACGAACTGCTGCTGGTGTTCAAGGCGGACGTGGATGTCGAGATCGCGATCGCCGACGGCGAAACAGCCCGCGCCGGCGAGACGGTGGCGACGCTGACCGGCGACATGCGATCGATCCTGCGCGTGGAGCGGACGCTGTTGAATCTTGTTTCGCGTCTGAGCGGGATCGCGAGCCGGAGCGCGAGGTTTGTGGAGGCGGCGCGGGCGGGCGGCGGCAAGGCGGGCGTGTTTGACACCCGCAAGACGACGCCGGGGCTGCGCGTGCTGGAGAAGTACGCCGTGCGCTGCGGCGGCGCGAGGCTGCATCGCGTGGGGCTCTATGACGGCGTGATGATCAAGGACAACCACCTGGCATCGCTGCGCGGGCTGAGCGGCGCGGCGGGTTTGGATGGTCTGGTTGCAGAGGTCAAGGGCGCGGCTCGCAAGGCGCGTCAGGAGGCGCCGCGCGCGGGATTGCGATTCGTTGAGCTGGAGGTGGACTCGCTGGAACAGTTGCGCGCGGTGCTGGATGCCGGCGGCTGCGGCGTGGACATCATTCTGCTGGACAACATGAGCCCGGAGATGCTGCGAGAGGGCGTTCGCATGCGTGACGCGGCGAGAGAGAGCGCCGGAGTAATCGAACTCGAAGCCAGCGGCGGCGTCACGCTCGAATCGATCGGCACGATCGCAGCGACGGGCGTCGAGCGCGTAAGCACGGGCTCAATGACGCACGGGGCGACGTGGCTGGATGTGGGGTTGGATTTGTGAAAGTCGCGAGACGCGAGACGCGAGACGCGAGACGCGAGACGCGAGACGCGAGACGCGAGACGCGAGACGCGAGACGCGAGTCGCGAGTCGCGAGTGGGGAGGGGAAGCTGAAAGCAGCAAAGCAGCAAAGCTCAAACTGAAAACAGCGGACGAAAGCCGTTCTGAATTCTGCTGAAAGCTGAAGACTGAAGGCTGGCGGCTGGCCGCTGGCGGCCCCCGCTCACATATGTCCTTGCGCCTTCAACTGCCGTTTGACTTCGTGGCGGACGATCTGGCCGCCGGCGAGGTAGATGACGTCTTCGGCGATGTTGACCATGAGGTCGCCGATGCGTTCGAGTTCGCGGCCGCAGCGATAGCAGAGAATGCCCGCGGCCTTGCTCTCGCGGCTGTCGGTCATCGCGTCGATGCACTCGACAAAGAGCTGCTTGTCGAGCTTGTCGATCGCCTCGTCGCGGATCACCACGGCGCGCGCCGCGTCGACGTTGGTGTTCAGCAGCGCGGTGAGCAGGTTCTGGCACATCATCGGCACGCGCTCGCCCATCTCGCCCAGTGCCGTGGGCATCCGGGCGATGCCGACGCCCTTGAGCTTGATGCTCTGCTTGGCGATGCTGGTGGCGTGGTCGGCGACGCGTTCGAGGTCGGCGTTGACCTTCAGGAAGGTCGCGACGGTTCGGAAGTCTCGGGCCACCGGCGAAAAGAGGGCCAGCACGCGATAGCACTCTTCTTCGATGCGGACCTCTTCCTGATCGATGTCGTCGTCGCGCTGCACGACGGACCGCGCGAGCGGTTCGTCGAGGCGGAAGAGCGCTTCGATCGCGGACTCGAGCATGCCGATCGCGGTCGTGGCCTCCTTGATCAGCCGCATGCGGATGCCCTCAAGAGCCTTGTCCAGAGCAGGGTTCGAGTGCGGGGTGCTCAACATCGGTGATGTTGCAGAGTCCGGCTCAGGAGTTGGTCGCGGGTCGTCGGCCATGGAAATGTCGTCCGTCTGTCAGGTGTGCGGCGGTCGGGTCGTTTACGGAGGGTATTCACTTGGTGCGGGCGCGGCGGAGGCACGCGAAATTGCTCGCGGGGCGATCCGAGATCCCGCCAAACACCAACCTCCGGTCGGCGAGAACCACCGATTGATCGCGCACGAAGTGCGCAGTTGAGAAAGAGTTGGCGCAGGATTCATGTGTTCGCCGATAGGTCATGTCCACCGGGTGGTCCGGTCGCTTGTGTTCACGTCTGAGTCTCACGCGAGGTGTGTGGAATGACCATCGGCGGCTCAAGCTCTGGCGGCGGCGTTCAACCGACCTACGCGTTTCACGTCGCACGCGCGTACGCGAAGCCGGGCGCGGAGCCCGCTCGCGCAGCTTCGGCCCCGGCGACGCCGAGCGGCGGAACGCTCGCACCGGCGGCCTCGCTGGTGCAGGCATCCCCATCGCGCATGCAGCCCGCGCCCGGCGCTGATGCGGGCGTGCTGGGGTCCGTGGGTGCGGCGTCACCGATCGCGGGGCCGAAGATCGGCGCGACATCCGCCGCGGGGATTGATCGACTTGTCGGCGCGACCGTGCCGGGCAAGGCATCGCCGGATTTCACCGGCAACGCGGCGACGATGAAATCCGAGATCGAGTCGTTGCGACGATCGCCGTCGGTGCTGCCGCTGTACCAGCGCCCGACGGATCGCAACACGGTCGAGACGGTGCTGCTGGTTGGGCGCACGCTCGATACGCGCGGCTGATCGCTACCATTGCCGGTGAGCATCTTTCGAGTGCGTGATGATGCCGGGCGCGTCGTGCGTTTGCACGCGTCGGGGCTTGGAGCGGCGCTGTGGCTGGCGGCGCGACGATCGCGCGGTCGGCGGGCGGACATTCTGCTGGGGGCGCTGCTGCGAGTCGCGAAGTCCGGGCGCTTGCTGTCGGTGATCGGCACGACGGCGATGGTGATCATGATCGGCGTGCTGATCGTGTCCGAGACGGCGGTGGGGATCTGGATATTGATGTTCTCGCCGATCTTCAGCGCGATGTTGGTCGCGGTTGCCGGGTTCTTCGTCGCGGGGTTTGCGATGTCGGACAGTGTCGGGCGGATGGGCGTGCGTGCGATGCTGGCGCGACGGCGGTGCCCGTCGTGCAACTATGACTTGCGGTCGCTAGGGGTCGGTCAAGGGCGTGTGGTGTGCCCGGAGTGTGCCGCGGCGTGGAGTGGCGCGGGGCTGGGGCGCGAAGCGCCTCTGGAGCCCGAGCAGGTGATTGTCAAATGGGCCGACCGTTGACGATGACGCGGGCGATGGGCGGGTAGCCGAGTTCGAAGGCCAGGGCGCGTTCATCCGGTGAGCGGAGGATGAGCAGGTCGGCACGGCTGCCGACTTCGACGGTGCCGCGATCGATGAAGCCCAGGAGCGCCGCGGGGTTAATGGTCGCGCCGGCGAGGGCCTCGTGCGGGGAGATCTTCAGGTGTCGCACCGCCATCGCGATCGTCTCGCACATGCTCATGCACGGGGCGGAGCCGGGGTTGAAGTTCGTGGCGATGCAGAGCGCGCCGCCGAGGTCGATCAGGCGGCGGGCGTTTGCGAATCGCTGATCGAGGTGGACGCCGCAGATCGGCAGCGCCACGCCGAAGGCGTTTGACTGCGCGAGCGTGCGAAGTGAGTCGTCGGTGGAGGCTTCGAGATGATCGACGCTCAGCGCCCCGAGCGAGGTGGCGGCTTCGATCATCCCCAGCGAGTTGAACTGGTCGGCGTGAACGCGGAAGGGCAGGCCGAGTGTGCGGGCCTTGGTGAAGAGTTCGACACACTGCGCGACGGACCATGCGCCGGTTTCGCAGTACGCGTCGATGGTAATGCCGGGAAACTCCGAAGCCACGGCGGGTAAAGTCTCGCGGATGACGTGATCGACGAAGCCGGGCGTAGCGTCGTCGATCGCGTGGCCCAGCAGCGCAGTGGGCACGAGCGTGCCGGGGAACGCGGCGCTGGCGCGATGGATCGCGCGAAGCATCTTGAGCTCGGTGGCGGTGTCGAGCCCGTAGCCGGACTTGACCTCGATGGTGGTGCTGCCGCAGCGGAGCATGATGGCCAGTCGCTCCAGCAGCAGCTCGACGAGCGTGCTCTCAGAGGCGCTGCGCACGCTGCGGACGGTGGACATGATGCCACCGCCTCGGGCGAGGATGTCGAGGTACGGCACGCCGCGGCGTTTGTCGTCCCACTCGCTGAGGCGCTCGCCGGCGAAGCAGGCGTGGGTGTGGCAATCGACGAATCCGGGCACGACCGCGGCTCCCGCGGCGTCGATCTCGATCGCACCGGTTGCCTTGTTCGCGTCGGCGGGCGCGGAGAGCCCCGGCGTCGCTGGTGAGGGCGGTGCGTCGGTGCCGAGCGTTTGAATACTGGCGATACGACCGTCGATGACGGTGATGTCCGCCCGCTTCGTCACGTTCACGCGATCCATCGCGACGCCGCGGAGTGCGCCGGCGATGCCGCTGTGGCCGCCTGTGGGGCGCTGGTGCGTGACGATACGTGCGTTGCGGATGATCAGTGACATGAGTGGTGATCAGGGCTTCTGTGCGGCGCTGGATGACGGGTTCGGTGATATCGCGGATGGCATCGAGCGTTCGCTGAGGCCGGCGAGGAAACGCAGGAGGATGTACGCCGCGACGCGTGCGGTGCGGCCTTGTTCGTCGTGGGGCGGGCAGTGCTCCATGATGTCAAAGCACTTGATCCGTGGCGACGCACCCGCGGCGTGCGCGTAGCTGGCGACCTGATCGACGGTGAGCCCGCTGGGGTTCAGAGCGCTGACGCCGGGGGCCTGGGATGAGTCGATCGCGTCCAGATCGATGCTCACGAATGCGGGGCCGGAGGGCAGGTGCGCCGCGGCCTGGGCGATGGTGCTCGCGGGCTTGATGACGCGCCCTCCGTGCGTCTTGAAGTAGTCAAAGTGCTCGCGCGAGTTGACGAAGAAGCGAAAGCCGACGATGCGCAGGTCGTTGACGCCGCAGTCTTCGATGAGGCGACGGAAGGGCATTCCCGAGCCGGGCTCGGCGCGGACGTCCAGATGCGCGTCGGTGTAGAGCCCCGCACGGACGCCCAGATGGCGGCACGCGGCGCGGACAAAGGGAAAGGTCAGATCGTGCCCGCCGCCGAGGGCGATCGGCACGAGGCCGAGATCAAGGATCGCTTCGGTCGCGCGCGTGACGCGATCGTGCGTTTCGTCGATCGAGGCACCGGGGATGACGTCGCCAGCGTCGAAGACTCGGGCGAAGGACATGCCGCCGGCGGGCTCGGCGACGCCGTAGGTGGCCAGTGCGGCGCGAATGGCCCGCGGGGCGAGTGCGGCGCCGGGCCGCCCGCCGTTGAGTCGAACGCCCGTGTCATCGGGGAGTCCGAGGATCGCGGCGCGGCAGGCATGAGCGGCCGACAGATCGCGGACGATCGTCGACGCGAAGCGGCTGGGCGTCGTTGCGTGAAGCTCGGCAGGCTGGGTAAACGGGATCACGGGCGTCAGGATAGTGGGCCGCGGGTCGGAGCGTCGTCGTGGTGCCCTCGCCCGCAGGCGGGATCGGGTCTATCATCTCGACCCCGCTCGGAATGTCTGGGCGGCTTCGTTGGGGCGATTGTCCGTGTGCGGCTGTTTGAGCCGCGAAAACGTGGACATTGCTCCTAACTCTCCGGCCCCGCCAAGTGCGAGCGGCCAGAAAGGACAGCAACCATGGCCAAGAACATCGAACTTTTGCTGACCGAAAACGTTGAGGGCACCGGGATCGTCGGTGACGTGGTGAAGGTGCGCAAGGGCTTCGCCCGGAACTACCTCATGCCGCGGTCGATGGCGACCAAGCCGTCGGAAGAGCTCATCAAGAGCCTGGCTGGCAAGCGTGCGGATGCTCTGAAGCAGATCGAAGTTCAGCGTGCGGAGCGGAAGGAGACGATCTCGAAGCTCGACGGCTACCAGCTCACGCTGATTCGTTCGTGCAACGATATGGGCATTTTGTACGCCGCAGTGACGCAGCACGACATCGTCGTGGCGTTGACGGCCGCGGGCTTCACGGGGATCAAGGAGCGCGAGGTTCGTCTGGGTCAGACGATCAAGCGCGTGGAGCACTACGAGTTGAGCGTGAAGTTCGATTCGGAGCTCGAGGCGACGATCAAGCTGGACGTTCAGGCGGATCGCCCGCTGGACCTGCGGCGCAACGAGCCGGCGGCTCCGGCCGCGGGCGAGGGTGCTGCTGAGGGTGCTGAAGGCGCTGTGCCGAGCGAGAAGCGGGCCAAGGACCGCACCGCGAAGGCTGCGAAGGAAGACAACGAGCCCAAGGCGAAGGCTGGCACGTTCGAGAAGCGCACGCCCGCGAGCGATGCGCCCAAGAGCGACGCGGCTGAGAAGCCGGCCAAGGGCGAGAAGAAGTCCAAGAAGTGATTCGTTGAGTTGCTGAATACACGACGCCCCGGCGAGAGTTCGCCGGGGCGTTTTTCGTTTGCGACAACCGCAAGACTTTCACGCGGCGCGGCGAATGGCGGTCTGCTGTTCGAAGAACGGACCCACGCGCCCGGTTGGGCTGGCGTCCCACTGATGGCGG
>JALHNK010000110.1 GCA_022843565.1 Phycisphaerales bacterium
GCGCGGGCGCAACCGTGGCGATGGCCAGGGTGGCGGCGGGCCGGGCGGCGGCGATGGCGGTGGCGATGGCATGGATCGCGGCCCCGGCACGCAGGGCGCGCCGAGTGGTCAGGGCGGCAGCGACATTGCCAGCGGCGGGAACAAGCCTGCACGATCAACCGGGCCGATGGGCTGGCCGCCGGCACCCGGCATGGAAGATGTGCCACCACCGGCGGACTTCTTGGATGACGACATTGATGACCGCAACGTGAACGCGTCGTGGGGCACCAAGGCCGGGCCGGTGGCGGGCGCGCCCGGCAACCGGCAGGAAGCGCAGGGCCAAAGCCGCGGCGGCGGCGGGCCGGAGAACACCGGCGACTTCGATGACGACGGGCCTGATGACGATCGCGAATCGACGGGCGATGGCGCGCCGGGCGGCCAGATCGCCGGCGGCCCGGGCACTGAAGGCGGTGAGGGCGGCGAAGGCGGCGGGCGTCGCAAGCGCCGGCGTCGGCGCGGCGGACGCGGCCGCAATCGTGGCGAGGGCCAAGGCGGCGGCGGTGAAGGTGGCCAGGGCGATCAAGGGCAGAGCCAGGGCGGTGCGCAAGGCCAAGGCGCTCCGCAGGGCCAGGGCCAACGTGGCGGCGGTGATCGCGGGGGTCAACGTCCCAGCGATCGCGACCAAAGCCGCGGCGGCGGTGGTGGCGGCGGCCAGGGTGGCGGGCGTCCGCCGTCAGGGCAGGATCGCGCGGGCGGGCCAGCGTCAAACAGTGGATCTGGCGGCGGCGGGCCCGGCGCGGGTGCGAAGCCCGCTGGCACGCCGGCGTCAGGAGCACCGGTGGTGCCGCCGAAGCGGACGTTGTACGCGGCGTTCAAGCGATTGAAGCCGGGGCAACTGCCGCGGGGCGGTCGCGAGGAGTGAGCACGCCACGGCGCGATGACGCCGGGCGCTCGCTGGGGGGATAGAGCGGGACACCGGCGGCTGAACGCCGGGCGAGTTACTGTTTGAACGCGCCATGACCACCACACGTCGCATCATCATTTTGGGTTCCACGGGCTCGATCGGCACGCAGACGCTGGAGGTGATCGCGCACCTGAACGCGCTCTGCGATCGTGGCGAGGGCGGCGTGCGGTTTGAGGTCGTCGGGCTCGCGGCGCATCGGAACGCACGCCTGCTGGGCGAGCAGGCGCGCGCGTGGGGCGTGCGCAGCATCGCGATGGCGTGCACGAGCACGGACGCCGCGGAACTTGGGGCGCTCAGCGGCGCACGGGTGCTCCGCGGGCCGGACGCGGCGGAGGACCTCGTTCGCAGCGTCGAGTGCGATGTTGTGCTGGCGTCGATGGTTGGCAGCGCCGGCCTGCCGGCGACGCTCGCGGCGGTGGATCTCGGACGCGACGTGGCGCTTGCGAACAAAGAGACGCTCGTCGCTGCCGGTGAGCTGGTCATCCCGCGTGCGATCGCCAGCGGCGCAAGACTGCTGCCGGTGGATAGCGAGCACTCGGCGATCTGGCAGTGCTTGCTGGAAGAGAGCCTGCGCGGCGGCGAACGTGAACGTGAAGCGGGAGCAAGTTCACGCCTCGCCCGGTCGGCTCTTGAACGCGTGTGTCCGCCGATGACCTGTACGCGCGCGGTTGAGCGGATTGTGCTCACCGCCAGCGGAGGGCCGTTCCGATCGCTCTCGCGTGAGGCGTGCTATCACGCGACGCCGGCGCAGGCGCTAAAGCACCCGACCTGGACAATGGGCGCGAAGGTCACGATCGACTCGGCGAGCCTGACGAACAAAGCCTTCGAGGTCGTTGAGGCGCACTGGCTCTTTTCGCTGCCGGCGGAGAAGATCGGCGTCGTCATTCACCCGCAGTCGATCATCCACTCGTTCGTCGAGTACGCCGACGCGAGTGTGATCGCGCAGCTTGGCGCGCCGGACATGAAGACTCCGATTCAACTGGCGCTGTGCTATCCGCAGCGCCCGGCGGGTGCTTCCAAGAAGCTGGACTTGCTTTCGCTGGGGACGCTGGAGTTTCAGCACGCGTCGGTCGAGCGGTTCCCGGCGCTCGGCCTGGCGTATCGCGTGATCCGCGAGGGGGGCACGAGCGGGGCGATTCTGAACGCCGCGAGCGAGGTGGCGGTCGGGGCGTTCTTGGAGGGAAAGATCCCGTTTGGGCGGATGCCTGAGCTTGCGGCGCTGGCGATGGACACCCTTGGTGTGTCGCCGATCCGCGATTTGGCCGATGTGATGAGTGCGGATCGGGCAGCGCGTGAGGTGACGCGACGGAACGCGGGTGTCGAGAGTGCGCCGGCACCCGCCGGGGCATGAGCATCGCGTGAGGCAACGAGAGAACACGGAGGTCGGCGTGCAAGCACCGTCAGCAGCCCTCGCCCAAGTCGAGCAACTCATGAGCGCCGGGAAGCTGGCGCAGGCACGCGCCGCGGCCGAGCGTCTGACGACGCAGTTTCCAAACGACCCTGTGTCGCACGATCTGCTGCGCGCCACGCTGATGTCGATGGGCCAGGCGCGATTGGCGCTGGTGCCGGCCAAGCGCGCCGCGGAGTTGTGGCCGGATCACGCGGGCTGCCAGGAGAGCGTCGCGTGTGTGCTGAATCACATGGGAGAGGACGAGGAGTCTTTGCCTTACGCCAAGCGATCGGTCGAGTTGGACCCGCACACGGGCAAGTTCTGGGGCGCCGTGGTCAGCGTGCTGCTGCGTCTGAACAGGCTGGCGGAGGCGGAGGAGTACTGTCGGCGCGGGCTGGCGACCTTGCCGAACGAGTGGCAACTGGCCCAGATGCTCGCGGCGACGCTGCTGGAACAGGGGCGGGCCAAGGACGCCGAGGACGTGCTGGGCCCAGTGCTCTTCAACGATCGCTCGAACATCCTGGTCGCGACGTTTTTGTGCTCGGTGTCGAACTATCGCTCGCCAACCGATCGTGACAAACTGCTCTCGCTGCACAAGAACTTCGGCAGATTGCTGGAGGTCTCCGAGCGATTCCAGAAGTTCACGCACGTGCCGCCGCCGCAGATGCTGACACCCGGCAAGCCCGCGCCCGGCCACGGGAAGGACGGGCGACTGCGCGTCGGGTTCATCTCCAGCGATCTGCGTTCGCACTCGGTGACGTACTTCCTGGAGCCGATCTTCCGGCACCTGAACCGCTCGCGATATGAGATCGTGGCGTATCAGACGCTGCTGAAGACCGACGACACCACGCGCAGGCTTCAGGCGCTGGTCGCGGCCGAGCGACTGCCGGACCCGGACAACCCGCCACCGCTGAACGACACGGGCCCGACGCGCAACTGGCGAAAGGTGACGGTGCCCGACGGCGTCGGCTTCGCGCGTCAGATCGTTGACGATCGGATCGATATCTTGTTTGATCTCAACGGGCTCACGCTGGGCTGCCGGCCCGACACGCTGAAGATGAAGCCCGCGCCGGTGATCGTGAACTACCTTGGCTACGTCGCGACGACGGGGATGCCGGCGGTGAACTTCCGCCTCGTGGATTCGATTACCGACCCACCGGGGTGCGAGGACGCGGCGACCGAGACACTGCTGCGGATGGACCCGTGCTTCTTGTGCTATCAGCCGCCGAGGTGGGCGGCGCAGACGGACCCGACGCGGATGCCGGCGCTGGAGGATGGTGTGGTGTTCGGGTCGTTCAACAACTTCATGAAGTTCAACGACGAGCTGGCGGCGGTGTGGGCGAAGCTGCTGAACGCGGTGCCGCGCTCGAGGCTGCTGATGAAGGCGGCGTCGCTGAAGGATGAGGTTGTACGACGTGCGACGCTGGCGCGGTTCGAGAAGGTGGGGCTGGATCCGGCGCGGGTCGAGCTGCAGGGCACGACCAAGACGCCGAACGAGCATCTGACGCAGTACGACCGGATGCACATCGCGCTGGACACGTTCCCGTACGCGGGCACGACGACGACGTGCGAGGCGATCTACATGGGCGTGCCGGTGATCACGCTGGCGCCGCCATCGCCGGGCGCGATGCACGCGCACCGCGTAGGCGCGAGTCTGCTCTCAGCGATTGGCACGCCGGAGCTGATCGCCACCACGCCCGAGGAGTACGTGCGGATCGGCGTCGAGCTCGCCAGCGACCACGCGCGCCTGCGAGAGCTGCGCTCATCGCTGCGCCCACGATTGATGGGCTCTGTGCTGTGCGATCAACCGGGCTTTGCGCGTCGCTTTGAGGCGACGCTGGAGCACATGTGGGATCAGTTCGCTCGGGGGCGTATCTGAGGACCAGAGCGATGCCAGTCCCGCCGGGGATACTCAGCCAGTTCGAGCGGGCGCTACGCGAAGGTCGCTTTGCGCAGGCGATCACGCACGCCGAGCGGGCGGTAGCGCTGTCGCCGGCGGATGCGATCGCGATGGACATGCTGCGGGCGGCGCTGTACGGGGCCGGCCGATACGCCGAGGCGCTCACGCAGGCACGCGCGGTTGTCGAGCTGATCCCGGAGCACGCGGGCTCGTGGGCATCGCTGGGATTTGTGCTGGCGCGACTGGGCAAGCACGTGGACGCCGCGGGCGCGTTCGAGCGTGCGGGCTCGCTGGACGGCGCGACACCGGGCCACGCGATCGAGCGGATCACCGCGCTGATCCACGCGGGGCTGCTGGCGGAGGCGGAGATCGCCGCACGCGGAGCGATCACGCGGTTCGGACCGCTGCCGGATCTGGTGTTTCGACTCTCGACATCGCTGTGCGAGCAGGGCCGCACGACGGAAGCCGCGGCGGAGCTGTCGGCCGCGCTGTTCAGCGACCCGGCGAACGTGCAGCTCGCTCTGACGCAGTGCAGCATCGGTGTGTACTCGGACTCGATCTCGCCCGACGCGCTCAGCGCGATGCACCGGAACTTCGGGCGGATTCTGTCCCAGAGCCTGACGGAACTGACGCGGCCGCCAACGGGATCTCGCGTCGAGCCTCGCACCGCCGACGGAGCAAGCGGCGCGATCGCGCCCGCGGCACGGGTCAACGGACGACCCGGGCGCGGCGCCGGCGGGCGTGTGCGTGTCGGGATCATCAGCTCGGACTTTCGAGCCCATTCCGTCGCCTGGTTTTCGCGTGGCGTGCTGTGCGGGCTTGATCGCGGGCGATTCGAGACGCGCGTGTACTCGACGTCGGCCCGTGCTGACACGATCACAGCCCGATTACAAGAGGCGACGACAGCCGCGGGCGGCGTGTGGATCCAGAGCGCCGGGCTGAGCGCGACGGACTTGCGTCAGCGATTGCTGACCGACCGCATCGATCTGCTGCTGGATCTCAACGGCCTGACCGAGGGCGGCTGCTGGGAGGTGCTGGCGCGGCGCGCGGCGCCCGTGCAGTGCTCATTTCTGGGATACCCGCACACCACGGGCCTGGCGAGCGTGGACTATCGGCTGGTTGATGAGCGGACGGACCCGCGCGAGCCGCGTGTGGATGCGTGGCATGTTGAGCGGCTGATCCGCGTGGACGGCGGCTTTCTGTGCTATCGACCGCCCGACGCGGCGGAGCTGCCGGCCGCGGCGCGAAGGGCCGATCCCGGCGCAGATCGCGACGCGGAGGGCGCGATCGTCTTCGGCTCTTTCAATCGCCTGGCGAAGGTGAGCCCGCGTTGCAAGCGCGTGTGGGCGAATGTGCTGCTGCGTGTGCCGGGCTCGCGACTGGTGATCAAGTCGGGCACGCTGGTTTCGGCCGGCGCGGGCCAGCGGGTGATCAACGACTTTGTATCGCTGGGTGTCGAAGCGTCGCGTATCGAGATCCGCGCCGGGGCCGCGTCGGTGTTCGATCACTTGTCGCAGTACACCGATCTCGATATCGCGCTGGACACGTTCCCATACGCCGGCACCACAACGACCTGCGAGGCGCTGCTGATGGGCGTGCCGGTCGTCTCGCTGGCACCGCCGCCGTCGCGAGGCGGCACGCACGCGCACCGCGTTGGGCTCTCGCTCCTGTCACAGGTCGGACTCGCGGACCTCGCGCCGGACGATGACATCGCGTTCGTCGAAGTCGCGGCGGCGCTGGCCAGCGACACGACCCGCCGGCGCGAGCTGCGAACGACGCTCCGCTCGCGACTGCTGGAATCTCCGCTCTGCGACGAGCGCTTGTACGGCGTCCGTCTCAGCGATGCGCTCTGGACCGCGTGGAACGACTCGACACAACGAACACCGACGCCTTCACTCCCGGCCTGACCGCCCCCCCCCCACCACCCCACATGCCCGTGCCCCCCGCCATCCTGAGCCAGTTTCAACAGGCGATGAGCCAGGATCGCTACGCGCAGGCAAGATCGCTGGCCGAGCGCGCGGTGGCGCTGGCTCCGGCCGATGGCGTCGCGCACGACATGCTGCGCTCGGCGCTGGTCGGGTTGACCAACTACGCGCTTGCGCTGGTCTCTGCTCGCAAGGTCACCGAGCTCATGCCCGAGCACGCCGGAGGCTGGTCGAGCACCGGTTCACTGCTGGCCTCGCTGGGGCAGAAGTCCGAGGCGGTCGAGTGCTTCCGGCGGGCGATGGAGCTGGAGCCGGACAAGGTCGGCCACCATGTCGAGTACGCCACCGCGCTCATCAACGCCAAGAAGCTCGTCGAGGCTGAGAAGCACATCCGTGCCGCGATGCAACAGTTCCCCGCCGACACGGGACTGGTCTTCCGCCTCGCGGCGACACTCGCCGAGCAGGGCCGACCCGACGACGCCGCCCTGGCGCTGGGCGATGCGCTCTTTGCCGATCAGGGCAACCTGCACCTGGCGATGACGATGTGCGCCAACAGCAACTACGGCTCGGGCACCGATCGCGCCAGCATCATCGCGCGACACAAGAACCTCGGACGCCTGGTGATGCTCGCCGACCCGCGCACGCCCCTGAAGCACACGCCGCCCAAGCCCGGCCCCGCGCCCGGCAAGCTCGGCGCGCCGGGGCGCGGCAAGGACGGTCGCGTCCGCGTCGGCATCCTCTCAAGCGATCTGCGCGAGCACTCGGTCGCGTGGTTCATCGAGCCGGTGCTCACGTTTCTAGATCGCTCGCGATTCGAGCTGGTCTGCTACTGCAGCGACCCGCGCGAGGACAGTGTCACGCGGCGGCTGCAACGCGCCGTCGCGCTGGGTCCCGCGGCTTGGGAGATCGACGAGCCGCCGCCGATCCCCGCGGACAACGCGCCGCCCAAGGGCTGGCGACGCGTCGCGATGATGGAGGGGTACAAGGCGGCGAAGGTCATCGCCGATGATCGCATCGACATCCTCATCGAGCTCAACGGCCTGACCACCGGCTCGCGATGGGACACGCTGCGACTGAAGCCGACGCCGATCCAGATCACGTACTGCGGCTACCCGCACACCACCGGCCTGCCCACGGTGGACTATCGGATCATCGACTCGATCACCGATCCGCCGGGGACGCTTGCGGACGCATCGGCGGTTGAGAAGCTGGTGCGGCTGGATCCGTGCTTCCTGTGCTATCGCCCGCCGCGCGGCGAGGATGCGCCGGCATCGCGAGGTGATGGTGCTCCGCCGAATCCTGGCGCGATCACGTTCGGGTCGTTCAACAACCTGACGAAGCTCAGCGAGTTCACGCTGCGAACCTGGGCGGAGGTGCTCGCGCGCGTGCCGGGGAGCCGGTTGATGCTGAAGGGCACGTCGCTGAGCGATAGCGCGGTGCGCGAGTTCACGCTCGGGCGGCTGGGCGCGGCGGGGATCGACGCGGAGCATGTGACGCTCTTGCCCGGTGCGCCGAGCACGCGCTCGCACCTGGAGCTGTATCAGCAGATGGACATCGCGCTGGACACGTTCCCGTATGCCGGGACGACGACGACGTGCGAGGCGCTGTTCATGGGCGTGCCTGTGGTGTCGCTGGCGCGTGCGTGGGACGACGACGGCTGCCATAGCGAGCGCGTCGGCGCTTCGCTGTTGAGCTGCGTGGGCGACTCGGACCTGATCGCGGCGAGCGCGGAGGAGTACGTCCAGATCGCAGCCCGCCTCGCATCAGACACCAACCGCCTGCGGCACGAGCATCAGACCCTGCGAGATCGACTGATCGCCTCGCCGCTGTGTGATGCCAAGGGCTTTGGGATGCGGTTCAGTGATTTGCTGGAGGGTGTATGGAGGGCGTGGGCGAAGGTGTGAGTGCTTTGAAAGCCTCCAGCCGTCAGGTGTCAGCTTTCAGCAGATCAGACTCAGCACTCAGCCTCTCACGCCATGATGATCCGGTCGCGCCGTGCACGCAGCGCCGCGTGGAGAATCAGGCCAAACGGCACCCACCAGATCAGGTCATTGGTGATGATCGTCCAGCCGAACTCGACCGGGAAGGTCTTGTTGATGAGGCCCGCCTGCACGAAGCCGATCGGCCCGAAGATCTTGCCCAGGAAGCCGACGAGCACGATCGGCCAGTGCTTGAGCGGACTGGTCGCGGCGGCCAGATAGCCGACGCCGAACACGCCGATCACCATGCCCAGACACTGCCAGATCGCCAAGCCCGTCGCGTTCGGCCATTGCTCCGGCGGCACGTTGAGCACCTTGAAGAGCGCCTCGGGCATCAGCACAACAAACGCGCCCCATGCAAGGTTATAAACCCCTGCAAACAACATGCAGTAGGGCATCCATGGCTTCGTGTATGCGAGCGTTGATGTCATGTGTAATGCAGCATAGCCGATTACGGTGCCGCGGGCGGGGTGCTGGCGGGCGATGTGGGTTGAGGATCAACCAGAGGAACTGCTGGGGTGACTGGCGCTGGAGCAGGCTTACTCGGAGCTGGCTTCTTGGCGCGGGCCTTGTCCTCGTCGAGCCAGCGCTGGCGCTGGGCGACGTCAAGCCGCTGCTCCATGAGCCAGATGACCACTTCGTCAAGAACCGGACCGACCATGAGTGTGTGGCCTTGGTCCGCGGCTTCGCGATACTCGACACTGAACCCCGCGACCTCCGACGCCCGAGCCGCGGCTTTGAGCGTCGCGGCGCTGATGATCGGATCCAGCTCCGCGCCGTAGACGAGCATCGGCGCGACGGCGCGCTGGACCGGTCGCTGCGGCCCGCCGGCGAGGCACGCGACCGCGGCGACCTTGGTGATCGAGTTCCGCGCGATAAACGCCGCCGCCCCGGCGCCCATGCTGTGACCGATGACGTAGACGCGATCGCGATCGAAGTCGTACATGCTCGCGAGGTCATCGAGGAACGCGTCGACCGATTTGGGCGAGGTGAAGGTCGTGAGATCAACGCGCGGCGAGACGAGGATGAACGCGTGCTTGTCCGCGAGTGCTTTGAGTCGGCCGTTGCCGTAGGCGTCGGGGAACATGTTCTCGTCGCCGCCCATGCCGTGGAGGGCGATGAGCAGCGGCGGCTTGACGCCAGGAACAAACGCCGACGCGGGGGCGATGATTCGCGTGGGGATCATCGAGGCGTTCGTTTTCAAGAGCGCCCACCAATCGCCGCGGCGCGATTTGAACGGGTCACTACCCGTGGCGATCTGATCCAGCTCAGCGTTCAACTCCGTGACATGTCCCGGGATATCGAGCATGAACTCCGAGGAGTTGTTGGGCGAGGGGCTATCGGTGAGCAAGGTCGCTCGCCCGAGCACACGCCGAGCCGCGGCGGCCAGCGGGGGCCGCTCGTCCGCGTTCGACGCTTCCAGCGCCTGAGCTCGCTCGGTGATCGCGGCGCGGTCGGCCGAGGGGGCTCGGGCTGTGAGGATGATGCGGCCGATGCGCACGAATGCACCCTGTCGGCTCGCGATGGGTTCGAACTGTGCGCTCACCTCATACACCCCCGGGTGGCCGGCGAAGTGCTTTGGCAGGTCCAGCAGGACCTCGGCGGTCACCATGCCCGCGGGGACGACCAACGCGTCGGTGCTCAACATCGGGCCAACGCCACGCGAACTGGCAAACTGCACGGTCAACGGGCGCTTGACCGGTGCTGTCAGTCCGCTCCCCGCGCTGGCGTCGTACATCGACGTGATCGTCACCTTCGCGGTTGCGAACGCGTCGAGCGCGATCACGGGCGGATCACACGTCACCCGGAGCGAGCGGATGATCCGGAGATTTGGAATCACTGGCAGGGCGCGAACGGTCTCAGTGAGGGCGTGGACATTCTTGATGGCGGCATCGAATCGCCCGACGAAGAAGTCCATGGTCAGCGCGTCAAACGCCTTGGAGTACGCTGCGCGAGTCTCGGGCTTGATCGGCGGACTGACGCTCAGCGCGTGCTCTAAATCCAAATACGCACGGGCCAGGTCGGCTCGCGTCGGCTTGATGGGCGCCTCGAACGCTTCGGCCGCGACGGGCAAGGCGGGCTGGATCGCTGGCGCTGGCGAGGTCGCCGACGGGGGCGGCGCTGTTGCGGGCTGCGCCCACGCTGCGCCGGGCGCCATCGCGAAGATCAGGGAGCCAGCGAACGCGACGCGGCGTGAGCGTTGAAGCATGGCCGATCATACCGGCCGGTGCTGCGCTCGCTGCGGCGGCGCGATCGCAGCGGCGATGCGGAGCGATGCCAGTGCGCGGACCGATCGCGTCCGCTCGGTCTGAGCTCAGGGCTTCGCAACCGGCGCAGCCGGCAGCGCGCCTGCGCGAAGCTGCGCCTCAACCTTGGGCGTGTACTTGCCGCCGAAGAGTGCGGCGCCGGTCATCGGGTAGGCCGCCAGGGCGATGATGCCCACGGCGCTGAGGACGCCGGCGATCCAGCGGCCGTTGACGTGAACTGGGCGGACCTGGGCGGCGCTGCCGCTGAGGTCGGGCTTCTCAAGGAGCGGATAGCCGGCGAGGCGGAGGTAGTACACAGCGCCGATGGCGCTGTTGATGCCCATGATGACGATCAGCGTGTAGTGGCCTGCGCCCATGCCGGCGGTGAAGAGCGGGAGCTTGCCGAAGAAGCCCAGCAGGGGCGGCAGGCCGAGCATGCTGGCGGCGCAGATGACCATCGTCCAGCCCAGGACGGGGCGGGTGATGCAGAGGCCGCGGAGATCGGCGAGGCTGTCGATCTCTTCCATCGTGCCGTCTTTGCCGGGGCGCTGGAGCGAGGCAACGACGGCGAAGGCGCCGAGGTTCATGACGCCGTAGACCAGCAGGTAGAACAGCACCGCCGCGATGCCGCTGCTGCTGAACTCACCGGGGCGTGCGCCGGGGCCGACGATGACGCCCACGAGCATGTAGCCCGAGTGCGCGATCGATGAGTACGCCAGGATGCGCTTGAGCGAGGTCTGCAGGAGCGCCAAAGTGTTGCCGATGGTCATCGTCAGCACCGCGATGATCCAGAGCACCGAGTGGATGCTGGGCGGGAGCGTGCCCGCGGGATACTCGGCAGACGGGATCCACGCCAGCGTGGTGGTCAGCAGGAGGATCGAGATGAAGCCCGCGGTCTTGGGCACGAACGCGAGGAACGCGGCGACCGGGGCGCTTGCGCCCTGATACACATCGGGCGTGTAGAAGTGCATCGGCACGGCGGCGATCTTGAACGACACGCCGACGATCGCCAGAATGATCCCGGCGATGCCCATGGCGTTGATGCCGCCGCCGGCGAGTTGCTGAGCGAACACGGCCTTGATCTCGGCGAAGTTGGTTGCGCCGGTGGCTCCGTAGATCAGTGCGAAGCCGTAGAGGAAGGTCGCGGCACCCATCGCGCCGAGGAAGAAGTACTTGATGCCTGCTTCCATCGAGCGGTTGCGAGCGGTGGCGATGGCGACCATGATGTAGGTCGGCAGCGAGACGAGCTCGAGTGCCAGGAAGAGCCAGATGAGATCATCGGCGCCGCTGCAAAGCATGAGGCCCATGAGGGAGAAGAGGAAGAGGGCGTAGAACTCGCCTCGGGTCGAGCGGAGGGGGTCAAAGCGGCTCGAGCCTCGCTCGACATCGGCCTCGTACTGACGATCAACTGTGCCGGCGAGGACGAAGATGAGCAGCAGACCGACGAAGGCGGTGAGCACCTTGCCGTACTGCGCGAGGTTGGGCAGGGCGTGCGCGGAGGGGTGGTTGGTGGTATAGGCGAGCAGGCCGGCGGCGATGAGCGCGGCGGCGCTGATGGGCCAGCAGAGGCGGCGCAACTGGGCGGAGTTGCTGAGGCCCACGATCATGACCACGCACGCGCCGACAAACAGCGTGATCTCTGGCCAGAGTGTCTGCAACTTCTCGATCACGGGCGGATCTCCGAGGACGGTGGATTGCCCGAGGGCGTGGG
>JALHNK010000111.1 GCA_022843565.1 Phycisphaerales bacterium
ACGCTCTTCCGATCTCCCTGCTGGAAATACGCAGCGAATCGCGAGAGGTATTGGTCGTACGGGAGGATGGCGTGGCTCTGAGCATCAAAGAAGTTGTTGTACCAAACACCCAGGAGCGCGAGGATGATCGGGAGGTTCTGCTCCGGCGGCGTGTTGAGGAAGTGGTTGTCCATCTCGTGCGCACCGGTGAGCAGTTCCTGGAACTGGTCAAAGCCGACGCTGAGTGCAATCGGCAGGCCAATGGCGGACCAGAGCGAGTACCGCCCGCCGACCCAATCCCAGAAGCCGAACATGTTCTTCGTATCGATGCCAAACGCCGAGACCTCCTTCGCGTTCGTGCTCAGGGCCACGAAGTGCTTCGCCACGGCCGACTTGTCCTTGGCCTGCGCCAAAAACCACTCGCGCGCCGTGTGCGCGTTGCAGAGCGTCTCCTGCGTCGTGAAGGTCTTGCTCGCGATGATGAACAGGGC
Organism: Phycisphaerales bacterium; assembly: GCA_022843565.1. Lineage (GTDB taxonomy): Bacteria > Planctomycetota > Phycisphaerae > Phycisphaerales > UBA1924 > JACVCS01. Next base: position 471 of record JALHNK010000111.1, read on the forward strand.
CGTCTCGGGGTTGAGCTGGCGCAGGCACTCGGCGATGTGCGTGCCGTCAACGTTGGAGACAAAGTGCAGCTTGAGATCACGCTTCGCGCCGTGCTTCAGCGCCTCGCAGACCATGACGGGGCCGAGGTCGGAGCCGCCGATGCCGATGTTGACGATATCGGTGATCGGCTTGCCGGTGTAGCCGCGCCAGGTGCCGGAGCGCACGCCATCGGTGAACTGCTTCATGTGGGCCAGCACGCCGTTGACATCCGGCATCACGTCCTTGCCATCAACCATGATCGGGCGATTGGAGCGGTTGCGCAGCGCGACGTGCAGCACCGCCCGGTCCTCGGTGAAGTTGATCTTGTCGCCCTCGAACATCCGCTTGGCCATCGCGCCCACGCCCGCCTGACGGGCAACGTCAAACAGCAGCCGCATCGTCTCGGCGGTCACGCGGTTCTTGCTGTAGTCCAGCAGGATCTGCGAACCATCGCCGGACCGAAACGTCTGGCTGAACGCGCCGAACCGCGCCGGATCCTCCTTGAACAGATCACGCAGGTGCGTGGCCTTCAGGGCGTTGTGGTGAGCGGTGAGGGCGGTCCAAGCGGGGGAAGAGGTGATGCTCATGGCGGCAGGATATCGGTTGAGCGGCGGGTGCGGGGTGAGCCAGCCTCGGCAGGCGAGTTATGATTGCCCATGCCAATCTACGAATACGTCGCAGAGGACGGGACACGGATCGAGGCCCTGCGGTCGATGGCCGACGCGGACAAGCCGCTGGCGGACCCGGAGCAGAAGGGCCGCGTGTTCACGCGAGTCGTATCGGCGTTCGCCGCCAAGGGCACCGCCGCTGGCGCGGGCGGAGGCCATGTGCACACCGGGATGTGCGGCTGCGGCAAGCGGCCCGGATCGTGCGGGGGACAGGGCCGCGCTTGAGCGGGGCCAATGCCGCAATCTGCTTGCTGATGGCTGAAGGCTGGCGGCTGAGGGCTGCCGCGCGGCGGCTGATGGCTCTTCTCAAGCCTTTCACCCCCAGCCTCCGATAAGGACTCCGCAGGGGCGGTCTTCCGCTGGCGGCTCGGGACTGGCCCGAGTTCGTTTGTCTCCCACGGCCACCTTGCACACGGGGCTCTACGTGCGCACCATCGCGATCATCAACCAAAAGGGCGGCTGCGGCAAGACCACCACCGCGATCAATCTCGCCGGCGTCTTCGCGCGGCGTGGCAAGAAGACGCTGCTCGTTGACCTGGATCCGCAGAGCCACTGTGCCGCCGGCTTGGCGATTCCCGAGCAGCGCATCGATGTGCAGATCGGCGACGCGATGAGCAGCGCCACGGCCTCCGGCAAGAGCGTCGATTGGTCGCGATTGCTCTGGCGCGTGAGCCGGAATCTGGACCTCGCCCCGAGCACCGTGCGGCTGGCGGCGCTCGAAGCGCCTCGCGGCGGGCTCGGCGGGGCGGAAGACGCCGAGCGCCGGCTCGACATGGTGCTGACGCGTCTGGCGGATCAGTACGACATCTGCCTGATCGATTGCCCGCCGTCGATCGGCGTGCTGACGTTCAACGCCCTGGTCGCGGCGACGGAGGTCTTGATTCCTGTTGAAACGGGCTTCTTCGCGTTGCAGGGGGCCGCGAAGCAGGTGCAGATGATCAAGGCGATGGGCAAGAAGATCGGCGTGCAGCCCTCGCACCGCATCGTGCCGACGATGTACGACGAAACGAACCCGCTGGCGCGCGAGGTTCTGGAGCAGATCAACAGCCGCTTCAAGGGGCTGGTCGCGCCGGTGGTCATCCGCTTGGACGCGAAGCTGCGCGAGGCGGTCAACTTCGGGCAGCCGGCGATCGAGTACGCGCCGGACTCTGCCGGTGCGCAGGATTACAGCGAGCTGGCCGAGTGGCTGCTGCGCACACCGGCGTCGCGCAAGGCGACGCCAGTTTCAGAGGGCTCTGAGCCGGATGATGCCCAGAGCGCGGTGCGGACACGCGCGATGGCGGTGGAATCGCTGCTCAGTGCGCGAGCCCACGGCGAGGCGCTTGCACGCGAGAGCGGTGAACGCATGGCTGGCGGTGGTGAGCGGAACGCGACAAGCGGCACGCTCGCCGCGGCGGAAGCGGCCACTGAGCCCGCGGGCGTGATGACGGCCGAGCGGCCGTCGGTGCGGACGCGCGTCGGCGTGTTGGAACTGGTGGAGGAGGAGCCGCGGGAGGCGTGGCCGAGCGTGGAATCGCTGCGGGCGATCCTCGGCGTGCGAGTGACGGCGCAGGGCGTGCTGTTCGTGCAGCCGGCCAGCAGTGGTCGAGTGCTTTCGATCGCCGGGAACTTCAATCGCTGGTCGCTGAGCGCGACGCCGATGACGCTGAACGAGGGCGTGGGCGTCTACGAGTGCCTGGTGCCGCTGCCGACCGGGCGGCACGAGTATCGCGTGATCGTCGACGGGCGATGGGTCGCCGACCCGTTCAACCCGCGTGCGACGACGAACCCGTTTGGCGAGAGCAACAGCTACGTGGATGTGCCGGGCGAGGGCGTTGTGTTTTATGGGTGAGGTGGTGGCGGCTTGCGGGGTTGGTGGTGATTGGGCGTGACTATGGCGTTGTCGAGGGATAGCTTGAGGTCAGCGGGCGATGCGACGCAGGGCGTCGGTGGCGATGCGTTTGATGCGCTGGCGGATCTGTTCTTGGGTGGGTCGGGCGATGCGTTCGGTGCGGGCTCGCTCGTTGCGGGTACTGGTAGCGCCGGTGCGCGGGCGGGCGTCGGTGGCGATGCGCGTGCGACGCGTGAGGAGTTGGATCTGCTCGGTGTGACGGTGGCGCGCGGGGCGTGGGGATTGGTCGGGGTTGAGGCGGAGGAGCGTGTCGCGATCGAAGCGGCTGCGACCGCGTGCGACGCGACGGGCGGCGAGCGAACGCATCGCGACGGCGGGAGCGGTGGGGGGAGCGGCGGCGGAATGCGGCGGGCGGCTGAGGTGGTGTTGATTGGTAATGTGCCGGGCTTTCCGAGCGCGTGGCTGGCGCAGATTGCCGGGCGCGACGCGGCGACGGGCGCGGTGATGGTGATCGATGCGCGTGGGGCCGGTGTGCGTGTGCAGTGCTTTGGGGCGCGGGTGGGCTCGGCGCGGGACGTTGAGGGCGCGATTGATGTCGGAGCCGCGGCGTGCGTGCGCGTGATGCTCTGCTGCGATGCCAGCGAGGTGCCGGAGATCCTGAGTTCCGGGCGCGCGTCGCGCGTGCGCGTGATCAGCGGGGCCGACGAGGCGAGCGTGGTCGCGGCGTACCGGTTGATCAAGAGCGTGGTGAGCGAGGCCGGCGCGTGTGGGAAGTCCGGCGCGGGCGATGAGGCGGCGATGAGTGCCGCGACGAGCGCGGTGGTGAGCGTGTGCTTCGTCGGTGCTGATCAGGCGACGGCGGCGTGCGCAGCGAAACGATTGAACGACGCGACGGCCAAGTTCCTTGGGGTGCGCGTTGAGATGGAGAGCGCGGTGGCGCGCCTCGGCGGCGCGGGGGCGCTCGCAGCGAGCGAGGTCTACGAAGGCCGGCGCGATCGCAGCGGCTGTGAACTGGCAATGCAGTTGGCTCACGCGGGCGCTGCTCGCACGATTGCGGCGCCGGCAGCGGCTGAGCGCGAGCGGTCTTCGCGACTGCTGGTCGAAGATGTGACCCCTGAGGTCGCGCCGCTGACGCCGAGCGTTGAGCCCGAAACGGTGGATCTGGAAGCGGCGTGCGTGAAGCCTGAGGGTGGTGAGGGCGAGACGGAATCACTGGCGAGCGTGATCGGCGGGCTGATGGCGCTGCGCGCGCGATGCCCTCACGCGCCCGCGGTGGAGCTGGCGCTTGACGCTGCGGGCGGGCTGCATGTGATCGCGGCGGGGGATCGCCCGGGTGTGGTCGCGGAGCTTGCGACCGCACGCGCATGGGCCGCGACGCATCGTGAGGTGCTGGCGCTGACGACGACGCGGGCGATCGCGTCCGGCGAGCCGGTGAGTCATGTGCTCAGCGAGCGGCCGTCGGCGCTGCGGCATCTGCTGGACGCGGGGCTGCGTGTGCACGCGATGGTGCGGGCGACGCGGGCGGGCGTGGTCGCGGTCGCGTTGAACTGACCAGAAGCAGGCGTGCGGCTCAGCGCGAGTAGCGGCCGAGGAGCTCCTCGACGCGCGGCTGATTGCGGTTGATCTGCAGTGAGCGGCGCAGGGCGGTAAGGGCGCGGTCGCGGGCGGCGTTGTCGGTGCGATCGGACCAGAGATAGGTGTTCAGCTCGCAGACGCCCAGGCCGTTGAGGGCGGGGTAGTAGTCTTTGTCGAGCTTGAGGGATTCGGAGTAGGCGGCGACGGCTTGTGGGATGTTCTCGAGGCGGAAGTGGGCGAAGCCGAGGCGCTCGAAAGCCGCGGGTGAGGGCTCGAGTTTGACGAGGCGTTCGAGCGTGTTGCGCATCTCGGCGAAGCGTTGAAGGGCGGCGTAGCTGGCGCTGAGGTTGAGCAGGAGCTTGCCGGGCAGATCGGCGTTCGTGTCGAGCGCTTGTTCGTACTCGCCGATGGCTTCCTGGTGGCGGTTGAGGCCGGCGTAGATCGCGCCGAGGGAGAAACGCGCGGCACCGTTGCGGGATTCCAGGCGGGTGGCTTTGAGCGCGAAGGGGAGGGCCTGGCTGTACTCGGCGAGCTGGTAGTACGCGGCGCCGACGTTGAGGTTGGCGTTGAAGTCATCCGGGCGGACGGCCAGGGCGCGGAGATAGGCCTGCACCGCTTCGCTCACGCGGTTCAGGACGTGGAGCATCAACGCGTGGAAGTACTGCGCATCGAAGTTGCGGGGCTCGAGCTGAGCGGCGGATCGGTAGCCGACTTCGGCGCTGGTGAAGTCGCCTTCCATGCGGTACAGATCGGCCATGCCCATGTGGGCGGCGGTGAGCTTGGGGTTGGTCTCGATGGCGCGGCCGAACGCGGCCAGCGCACGGGCGCGGTCACCGGCGCGGACGGCGGCCTCGGCGGCGGCGATGAACGCGCTGGCGTCGGTGCCTTGGAGGAAGCGGTCGCCGGAGGTGTCGTCGCCGGCGCGCGGGGTTGAGTTGCACGCTGGCAGGGCGAGCGCGATGATCGCCAGGGCGCTGGCGGTGAGGGCGTGTTTCGCGGAGGGGTTCTTCATGGCGAGGGAATGATACTGAGAAGGGGGTCGGTGCGTTCGCGCGGACATCGGATCTCGGAGTACGCCGTGGACGCAGAGATTGCAGGGGAACGCAGAGAAAGGCAGGGGGAATGTACACGGAGCGGACGGAGTGCACGGAGGAACACGGAGGGGAAGGGGAGGGAAGGGCCGAGGGTTCAGGGCCGACGTGTCGGTGACACGGGGGAGAGCAGATCGGTGGTATGGGTTCAGGTTGTGGGGCGGGCTCTGGTGGCGGCGAGGGAGGCGAGGACGCCCAGGAGGAGGGCGGCGGCGATGATGCCGAGGGAGACGGCGGTGGGGATGTGCAGGCCGCGCCAGTCGAGGTGGATGTTGAGCAGGGGGATGGTGTGGAGCGGGTGCTCGAGGATCATTTTGACACCGATGAAGCCGAGGACGACGGCGAGGGAGTACTTGAGGTAGCGGAAGGAGTCCATGAGACCGGCGAGGGCGAAGTAGAGCGCGCGGAGGCCGAGGATCGCGAAGATGTTGGCGGCGAAAATGATGAAGGGCTCTTTGGTGACGCCGAAGGCGGCGGGGATGGAGTCGATGGCGAACATGACGTCAGTGGATTCGACGACGATGAGCACGAGCAGGAGCGGGGTGGCGAAGGTGGCCATCGTTGTCGAGCCGGGCGAGATGGGGGCGTTGACGAGGAACTTGTCGCCCTGGTAGTTCGGGCTGAGGCGGACGACGCGGCGGGTCAGGCGGACGACGAGCGACTTTTCAAAGTCCTTGTGCTCGTCGTCCTTGGTGGTGGCGAGTTTGAAGGCGGTGAAGATGAGCAGCGCGCCGAAGACGTAGAGGAGCCAACTGAAGGCGGCGACGGCGGCGGCGCCGACGCCGATCATCAGCGCGCGGAGGATGAGCGCGCCGATGATGCCCCAGAGGAGCACGCGGTGCTGGCTCTGCTTGGGGACTTGAAAGTGCGTGAAGATGAGGGCGAAGACGAAGAGGTTGTCCACTGAGAGCGAGTACTCAAGGAGCCAGGCCTGGAGATATTGGGCGACGGCCTCGCGGCCCGAGAGGGCGGGCTGACCGGGGACCAGGTCGGTGCCGGGCAGGCGCGGGGTGGCGACGCCGGCGAAGTTGGTGGTGTAGATCCAGTAGAGCAGGGGCGTGAAGAGGAGGCCGAGTGTGACGAAGCCTGCGGTGAGCAGGAGGGCCTTGCGTGTGGAGACTTCCTGGCCTTTCTTGGAGACGAAGAAGAGGTCGAACGCGACGACGGCGAGCACGAAGATAACGAACCCGCCCCAGAGCGTCAGTTGTTCCATGCTGCAGGGTACGGGGCGGGGGGCAGGGATCGAGGGATCGAGGGACCGAGGGATCGAGGGATCGAGGGGGAAATCGCAAATGGCAAATTTGCAAATGGCAAATGAGAGCACGCCGCGTGGCGTTGAGGCTTACTTGGTCGGCGGTTGCTGCGGAGGCGGCGTGTCTTCGGTCTTGATCTCGGGGCTCGCGACTTGCGACTCGTGACTTTTCAGCCGCGCGCGCCCGGTGGCGAGGCGGTAGAGGAACGCCAGGAAGGGGAAGGCGAGGCCGAAGGCGGTGAACATGATGAAGACGTGCCACTTGGTCTCGGTGAGACCGATGAAGTTGACCTTGCCCCAGGTCTCGGGGTTGAGCGTGTAGAGGAAGTAGAAGAGGCCGCAGTAGGCGAGGAAGAGCGGGATGACGCCCCAGGGCGGGATCGAGCGGGAGAGCTTGGTGCTGATCGAGTCCACGAAGAGCACGGCGTCCTTCATTCGGATCAGCAGGGTGCGGGCCCAGGCGAACTCGGTGGCCAGGATCGCGATGCCGATGGGCACGACGATGCTGGCGCCGGGGCCGGGGAGCGGGCCGATGAGGATGCCGACGATGATGACGACGGTGCCAGCGATGAGGATCGCGACCTTGCGGAGATTTCGCCTTGTCGCCAGCGCGGCGTCGGCGAGGTCGGCGATCGCGGCGGGGCGGGGCACGGCGAGGGCGGCGGGGTCGGTTCGTTTGAGCGATTGGATCGACGCGAGGATCGCGGTGAGCAGGAGCACGACGATGCCCAGGGTCATCCACTCTGCGGGCATCAGGGCGTTGGGGGTCGCGATGAAGAAGAAGCTCTTGACGATGAGGCCCGCCATGATGAGCGCCAGGGCGGGCTTGAGGTAGCGGAGCTTGGCGATGAAGCCGTGGAGGGAGAGGAAGAGCGAACGCAGGCTCAGGATGGCCATGGCGCTGGCGGCGAAGGCGATGAAGGGATCGCGTGTGAGGGCGAACGCGGCGGGGATGCTGTCGGCGGTATAGGTGAAATCGATCCACGACGCGACGAGCACCGCCAGGAGCAGCGGCGTGGCGGCGAGGCGGGCGTTGACGGTGGTGAAGAGGCGGTGGGCGTGGAAGTCGTCCGAGACGCGGAGGCGGGCGCGCAGGAAGGCGGCGACGCGCGAGCGGGAGAAGTCGCCGGGCTCATCGGGCATGAGCACGAGGCGGAGCAGGGCGATGACCAGGAGGGCCGCGAAGATCCAGGCGGTCCAGTTGAGGCCCGCGGTGTTGAGCATCGCGGCGCCGCCGAGGATGAGCCCGAGTCGGATGATGAGGGCGATGATGCCCGACCAGAGCAGGGCGCGCGGGAGGGCGGCGGCGGGGACTTTGAAGTACGCAAAGAGCAGGGCGATGACGGCGATGTTGTCCAGCGAGAGGGCGATCTCGGTGACGTAGACGGCCAGGAACTGGAAGTGGGCGTCGAAGCCGTTGGGCTTGGTGTGGCCGAGAATAGGGGCGACGCCGTCGACGAGGGTTTGCTGGAGGTTGAGCCAGTTCTGTTCGTAGACGGCGTAGATGGCGAGCGCGACGGCGTAGGTGGCCAGGAGCCAGATGCCGAAGGAGGCGAGGGCCTCGCCTCGGGAGATGAGTTGTTGGCGGCGCGTGAAGACGCCCAGGTCCAGAACGACCAGGATCACGATGGCGGCAGCGAAACCGAGCCAGAGCTCGAGAGAGAGCATGGGCGGAGCGTAGGGAGGGGAACATGAACGCGAACGCGAACATGAACATGAAACGGAAACGGAACGGGGATTGCGATGTCAGTGCGCGTTGATCAGCCGTTACGGCGGGCGAAGTCTTTGATGAAGGTGGCGAGGGCTTCGCAGCCGGCTTTGGGGAAGGCGTTGTAGGTGCTGGCGCGCATGCCGCCGGCGGCGCGATGGCCGGCGAGGCCGTCCATCCCAAGGGCTTTGGCCTCGGCGGTGAAGCGCTGATCGAGCGCGTCACCGGCGCGGGCGCGGAAGACGATGTTCATGAGGGAGCGGTCGTCCTTGCGGGCGTGGGAGATCCAGAAGTCGCTGGTGGCGTCCAGCGCGTCGTAGATGAGCTGGGCCTTTTCGAGGTTGCGGGCGTGGAGCGCGGGGAGGCCGCCCTGGGCCTTGATCCACTTGGCCATGAGGCCGACGGTGTAGATGGCGAATGCGGGCGGGGTGTTGGGCATGCTGACGTCTTTGGCGAACGTGCGGTACTGGAGCATGCGGGGCAGCGCGGGGTCGGCGCGTTCGATGAGGTCATCGCGGACGATGACGATGGTGGCACCGGTGGTGCCGAGGTTCTTCTGAGCGCTGGCGTAGACGAGGCCGTACTTGGAGATGTCGGTGGGGCGTGAGTAGATGTCCGAGCACATGTCGCAGACGAGCGGGACACCGGCGGGGGCGCTGGGGAGGCGCTCGGAGCCGTCGGCGTTCCGCCATTGGGTGCCGTAGATGGTGTGGGTGTAGGTGAAGTGGACGTAGGCGGCGTTTGGCGTGAAGCGGGTCTGGTTCGCGCTGGGGATGTAGGTGTGGTTGGTGTCGGCGCTGGTGGCGGCGAGGTTGATGGTGGCGCCGCGCTGCTTAGCGACGGCGTGGGCGTCGTCAAATGAGCGCTGGCCCCAGTAGCCGGTGACGATGTAGTCGGCGGTTTGGTTCGCACCGAGCAGGTTGGTGGGGACGATGAAGTTCTGGGAGGAGCTGCCGCCGGTCATGAAGAGGATGCGGTAGTTCTTGGGGACGTTGGCGATGGCGCGGATCTCGGCCTCGGCCTCGACGATGACTTCGTCGTAGACCTTGGCGCGGTGCGAGTGCTCCATGATGCCCAGGCCGGTGCCCTTGAAGTTCCAGATGTCTTCCTGGATCTGGCGGATGACCTCTTCGGGCAGGTAGCTGGGGCCGGCGTTGAAGTTGAAGACGCGAGCGGAGGAGCCGCCGGCTCCGCTCGAACCGGCGAGTGGCGAGCTCGAGGCGGGCGAGGTGGTTGCGGAGGGCTTGGGGGCGCTGGCGGTTGAGGGCGTCATATGGTGTCCTTCGTGCGGCGCGGGGGCGAGGGCGCAATGAACGTCGCGGTTTCAAAGGATATGACGGTTATGCGGGCGATCGCGCTGGCGCGAAGCGGTTGGTGGTCGTTCGGAGTCAAGTTGGTAGGCAATGATCCCCGATAACTCTTGGGCGGACGCTGCGCAGTCGGGTACTGGTGCGCGCCGAGGAAGTTCAGTGATCGCGGAGTACATCCTTTGGCCGAGCCTGCCAAACCACAAGCGAGCATCAAGCCGAGCGTCACGATCACCAAGGGCGCGAGCAAGAGTGGCGGCGCGGGCGCTGCGGGGGGTGCGGGGGGGGCGGGCGGTGGCACGGTGAGCGCGGCGGAGGGCGCCGGCCGGAGATCGCGCGTGGATTGGCGGGCGGTGTGGCCGATTCCGGCGGCGCTGGGAGCCGCGGCGCTGCTGATCGGCGGCTTGGCGGTGGGGATCATGCGTGCGCCGAAGGCTGATCCGACGGTGCCGCTGCGCGCGGCGCAGGCGTTGGTCGAGGAGGGGAAGTTTGAAGAAGCGATCGAGCTGGTGAACTTGAAGGTCGCTCCGAGCGTGCGTGAGGGATCGATCGGGCGCGAGCGGCACATTGAGATGTTGCTGCTGCGGGCGCGGGCGATTGCACAGGGTCAGGTGAAGCTCGCGGTGGATCGGGCGGAGAACCACGCATCGGTGATCGCGGACCTTGATGCGGCGGTGGAGCTTGGGCATGCGTTGACGCCGGATCAGAGCGTGATGCTGGCGTCTGCGCTGGTGTCCACGGGGAAGTCTGAGCGGGCGCTGGAGATCGTGCGGAAGCTGCCGGAATCAGAGAACGCGCGGCGGCAGGCGATGCTGATGCGGATTGTAGAGCAGAATCTCCGGGCGAAGAACGTGCAGTACGACGTGACGCTGGAGATCCTGAGCAAGATGATGGAAGCGCCGCAGCTCTCGGCGGATGAGCGGGCGTGGCTGGTGGCCAAGCAGGCGGAGCTGCGGCTTGCGGTGGGGGCTGATGACGAGGCGATCGGGCAGTTGTTGAGGGCGCTGCCGCGGATGGAAGGGGTGTCGAAGGAGCTGCGTGGGGAGCTGGAGTATCTGCTGGGCCGGGCGTATTTCCAGCTCGCGGAGAAGCAGCGAGCGGACCCGGGGTTGATGGCGCAGGCGGAGCGACAGCTTGAGAGCGCGCTGGAACTGCTGGACGTGACGTCGGCGCGTCGGGTTGAGGCGCAGCTGATGATCGGGCGTGTGATGCAGGGCACGGGGCGGTCGGAGGAGGCGAAGGAGGCGTTCGCGAAGCTGCGGAGCATCGCGCCGGGGGAGAGCACGCCGCCGAGCGCGTTGCTCGGGCTTGCGGAAGCCAGCAGCGCCACGGGCGACGACGACGGGGCGATCGCGACGTATGCAGAGTTGATCGATGGGCTGGGGCGGGTCAAGGACGGCGTGACGCCGGTGCGTGTTGATGCGCTGGGGCCGAGCCTGATGGAGCGTCAGGCGGACCGGTTCATTCGGGAGGATTTCCAGCGGGCGTTGCAGTACGCGCAGCTCGCCGAGCGGGTGTATCTGAAGGCGGGGGAGGTGCCGGGGCCGGTGTTGCTGGCGTTGGCGCAGAGCCACCGGCGCGTGGCGATGGCGGCGCTGGCGGAGGCGAAGGAGTCTCGCGCGGCGCTGGTGCCGAGCGCGGGCGAAGGTCACCAGGGGGGCGGCGGCGATTCGCACAAGGGGCCGGAGAGCGCGGGGGCGGCGGCGGTGCCGAAGGCCGCGGCGGGTGCGGGCGAGCATGGTGATGATGGGCACGGGCCGGGCGCGGCAAAGGCGGCGGGCTTGCCTGGCCAGAAGGCCGTCGGTGGCGGCGCGGCACATGGCGATGACCATGCGAACGGGGATGGGCACGGCGCGGGCTCCGCGAGCGGCGGGGTTTCGGTCGTGACGGCGAACGACGCCAAGCGGCACTTCTTCGAAGCAGGGCTGAAGTTCCGTGCGCACGCGGACAGTGTCGTGGTGTCGGACAACAAGGCCTATGGCGAGTCGATGTTCAGCGCCGGGGACTGCTTCGATCAGGCGGCGGACCGGGCGGGGGCGAAGGCGGCGTTCAGCACGTATATCGAGGGCGCGGCGGATGATGATCCGCGTCGGCACGAGGCGAGGTTTCGACTGGCGCAGATTTTCCAGGCCGAGCGTGA
>JALHNK010000112.1:0-11244 GCA_022843565.1 Phycisphaerales bacterium
CCGTTATTGTCATAATCGCGCGTCGAGGGCGGGATGCCCTGCCGCTCGGTGGGGTGATTGACCCGCAGGCGGTTGTCGCCGTCCTGGTCGAACTGGCGGATGCCGTTGAACAGATCCGTCAGCTTCTGGTCGAGCGTCGAGTTGATCCCGAAGAAGTCCGACTTCATGACGATCGGATCGCCGTTGGCGAAGCTCACGTCGGTGAACGTCGCGCCCAGGTTGCCGACAATGTCCACGTTCTTGCCGATCATGATTCGGCTTGGCCCCATCACCGCGTGCTGCGGGCGCTTCACAATTCGGAAGTCCTGAACAATGGTCCGAGTGAGCGATCGATCGCCCGATTCCGAAGCGTTCCGCGCGTAGCTGTACGAACTGCCCATCGCGCTGACCGAGGAGTACCCGGTGACGAACACGCGGATGTCCGTGCCGTTGGCCAGCGGCGCGTACGTGATCTGGTACGCCGCGGGATTCGAGTCGCCCGCCGAGCCCTCGACGGCCATCGCCGGCGTCACGATCCAGTTGGTGAGCGCGTAACGCGTGTCGTCAACGCCCGCGGGCGCTGTTGCGAGTTGCGTCTGAATCACGGTGCCGGGGGCGGCGACCGTATTCAGGTCCGCCATGTGGCGGTTGACGACCGCCTGTGCGATGCCCTGGGGCAGCGAGAACTCGTTGTACCCGTCCGCTCCGCGGATCTGCACCGTCCCATCCGCCGCAGTGGTTGAACCGTTCCAAAGCCGCGAAGCGAACGCCGAGTCAATGGTGCCCTTGGCGACGACGAACCGCGACACCGCATCCTCGATTCGGCTCTTCGCGACACCCATGCCGGTCTCGGCGGCGCCGAGCGCGCGCAGCACGTGCAGGTTCGTCGAAGCCGTCCGCAGGTTGCCCTGGCTCACGATCGCCATCGCTAGACCGAGCGATCCAAAGAGCACAAGGAACATCATCGACAGAATCGAGACCACGCCCCGCTTCGTGCGAGGCTTGATCAGGCGGGTGGCTGTCCCCGCGAGGCTCGCGAGCCGGTTCGTGAGCGATGCTTTGAGTGAAATGCTCATGGTGCCTTCGTTCCTTCCGCCTCAAGTCCCACCACTCCCCAGCCGCGCCGCGATCGCCGTTCAACGCGGCACAATCCACACCACCCGCGCCATCGACTGCGGTGCAACGTCCAGCGGTCCCTGATAGAACACCGTCACCGTGACCCGCAGCGGAAACTGATCGATCGCAACACCCGAGTTCCCCGCCGACGGCGCGATCAGGTAGCTGTCGTCTCGAACCGTCGCGGAGTTGAAGGGATCAATCTTCTGGACGTCCACGCGCTGCGACCAGCCACGCATCGCCACCGGGCGTTCGTCTTCGCCGGTCTCCGGCTGGCCGTTCGGCAGCGTGTTCTGGATCACGCGGCTGAACGCGTCGATCGGACCAGGAAAGTCGCCGCCGGTGGCGAACGTGACGCCGTCGAAATCATCGATGTCATTGAAATCCTCGGCGATGACCTCCCCGTCTTCGCGCCCCCAGCCGTTCAGCGTGCTGCTCGCGCCGGACGACGTCACGTACAAGCCCGTGACCGGGTCATGGCGCGGCAGCCACCGCATCCGCTCCCGCAGTTCGTTCGCCAGGTGCGTCGCAGTGGCCGAGCTCGTCGAGTAGCCGTTGCTCCGCGTGAACGTCTGCTGAGCCTCGACCAGCGCCAGCACACCCACACCGATGATCACCGTCGCCAGCGCCGACTCCAGCAGGGTGAAGCCGCGCCGAGCCCCGGGCCCACGCCCCAGTCGCTTCGCCAGCATGAGCTTGGCCAGATCGCGCCGTCGCTGTTCAAGTGGTTGCGCAGACATCGTGGTTCACTCCCGTCCTCCGGGGCGGCTCGCCGCCCACTGGTCAACCATCCAATTCATTTCACGATCTGGCTCATCTTGAAGATGGGCAGAATGATCGCCATCGCGATAAACCCGACGACAGACCCCATAAGCACGATCATGATCGGTTCAATCATGCTCGTCACGGCTTTGATCTGGTCCTTGAGCTGCTTGGCGTAGTACGCGCTGATCTCGTCCAGCACCTCGCCCAGCTTTCCGGACTCTTCGCCCGCGCTGATCATCTGGACCACTGCCTGCGGCAGGAGCTTGCTCTTGAACAGCATCCCGCTGATCTTCTTGCCGGTCTTCACCGACGCCTGCACGCTGAGCCACAGACGCTCGTAGAGCTTGTTGCCCGAGACATCGCCGGTGATCTGCAGCACGTCCAGCATCGGCACGCCGGCGTTGACGAGCTGGCCCATGGTCTGCAGCGAGCGGGAGATGTAGAGCGACCGGAACATGCCGCGCATGATCGGGATCGAAAGCTTGGACTTGTCGATCCAGAACGAGCCGACTTCGGTCCGGGCGAAGGCGTAGAAGCCGCCGGCAATAGCGAAGATCGCGCCGACGATGAACGGCCAACGCTCGACCATCAGATCCGAGAGGCCCAGCAAGAACGTCGTCGCCCACGGCAGCGCGTCCTCCTTGCCCTGGAAGACGCTTTTGAACTTCGGCAGCACAAACGTGAGCAGGAACACCGTCACGCCCACCGCCATCGTCCCGATCACGCCGGGGTAGATCGCGGCACCGATGACCATCTTCCGCGTCTCGATCTCCTGACCGATGTACCCCGCAATACGGTCGAGCATCTGGCTGAAGTTGCCGGCCATCTCCGACGCCCGCACCATGTGGATGTACAGCGGGCCGAAGAGCTTGGGGTACTTCTGCAGCGCCTGGCTGAACTGCTTGCCGCTCTCGACATCGGCCTTCAGGCTGTCGATCACCTTCTTGAAGCCCACGTGCGTCGTCTGATCGCCGATGCCCTCCAGCGCCGCCCGCAGGTTGATGCCCGCTCGCAACATGACCGCAAGCTGCGTCGTGAAGTCCAGCACGTGCGTCGCGCGCGGGCGGCCCGCGTTGAGCTCCGCGAACTTCGCGAGCCACTTGGCACGCGTTTCCTCCGCCCCCATCGGGTTGACCGACAGAACGTGTACACCCTGGTTGCGCAGGATCTGTGCCGCCGTCGAGATCGTGTCGGCCACGACCACGCCGGACTGCACCTGCCCCGAGTTGTTCCGTGTCTGATACCTGTACTGCGGCATGGTGCGTTCTCGTGAGTGACCGAGTCTGTTCCTGTGGTGGCCCGCCTCTCCGAGGCGGGTCGTGCTTGACCTTGATCTCCCACCTCTCCGAGGCGGGGTCCGGCTCCATCCCCTTGACTCACGCCGCCAACATGCGGTCAAGCTTGTCCGGCATGTTCGCGCTGGCGATCGCGTCATCGCGGCTGATCATGCCGTTGAAGTACAACTCCGAGATGCTCCGGTCCAGCGTCTGCATCCCCATCGCGCGGCTCGTCTCGATCACGTTCGGGATCTCGAACGTCCGGTTCTCGCGGATCAGGTTCCGCACCGCCGGCGTACACAGCAGCACCTCAACCGCCGGGCACATGCCCACCTTGTCAATGCGGCTGAACAGCGTCTGGCTCACCACCGCCTGCAGCGTGTTGCTGAGCATCGCGCGGATCTGGTTCTGCTGGTTCGCCGGGTACATGTCGATGATGCGTTCCACCGTCTGCGCGGCGCTGCACGTGTGCAGCGTGCTCAGCACAAGATGCCCCGTCTCCGCCGCAGTGATCGCAAGCTGCGTCGTATCAAGGTCACGCATCTCACCGACCAGCACGATGTCCGGGTCCTGACGAAGCGCGTGCTTAAGCGCACTGGCAAAGCTCGGCATGTCGCTGCCCAGCTCGCGCTGCTCGATCAGCGAGCGGTCGCTGTTGAAGGTGTACTCCACCGGATCCTCGAGCGTGATGATGTGCTTGCTGTACCGCTCGTTCATGCTCTGGATCATCGCCGCCAGCGTCGTGCTCTTGCCCGAGCCCGTATCGCCCGTCACCAGCACCAGCCCGCGCGGCAGGTACGTCAGCCGCGTGATCACCTCCGGCAGGTTCAGCTTCTCCAGCGGCGGCACCTTCGTCTTGACCACACGCATCGCAAAGCCCAGCGAGCCCTTCTGCATATGGACGTTCACGCGATAGCGCGCCAGCCCCTCGGCGTAGTAGCTGAAGTCCGCGTCCTTGTTCGACTTGAACCGAGCCAACGCATCGCTGTTGGCCATCGATTCCAAAAACTGCTGCAGCGTCTCGTTGCTCAGCAGCGGCATGTCCATCGGCGTCATCACGGTGTGTACACGCATCACCGGCGGGTGCCCAGCCACCATGTGGATGTCCGACGCCTCAGCGTCCATCGCCGCTTTGAGAATTTCCAGGAGCGTCATGGTCGTCGTCCTCCGGCAAGTGCGCGTTGATTGCTACTTCGGCGCGATGCTTCACGCCCGCATCCAGACATCGGGTCCGCTGAGACGCCCCATCACCCACCGGCCATCCACCCCCAGCGGTCTTCACCGATCCACCTCGCCCATCCGTCAGGCCCCCCACCGCCCACACAACCCACACACGCCGCACACACCCCCAAGCCCACGCCGCCGCCACGACGCTCCGCCCACCGAGCCCGCACCCCCCCGCAACGCCATCCGCCCCATTTCCGCGACGACCGAAGCCTTGACAATCCCCTGACAATTCGACTCGACCCGCCCCCGACGTCCGTGATAACATCCAAGGCTGTGTTCGTGGACCCAGGGCTTGCGACGGAGTCGCTAGGCCGGAGAGTTTTCCATGAGTGACAGGTTCGATCGGCATGGAGTGCCAGACGACGTGTTCGGCGATGATTTCGTCGGCGGCGATGACGCCCCCGCCGCGGCCTCGATTCCCGCCGCTGGCCTCGACTCCAAAGTTCTCGTCTTGAACAAGCTGTACATGGCCGTTCGCGTGGTCAGCGCCCGGCGAGCCTTCACCATGCTCGCTCGCGACATGGCCGAGGTCATCACCGTCAACGACGGCGTCTACCAGCAGTACGACTTCGAGTCGTGGACCGAACTCGCATCCTTCCAGCACCAGTTCGAAGCCGAGAAGCACGACTGGGTCCACACGGTGCGCCTTCAGATCGCCGTCCCGCGCATCGTGCGGCTGCTCGGCTACGACCGGCTCCCAGCCCAGGGCGTGAAGCTCAACCGGCGGAACCTCTTCGCGCGCGACCGCAACCAGTGCCAGTACTGCGGCAAGCACTTCCCCACCAATGAGCTGTCAATCGACCACGTCGTGCCGCGAAGCCAATCGGGCAAGGACACCTGGGACAACCTCGTGTGCGCGTGCATCCGCTGCAACGCCCGCAAGGGCGGCCGCACGCCCCAGCAGGCCAACATCAAGCTCATCCGCAAGCCGGTGATGCCCAAGCGCAACCCGCTCATCGCCCTGCGCCTCGGCCAAGACAAGTACGCCTCATGGAAAGCGTTCCTCGATAACGCGTATTGGAGTGTTGAGCTGAAGTAGGGGCGGGTTGGCAACCGCAGGAATCTTCGCACCACCCTCCCCCGGTTCCTACCGGGGGAGGTGCCGCGCTTCGCGGCGGAGGGGGCATCGCTTCAAAATACTCGTGCCCACAATAATCAGCAAGGGTCTTCCGGCGCCCTCGGACTGCCCCCCTCACGCCCCACACCTCAAGCCTCAAGCTTCCCCCCTACACCCGCCTGAACAACACCGCACACGCCGTGTGCCCGTGCAGGAAGACGCCGTCGCCCACCGGCCCGATCTCCCCAGCCGCGAAGTACCCCGACAGCGGGAAGCCCATCACGGGCCGGATGATCTTGCCACCCTTGGCCCGCTGCTCGCCGGCCTGGTCTTGCTCCGGGCCGGAGGTATCGAAGAACGCGCGCTGGATCGCGGTGACATCGTGATTCGGCTTGCTGAACAGCCGCGTCCCACGCCCGTTGCACGTAATCAGCAACCCACCGACCGGTCGCTGGTCCAGCGCCTGCATGTCCATCAGCATCGCCAGATCGCGCTCGGCGGTCTGCGCATCGCGCAGATGCAGCCGCACCGTCTGCCCCACGCGGAACTGGTCGGCCACCATGATCGCGTTGTCCTCCGGAGACACCTTCGTCACCGCACGAATCAGATAGTCCCCCGGCCCGAACCGATCGCGGTACTCATCAACAACCCGCCCCAGCATCAACCCTCGCGAGAGCAACTGCCGATGCTCCTCGGGCAACTGCTCGATCTGCTCGCGAATCACCGTCAGCGCCGGACGGCCCCCCAGCGACAAGATGATGTTCTGCTTCGCACTCGTCACGATCATGTTCGGCCCGATCGCGCGGCAGCCCTGGCTCACCACCGCATCGGCCCGGATCGGTCCGCTCAACGAAACCCCCACGAGCCCCTGCCGCCGCACCTTCCCATTCACCGCCAGCACGTTCCCGCCCGACCGCATGGCCGCCGACGCCACGCCGCCGACGATCGGCCCGCGCCGCGTGACATCATCCTGCCCGGAGGTGCCACCACTGCGCCCCGCACCCTCCGGCGAACACAACGACCTCGCACGCGACAGCACCGGCAAAATCCCCGTGATCGGCACGCTGAACGGATCCGCCGCGAGGATCGTGCAGCGGTGTTGCCCCGTGATCCCCGCCGCCTCCGCGATCTCCGCCAGATCACCCTTCGCGTCCGCCTCCTCATCAACACCCAGCGTCAGCGGCAGGTCATCGCTCGAAAACGCGTGAATCCCCACGCCCGGCAAGCTCGCCGCCATCACCGAGATCCCCGGCACGCCCTCCAGCTCCAGAAAACCGCCAAGCACCGCCTCGGCGCTCACCAGCATGATGTTCTTCGGCGACAGCACCCGCCCGATCGCGTCCAGCGCCTCACCAACCGACGGCACATGGTGCGGCGAAATCGCCACGATCGCCAGATCGACATCGCCCGTCCCGCCCGCGGACCCGCCGGATCGCGACGACGCCGATGCCGGCGACGACCCGTCATCTTCGCGACGATTGCCGCCCCCGCGCTGCTCGATCGTGATCGGCGTCGCCCCGAGCGACAGCCCAAGTTCAGACAACGCCCGCTCCGCCGCCTCCTGCGCCGCCACCGCTGTCGCACGCTCACCACTCAGCCCAGCCCCCATGCCCATCGGGCGCGCCGCGGCACGATCGGTCGGCCCCTTCGAGATGCTCCCGGCATGATGCATCTCCGCCAGCATACCAAAGCGACGCCGCAACGGGTGGTCTCGCCGCAAGTTCGCAGACCCCTAATGTTGCCGCGATGCCCGAACCCCGCCTCATTCCCGCGCCCAAGCGTCTGGTCCTCAAGATCGGCTCGGCAGTGCTCGCGCCCGGGGGCAAGCTCTCCAGCGATCGCATCGACGCCCTGAGCGACCAGATCGCCCGCGTGCGACGTCGGGGCGTCGACGTGACCGTCGTTTCCTCTGGTGCAGTGGCGAGCGGGTTCCGCGCCCTCGGGCTCGATACCCCACCGTCCGACATCGTCGGCAAGCAGGCCGCCGCCGCGATCGGGCAACCGCAGCTCATGCAGGCCTGGCACGCCGCGTTGAGCCGTCAGGCACTGTCCAGTGCCCAAGTCCTGTTGATCTCCGACGACTTCGTGAATCGCACCCGCTACCTCAACGCTCGGCGCGTCCTGGGCGCACTGAGCGGCGCCGGCGTCGTACCCATCATCAATGAGAACGACACAGTCAGTTACGACGAGATCCGCTTCGGCGATAACGACGCGCTGGCGGCCCACGTCGCCGGCTTGATCTCCGCCGATCTCCTCATCGTGCTCTCGACCGCATCGGGCCTCTATCAAGACGGCGACCCCACGCGCGTGATTCCGAGCGTTCGGCTCTCCGGCGCCGAGAGCGCAAGCGCCCTGCAGTCGCACGTCTCGCGCGAGAAAACACTCACCGGCGTCGGCGGCATGGCCAGCAAGCTCCACGCCATGGGCGTCGCCAGCTCGCTCGGCGTCGCGTCGATCATCGCTTCGGGCACAGAGCCGAACGTTCTCCTGCGCCTGCTCGATGGCGAGCAACTCGGCACCATGTTCGATGTCAGCGGCCCTGGCGCCGCCTCGCGCCGTGACGCTTGGATCGTCGCTGGCGTACGCGTCACAGGCTCAGTCACGGTTGACCCCGGCGCCGCAACCGCCATCGTCCAGCGCGGCGCCTCGCTGCTGCCGCGAGGCGTCGTCAGCGTCCAAGGCACCTTCGATCGCGGCTCATCGATCGACATCATCGACGACACCGGGCGCGTCATCGCCCGCGGCCTCGCCGCATACACGCACGAAGAAGCCCGCGCCATCCAAGGCCAGCGATCAAGCGAGATCGAAGCCCGCCTGGGCTACACCCTCGGCGAGGAACTCATCCACCGCGACGATCTCGTCGTGATGTCTCGACCGGCGTAGAACTCGTCGAACTCCGATCAGATCTCAACAACCATCGCGACGCTGTTGCCACCACCCAGGCACAGCGCCGCAACGCCGCGCTTGCCGCCGGTGCGGATGAGCTGGTGAATCAGCGTGGTCAGCACGCGAGCGCCCGAACCACCGATCGGATGGCCAATGGCGATGCCGCCACCGGTGATGTTGAGCTTCGCCTCGGGGATGTCGTGCCCGAGAGCCTTCAGGCCCTTGAGGTTACAGAGCACCTGGGCCGCGAACGCCTCGTTGATCTCGAAGAGATCGATGTCCTTGGCGCTGAGCTTGGCCTTCTCCAGCGCCATGCGGATGCCCTCGATCGGCGCCGCGAAGATGTCCTTGGGCGCCACGCCGCTGGTGGCGTAGCTGATGATCCGTGCCACCGGCTTGACGCCCAGCGCCTCGGCCTGGGCCAGGCTGGCCACGACGAGCGCCGCGCCGCCATCAGAGATCTGGCTCGCGTTCGCCGCGGTCACGGTGCCCTCCTTCTCAAACGCAGGGCGGAGTTTGCCGACGCTCTCGAGCGTCGAATCGCCGCGCACGCCCTCGTCGTTCGCGACGCCGGGCGACTTCTTGTCCAGGCACTGCTCGCCGCTGAGCGCGACGATCTCGTTTTTGAACCACCCCTGCTTGATCGCCTCGGCGGCGCGAACATTGCTCTGCACCGCGAACCGATCCTGCTCGGCGCGGCTGATCTCAAACTTCCGCGCGATGTGATCCGCACTGTTGCCCATCGCGCACCCTTCAAAGGCGCAGCGCAGGCCGTCGTACGCCATGTGGTCTTCCATCTGCGTCGGGCCGTACTTCACACCCTCGCGGACACGCGCAAAGTGCGGCGCCGCGGTCATGTTCTCAAAGCCGCCCGCCACCACAAGCTGGTTGTCACCCGCCTTGATCGATTGGGCCGCGAGCATCACCGCCTGAAGCCCCGAGCCGCACACCTTGTTGACGGTCTGCGCGCTCAGCGTCTCCGGCAGCCCCGCCTTCAGCCCCGCCTGGCGCGCCGGGTTCTGCCCCAGACCAGCCTGCAGCACGCAGCCCATGATGCACTCGTCGATCTGCGCACCGATTTTCGCAGCCCCACCAAGAGACTCCAGCGCCGAGGCGATCGCGTACGCACCGAGCTGCGGCGACGGCACCTTGCTCAGTCCTCCCATGAACCGACCAACAGGCGTGCGCTTCGCGGCGAGGATGACAGGGGTCGTGCTGGCGGTCGACATGGTGTGTTCCTTGATTCGGTGCGGTGATCGCGGCAATCGCTACGGCGCGTGCAAGACCGGACGCCCGGTCCTTCCATTCTACCCGCCTCTCGTGTACGATCCGCTCGCTCCGAACTCAAACACCCCTCTGCCACCGGAACCGCCATGCTCAAAGTCCTCCACGTCGGCCTCGGCCCACTCGGTCAGCGCGTCGTCCGCGATCTCTACGACCGCAAGCTCGGCGTCGTCACCGCCGCCGTTGACATCAGCCCCGAGATCATCGGCAAGCCCCTGAGCAAACTGGTCCCGGGCGTCAAGTCGTCAACCAAAGTCGTCGGCTCGCTCCACGACATCACCGACTGGTCAAAGTTCGACGTCGCGATCGTCACCACCGCCAGCGACCTGCGCGCCTGCGCCGACACCTTCCGCATCCTGCTCAAGGCCGGCATGGCGGTCGTCAGCACTTGCGAAGAACTCGTCTGGCCCGAGCTGCGCCACAAGAAGCTCGCCAAAGAACTCGACACGCTCGCCCACCGCTTCGAGGCCCGACTGCTGGGCACCGGCGTCAACCCCGGCTTCCTCATGGACGCCGCGGCGGTCTTCGCCACCACCGCCTGCAAGTCCGTCGACTCCCTCGAGATCCACCGAATCCAAGACGCCACCACGCGCCGCATCCCCTTCCAGAAGAAGATCGGTGCAACGCTCAACGACGCCGACTTCGCCGCCGGTATCAAGGCCGGCTGGCTCCGCCACGTCGGCCTCGGCGAGTCGCTCCACTTCGTCGCCAGCAACCTCGGCTGGAAGATCGACAAGTGGTCCGAGACCATCGAGCCCGTCAAGGCCACCAAGGCCATGTCCTGCGGCCTCGGCCCCATCAAGAAGGGCAACGCCTGCGGCGTACGACAGGTCGCCATCGGCAAGAGCAAGGGCAAGACAGTCCTCACCCTCGTCTTCCAGGCCTCCATCGGACAGAAGAGCCCCGAGCCCGGCGATCGCGTCATCGTCAACGGTGAGCCCAAGATCAACATGGTCTTCGAGGGCGGCGTCCACGGCGACATCGCCACCAGCTCGATCACGCTCAACTCCATCAAGCCGCTGCTGGCCGCCCAGCCGGGCCTGCACACCATGGCCACCATCCCGCTGGTCCACTTCGCACGCGGCAAGAAGTAAGCCAGCGGTCGCGCCCGTAGCGATTTGGCACTCATGCCTCGATGCCGCGTGCCTCGATGCCTTCTTCGTCTGCACACCCTTCGGCGAACCTGCCCATGACGCTCCCACTCGCCAACCGTCGCGCCCTAGTCTGCGGCTCCACCAGCGGCATCGGCCTCTCCTGCGCGCAAGCCCTCGCCGCCGATGGCGCTCGCGTCACGCTGCTGGGTCGCGATCCCGCGAAGCTCGGCGTGGCCTTGAAGTCGCTCTCGCCGCTCGCCGGTGCGCAGCACGACACGATCCACGCCGACCTCGCGAACCCCGCAAGCGCGCAGCAAGCCGTGCGAGATCATCTCGCCCGCTCCCCCGGCGACTACACGATCGTCATCAACAACACCGGCGGCCCCGCGCCCGGCAGCGCCATCGACGCCACACCCGAAGCTCTCCTGGGCGCGATCAACGCCCAGCTCATCGCCGCTCACCTCCTCGCCCAGCTCATCGTCCCGGGGATGAAGGCCGCGATGTACGGGCGCATCATCAACATCACCAGCACAAGCGTGAAGCAGCCGATCCCGATCCT
>JALHNK010000112.1:11254-11661 GCA_022843565.1 Phycisphaerales bacterium
CGATCCGGGGCGTGAGCAACAACGTGCGTCCCGCCGTCGCGGCGTGGGCCAAGTGTCTGGCGACGGAGCTCGGCGGCTTCGGCATCACCGCCAACAACATCCTGCCCGGCTATACAAGCACCGATCGCCTCGCATCGATCGTCAAGGGCCGCGCCGCCAAGAGCAACACCAGCGAAGATGACGTGAAGCGCGACATCATCGCCGCGACGCCCGCCGGGCGTTTCGGCGAAGCCGCCGAGATCGGCGCCGCCGTCGCGTTCCTCTGTTCCCCCCTGGCCGGCTACATCAACGGCGTGAACCTCCCCATTGACGGCGGCCGCCTCGGTACGCTGTAACGTGCCACTGATCCGGCTTTGCGGATCAGTGCCGACTCTCAATATCTCGATGACGACGAGCACTGAACGCAG
>JALHNK010000113.1 GCA_022843565.1 Phycisphaerales bacterium
GTGTGTGGGTGGGGGGGGGGGGGGGGGGGGGGGGGGGGGGGAGGTCTTTGGCATGGGGTGCTCCGTGCGGGTCGGTTTCGAGAGTATACATCGGATGTCAATGTATGACAAGTCCATGCATCACTGATTTTTGGAGGGACGTTGACGCCGCAGCTCGGGGCTTCGCGACCGACGCGTAGACGTGGGGCCGCGGCCTGGCGGAGTCGGCGTTGATCTGGCGCTCGGAGTTGTTCTCGGGCTTGGACGTGGTTACCGGGGTTCAGCCGCGCGGAGTTTGGCGATTGCGCGTGCCGGTTCGCGGCGGATGTGGTCGCATCTTCGCAGAGGTGTGGCGGTGGTATCGGGGTGAGGTATGGTCGCGGTGCCGTGCG
Organism: Phycisphaerales bacterium; assembly: GCA_022843565.1. GTDB lineage: Bacteria > Planctomycetota > Phycisphaerae > Phycisphaerales > UBA1924 > JACVCS01. The sequence continues at coordinate 372 of JALHNK010000113.1, forward strand.
ATCGTGACGCACGGCGGTCTGATCCGAACCCAACGTAGAGGAGAGAGCCATGGCGTTATCGAACGGTCTTCGAGCCGGAGTTTTTGCGGCGGCGATGGTCGCGGCGTGTGCGGGCGTTGCAAACGCCGGCATCGCGTCAACGTCCGCGACGGTGCAAGTGGTTGCGCCCCCGCCCAGCGCGTTGCCGAATGCGTTCACGTTCCCCGCGGGCACGCCGCGGGTTCGCACGTGGCTCGAACAGTCGGATTTTCAACTGGCCTCGACGCTGAACACCAACGCATCGGCAGCAGGTCTCTACAACGAGGTCAGCGATCTGACGAACAGCTCCGTCGTATCCGGCACGCGAATCGCTTCGTACTACGTTCACTTTGATTCGCCGGCTTCGTCGGAGGCGAGCATCTCCGGCTCGATCACGTTTGACGAGCAAATCCTCGGCGTGATCGTCATCGGCGACGGCGGCGCGACGGCGCAGTTGCTGGATGCATCGGACTTCCTCGGTGCGCCGGGCACGATCTACCCGACCGGCCTGACCAACCGCGGCATGGAGTTGTCGCCGAATGGCGATCGATTCCGCATCTCGGCGGACCTCCGCACGGTGGAGTTCAACTTCTCGATCGGCAATCCTGGCGACTACATTCGCGTGGTCACCGCGGCGATTCCATCACCTGGCGCTGGTGGCCTGATGGCGCTGGCGGCGCTGGGCGCGTCGCGTCGTCGTCGGGGCGTGTGATCGGTCCGTGTGAACAGCACGGTTTGGGCACGCCGGGCGGGAGAACCGCCCGGTGTGCGTTTTTGAGTCGCCCGGAGTGTCGATCGACGGCGACGCAAGCTGGGACGCGAGGCGCGGCCGGGCGGCGCCGTTGCGGGCGGCGACTCGGATAGCATCGGGCATGAAGACGCCGACCATGAACACGCCTTTGGTGCTGGTGATTCGCGATGGGTGGGGGGCCAACCCGCACCCGGAGCATGACGCGTTCAACGCGGTGAAACTCGCCAGCCAGCGCGGCCTGACGCCGGTCGCCGACGCGCTGATGCGCGACTACCCGTGGACGCTCATCAAGACCAGCGGCGAGGATGTCGGCCTCCCCGAGGGGACGATGGGCAACAGCGAAGTCGGGCACCAGAACATCGGCGCGGGCCGGATTGTGGACCAGGAGAGCGTTGCGATCACCAAGGCGTGTCGTGGCGGGCTGGAGAAGAACGGCGTGATCGCCAAGGCGATCTCGCGATGCGTCGGCAGCACGCGGGCCGATGGCTCGGCGTCACGAGTCCACCTGCTGTGCATCGCAAGCGACGCGGGCGTTCACGGGCAACTGGATCATCTGTTCGCGTGCCTGCGCGCGTGCAAGACGCTGGGCGTGACGGCGGTGAGCGTGCACCTGTTCACCGACGGGCGCGACACCGGGCCGTTCACGGGCAAGGGGTTCGTTGAGCGCGTGGAGGCGGCGATCCGCGAGATCCGCGTCGGGCGCATCGCGACGATCTGCGGGCGATACTTCGCGATGGACCGTGATAATCGGTGGGAGCGCGTGCAGACGGCGTATGACGCGCTGACGGGGCGCACCCCTGCGGGCAGTGAGGGGGCGGGCGGGGCAGAGGGCAGTCGTCGCGTATTCGCCAGCGCGGGCGAGGCGGTGCAGGACTACTACGACAACCCCACGGCGTCGAACGTCACCGGCGATGAGTTCATCCCGGCGCGATGCGTCGCTCGCGACGCGCAAGAGGCCAAGGCCAACGCGATGCGCGATGGCGATTCGGTGATCTTTGTGAACTATCGCGGAGATCGGCCGCGCGAGTTGTGCTCGGCGTTCTTGTTTGATGATGAGCGTTGGGCGAAGGTGAAGCCCTCGCCGGATTCCGGGCGCGCTGGCTTTGATCGCGGCACGCAACTCAAGCTGCACTTTGTGATCATGACGGAGTATTGGGATGAGCTCTTGGAGCCGGTGCGGAAGACCGGCGGCGGGGTGGCGTTTCCGAAGCCGCCGCGGATGGTGAACATCGCCGGCGAGTTCATCTCGGCCAGCGGCCTGCGGCAGTTTCGCTGCGCCGAGACGGAGAAATACCCGCACGTCACGTTCTTCTTCAACGACTATCGCGAGGAGCCGTTCCCCGGCGAGAGCCGCAAGAACCCGCAGAGCCCGAAGGTGTCCACCTATGACCAGAAGCCGGAGATGAGCGCGCCGGAGATCTGCCGGGAAGTACTCACGCGCCTCGCGGCACCGGATTGCGAAGATGTGCTGGTGGTCAACTTCGCCAATGCTGACATGGTCGGGCACACGGGCGTGCTGGAGGCGGCGATCGCGGCGTGCGCCGCCGTGGACGCGTGCGTGGGCAAGATCATCGACGCAACGCTGAAGCGCGGCGGGAGCCTGATCGTGACGGCGGACCATGGCAACGCCGAGCAGATGTTCGACCCGGAGACGGGCTCACCGCATACGGCGCACACGGTGTATGACGTGCCGTTGATTGTGGTGCGGGGCGCGGCGGGGTCGGGCGGCGGCGTGACGCTGCGAGGTGATCAGGACGTGGCGGGATGGTTTGATCCGGCGGTGCGGGCGCGGCGTGGGCGGCTTGCGGATATTGCGCCGACGATGCTGGCGATGATGGGGGTGGCGAAGCCGGTGGAGATGACGGGGGAGAGTTTGATTGGGCAGGAGTCGAGGTGACAGGACACTAATTGAACTTGTCTTGGAGAGCGTTAGGGTCTGGAAGCCCAGCACACGCCGTTTGCTGGCCTCGGAAGTGCATGGAAGGGCACAGTGACCCTTATGATCCGTATACTCCTCCCTCATGCACCTTGCCGCCATTGGCCCATTCAAGATCGAACGTGAATTCGGCCGAGACGTCATGGGTAAGGGCTGCCTCGCCCGCATGACACGCCTTGTAGGTCACGGCGCCGACCGCGCCTTGCGTTCCAAGAGAGTGCCCTCTAAGGACTCGAAGCGATGAGCCCTGCCCTCGAACAGCGTTTCCAACTGTCGGGCGTTGAACTTTCGCAGCGTGAGATCGACCAGGCGCGCTTGGAACTGCTGCGCCGGAGAGTCACGACGTTCGGAACTGTGGTCGGTCTATTACTGATGCTGCTCGCCGCCATTCAGTTGTGGGTGAGCTCGGTTCTTCCCTCGGGCTCGGGCGCTCGCCCCGGTCTGTTGGCAGCGCTGGGGAGCATCGTTGTGGGTGTCGCGATCATCGTCTCGCCGCGGGTGCGGCGCCGGCAGATCCAGCAGACCACGCTCCACTCCCTGGTCTGGCGAACCATCTGGATCGTCACGTTTACCGTCCTCAGCCAGGCGATCGGGGCGATGGTCCTCTCGGCCGGGATCACGCAGGCTTTGCGCCCGCTCGGCTTCGAGGGGACGCTCGGGCCGATCTTCGTGCTCGTGGTCTTCGTGGTCGTGCTCCACACCGCCGCGGCAGTCATCGTCCCATGGACGGTGCTCGAGGCGTGCGTGCCACCCGCGGCATGGGCGGGGATCACGCTCATCGCGTCTCTGTTCGGAAACGATTCGCCGGACGCTGTGCTGTTTGGTGTCTCGCTCACGCTCCTGGCGGGCGTTCCCGGCGTGGCGATCACCTTCTTCCGCGCCGGCGGCCTGCGCGAGACGCTCGGCCTGCGCCTCATCGGCGCCCGCTACGCCGAGGTTGAACGCGAACTGCTCTTCGCCCGCCGCCTACACGAACGCCTCTTTCCCGGCCCCGTGCGCGACGGGCCGATCCGACTCGAATACGCCTATGAGCCGATGCGCCAGATCGGCGGCGATTTTCTCGATGTCTCCCGCGCCCGCGATGGCTCGCTTCTGGTCGTCATGATCGACGTTACCGGCCACGGCGTCGCGGCCGCCCTCGCCGTCAATCGCCTGCACGGTGAGATGAAGCGCCTGCTCGCCGAATCCCACGAGACCACCCCCGCCGACATCATCAAGGCCCTCAACAAGTACGTGCACCTGACTCTCGCTGACGAATCGGTCTTCGCGACGGCCGTGGCCGCCCGCGTGTGGCCCGACGGGCGCGCCCGATTGTGCGTGGCGGGCCATCCGCCGCCACTCCTCCGGGGCGCGGACGGCTCGGTCTCTTCCATCCAGCCGACGGCGGCGATGCTCGGCCCGTTCACGCCGGAGGAGTTCGCGGCCGACGACGCCGAACTGCGTCTGAGCCACGGGGACGCGCTCATGCTCTACACCGACGGAACCATTGAGGCCCGCGACGCGAAAGGCGACGACTTGGGGCAGACCGCGCTCGAGCGATTCCTCGCGGAGGCAACTGAGCGTGAGAGCCTGCCGGACGCGGTGCTCCGTCGAATCACGGCCTACCGATCGAGCGCCGCCGAGGATGACGTTCTGATCGCTGCGATCACCATGTCACCCGCGCCGTAGCCGCCGGCAAGAGCCTGCTCCGCGGTACCTGACCCTAACCTGTGCCCTCAATCTCGCAGGGATTGATGCGAGCCACCGCCAACGTACGTCCCGTGCCAAGAGTCTGACCTGCCCCTAACACCGATCAGGAACGCGTAACGCCCCCCGACTGCGTTAGGGGCGTTTGCAGATTCGGGTGACAGGATTCGAACGAAGCCGGTTACGCCCGCGATTCAACGTCTAGGAATCGCGAGCGCACGTCTTCAGTCGGAATCATGCACGCCTCGCGCGTCCCAAACACCCGATACCGGTTGCGAGCCACGACCCGTTACACCCCATCGCGAACGAACCGCGGCAGCGGCTGGATGGCGCGGGCGAGGGACCAGGGTGGGTCGAGGCGGCGGGCGATGGCGATGAGGGCGTCGGAGGTGGTGAGTACGCGGGCGCCGTCGGCGACGGTGGCGGCCTGAGGTTCGCCCGCGTGGCCAGGGGCCGTGAGTCTTCAGTAAAGTTCCCCCATTTGCGCCGCGGCCCGCGCGATGTGTGTTTCCGGAACGGTGCGCCCTGATATGGTCGTGGGACGCGCGCTCTGCGAACGACCACGCGACGGTGCTGCAGGCCCTCGGTATGCCCGCCTGCCAAGAGCTGGCAAAGAAATGAGTATGTAGTTCGTTGGCTTGGCCTGCAATGCGATCGGACGCCGGTTCCTCGAAGGATTCCATCATGGCGAAGCAGGAAACAGCCGGCGGCGGCGGAGAAGTCCCCGTGTCCAGCGTCGCCCACTCCACCCTCGGCCCGCGCGCGGGCCATTACGCCTTGGCCGTCGCCGCCGTCGTGGTGGCAACGCTCGTCCGCTGGCTGCTCGACCCTGTGCTGGGCGATCGTGGCCCGTACTTCGCCTGCTTCCTCGCGGTCCTGCTGGTCGCGTGGACCACGAGACTGTGGCCGTCGGTCGTGGCCCTGCTGCTGGGCACGCTCGCGGGTACCTTCTTTTTCGTGCCGCCGCGCTCCTCCGTGTGGTTGAACGTGAGCGACGCCGAGGTTGTGACTGACCTCGCGCGGTACATGATCGTCGGCAGCGCCACCATCGCCGTGTGCGAGGCGATGCGCCGGGCCCGGCTGCGGGCCGAGGCGCACCCGGAGTTGCTCCGCGTCACGCTGGCGAGTATTGGTGACGGGGTCATCACCACCGACGCCCGCGGCAAGGTGGACTTCCTCAACCCCGTGGCGGAGGCCCTCACCGGGTGGACGCGGGACGAGGCCGTGGGCCGATCGCTGACCGAGGTCTTTCGTATCGTCAACCAGGAGACCCGCGCCGAGGTCGAGAACCCGGCCCTGCGGGCTGTCAGGGAGGGCACGATCGTCGGGCTGGCGAATCACACGATTCTCATCGCCAAGAATGGGACCGAGCGGCACATTGCCGACAGCGCCGCCCCGATCCGAAGTAAGGATGGCCAGATCGTCGGCGGCGTGCTGGTCTTCCGGGACATCACCGAACGCCACCAGGCGGAAGTGGAGTTGGCGCGCAACGAGGGGCGATTCCGCCTCGCCGCGCAGGTCGCCGGGCTGGCGGTCGCCGAGATCGATTACGCCACGGGCAAGGTGCATCTCTCTCCTGAGTCGGCCGCGCTGTTCGGGCTTCCCCCGCAACCGCTGGTGGTGTCCCAAGCGACCATCCATTCGATGTTCCACCCGGATGACCGACCCGCCTTGGAAAAGCTCATCGCCGCTTCGTACGACCCTGCGGGCACTGGCGAGTTCGCGATGGATCACCGCATCATCCGGCCCGACGGCCAGGTCCGATGGCACAGCGTCCGCAAGCAGGTCTCTTTCCAGAATGAAGAACGTACCCGGTCGCTGCTGGCAGTCTTCGACATCACCGAACGCAAGCAGGCCGAGCAGGCCCAGAAAGACTCGGAGGTCCGGTACCGCCGCCTCTTCGAGACCGCCAAGGACGGCATCCTCATCCTCGACGCCACGACCGGCAAGATCACCGACGCCAACGCGTTCATGTGCGGGCTGACGGGCTTGGAGAAGAGCGACATTCTGGGCAAGGAACTCTACGAGATCGGAATGTACAAGGACATCGAGGAGAACAAAGCGGCCTTCCGCGACTTGCAGCGCACCGGGTACCTCCGACACGACAACCTGCCAGTGCACAACCAGCGGGGTGAGAAAGTCGAGGTCGAGTTCATCGCCAACGTGTACCAGGAGGGCGACAGGCTCGTGGCCCAGTGCAACGTCCGCGACATCTCCGAGCGCAGCCGGTTGGAGACGGAGGTCGCGGCGCAGGCCGAGGCCCTGGCGGCGCAAGCCCGCGCCAAGGACGAGTTCCTGGCGATGCTGAGCCATGAGTTGCGCAACCCGCTGGCGCCGATCCGTGCCGCGGCGCACATGATGCGGCTGCAGGAGCGCGGGGGAGGGGCGTCCGCGAACCCGCTGCTGCAGGAGGCCCGCGAGGTCATCGAGCGGCAGGTGGCCAACCTCACCAAGATGGTGAGCGACCTTTCGGAAGTCTCGCGCGTCATCAGCGGGCGCATCCGGCTGGAACTGAAGCCCGTGGACATGAAGCAGATCGTGGAGCACGCCGTTCAGTCGGTCACCCCGCTCTTCGAGCAGCGCAATCACGCGGTGTCGGTCAGTGCCTGCTCCGAACCCGTGTCGGCGCACGGAGATTCGACGCGTCTTGAAGAAGTCCTGGTGAACCTGCTCAATAACGCCGCGAAGTACACGCCCGACGGCGGGCGGATCGCGGTGGCGTGCGAGCTGCGGCATGAAGGAGGGAAGGACTACGCGATGGTCCGCGTGCGCGACAACGGGGTGGGGATGGAGGAAACGCTCGTGCCGCGAGTCTTCGATCTGTTCACGCAGGGTGACCGCTCGCTGGACCGCTCATGGGGCGGACTGGGCATCGGCCTCTCGCTGGCGCACCGGCTCATCACGATGCACGGCGGGACGATCCATGCGCACAGCGCGGGCCCCGGCAAGGGGAGCGAGTTCTCGGTGAAACTCCCGCTATTCCCGGCACCCCAGGCCCAACTCTCGTCCGAAGGCCAATCGCCCGACACCGAAACGCCCGGACTCACGGGGATTGGCGAAGGACGTGTGAAGGCACCGGCGGTGCGCGTGCTCGTGGTGGACGACAACGTCGACCTGGTGACCATGCTCTGCGGCACTTTGCGGCTCAAGGGCTACATCGTGCAGTCCGCAAACACCGGCCCCGAGGGCCTCAGAATCGCGCGGGAGTGGCGGCCGGATATCGCGCTGCTGGACATCGGCCTGCCCGGCTTGGACGGGTACGAGATCGCGCGGCGGCTGCGCTCGGACAATGTGATCCCGCTGGCGGCGAGCGAGGGTGTGGTTGGGACCGGTGGGGTCAAAACCGGCGGGACGGGTGCCCGAATGAAACTGATCGCCATCACCGGCTACGGACGGGACGACGATGTCGCGCACGCGCGTGATGCGGGCTTCGATGGGCACATGGTCAAGCCGTGCGACATGGAGAAGCTCGACGAGATGATGGCCGCGCCGGCCAAGGGTTGATAGCGAGCGAGGAGCCGACGCATGAACACCCGCCCCACCGCCCGCAAAGCAGCGACATCTCGCCCGGCCTCCGTCTCCACAGCAAAGATCCGCGTGTTGTGCGTTGATGACAGTCGCGACATGACCGCGGTTCTGAAGATGATGATCGACGCCGAACCGGACATGCAGTGCGTGGGCTGCCTGGCGTCGGCTGACAACTTGATCGCGGAGGCCCGCCGCGTGAGCACGACGCCCTCGAGCCCTTCCCCTACTCCCTTGGTCGTGATCCTCGACGCGACGATGCCCGGCAAGGACCCGCTGGAGGCCATGAGCGAAATGGCCGTGGCGCTCCCGTGGGTGCGGACGATCATCTACAGCGGCTACGACGATCCCGGGTTCATCCGCCGGGCCATCGACGCGGGCGCGTGCGGGTGCGTGTCCAAGCGTGAAGAACCTGCCGCCATTACGCGGGCGGTGCGCGAGCTATGGGCTGGAAGAGTCGGCTGAGCCGACGCCTCGAGGGAGAATTCCAATCCCGTCATCAGTACGCTCGAAGTTCTTTCCAAACTGCGGATTCGAGAGAAGCGATCGGACCCGCCGGAGCGAACTCAAAGTCATGTCGGTGCATCGAGAAAGCCCTTCGACGTGCTCGTCGAAGGGCTGAATTCTGAAGCAAGTCGGGGTGACAGGATTCGAGCGCAGCCGGTCACGCCCGCGCGTCGATTTCCAGAAATCGCGAGCGAACGTCCTCAGTCGGAATCATGCACGCCTCGCGCTTGCCGAACACGCGATAGCGGTTGCGCGCGATAAGCCGGTACACGGCGTTACGAATGAACCGCGGCAGCGGCAGAAAGACGCGGGCGAGGGACCAGGGCGGGCCGAGGTGGCGGGCGATGGCGATCAGGGCGTCGGAGGCGGTGAGGACGTGGGCGCCGTCAATGAGGATGACGCTGTTGAGCTGGCTGGGGTCGATGGTCGTGTGCTTGAGGAGTTCGCGGGCGATCGGTGATTGCAGCGCGGCGAAGCGGAAGATGGCCTTCGGGTCGTGGCGGATGACCCATTGCACGCTGGCGTTGCAGACGTTGCAGACGCCGTCGTATAGCATGACGGGGTGGGCCGCGAGTTCCGCGGCGGTGGGGGCGGTGAGGGGGGTGGCGGGGTTCGGGTTGGGCGGGAACTCGGGCACGGCAGGTGGAGTGTAAGTGACCCCATCGAGCACGGGCGGGCGAGGTCCGAGCGCGTGAGTTTGTATGATCGTCGTCAGCGTCGGCATCTCTGGAGTCGCATGTGGCAGGCAGCGAGATCTCAACGGGCTCCTCTCACCGTCCGAAGCGCGTTCGAGTGGACGGCGCGCCCGGCCAGCAGCGATTGCTCGCGGCGGAGCGCATCGACGCCGGCGATGTCATCCTGGAGCTTGACGGCCAGCGCGTCGCCGAGCCTTCGACGTACAGCGTGCAGATCGGCGCGGGCGTTCACATCCTGCCGCGGGCGCATCAAGGTGATCCGCAGAGCGACCCGTGTATCTGGCGGTACCTGAATCACTCGTGCGACGCCAGTGCGCGGCTCGTCGGCACGCGGCTGCTGGCTCTTCGCCCGCTCGGCGCGGGTGATGAGATCACGTTTGACTACAACACCACCGAGTACGAGATGGCCACGCCGTTTGAGTGCGGGTGTGGTGCGTGCGGCGACGGTGCTCTCGCGGGAAGTCGCGTCGGCGGGTTTCGGGTGCTCAGCGCGGCGCGAAGGCGGGCGCTGTGGCCGATCGCCAGCGAGCACGTCCGCGCGATGGCGCTGGCCGAGGGGCTTGAGGGCGCGTGAGCGCGGATCACTGCTGAGCCTCGTGCACCAGCCTCGGCAGCCCGTGCCTTCGCAGAGCCTCAGGCACGGCGTCCCTCTCTCACGTGCTGCCGCCACCGCCGGGCTCCGCGCGCGTGTTCGGCGTCGCGTCGGTCGTTCGCGCGACCAGGAGTTTGTCCACGCGTGTGCCGTCCATGTCGATGACCTCGATGCGGTAGCCCTGCCAGGAGAAGACCTCGCCCTCGCGGGGGATGTGGCCCAGCACGGTGGTGACGAGTCCGGCAACGGTGCTGACATCGGGCAGCTCGCTCTCGACATCGGCCGAGAGATCCAGGCCGAGGACCAACTCGTGCAGCGGCAATCGGCCGTCAACGAACCACTCGTGATCGTTGCGGCGGGACATCTTGGCCGCGCTGGCCCTGCCGGTGCGGCTGACATCGCCGACGATCGCGCGGGTCACGTCGTTGAGCGTGAGCATGCCCAGCGTGCCGCCGTATTCATCGACGACGAAGGCGACGTGGTTGGTGCTGGATTGGAACTGATCAAGCAGGCGCAGGGCCGGCATGGTCTCGGGGATGAACAGCGGCTTCTGGGCCACGGCGGAGACCTTGAAATCGCTCCCGGCGAGCAGGCCGTAGGCGATGAGGTCTTTGATGTGAACGACGCCGACGAGCTCATCGATGCCGCCGCCAGCGCCCCCCCGGCAGACGGGAAAGTGCGAGTGCGGGCTGGTGCCCACCAGCACGCGCACCGCGTCGATCGACTCGTCCACATCGATCCAGACGATGTTGGTGCGCGAGACCATGAGGTCACGGACGATCAGGTCGCCGGCGCGCATTGTGCGCTGGAAGAGCTTGAGCTCCTGCGGCGTGAAGATGCCGGTGGTCGCGGCGCGTGAGATCACGGACTTCACGTCGTCCTCGGAGATGTCGTCGCCGTCCTTGGGCTTGATGCGCAGGACCTTGAGCACCAGCTCGGTGGAGACGGTGAGGACCTTGACCGGCCAGGCCGCGATGATCGAGAGGATGTTCAACGGGCGCGAGATCGTTGACGCGACCAGCTCGGGATACGCCAGGGCGATGCGCTTGGGCACCAGCTCACCGATGACCAGCGAGAAGTAGGTGATCACCAGCACGACGATCACCAGCGCGATCGGCTGGGCGTATCGCGCCAGCTCGGGAACCTGCGCGATGTGGACCGCCAGTCGATCTGAGATCTGGGCCTCGCCGAACGCGCCGGCCAAAATCCCGATCAGCGTGATGCAGACCTGCACCGTGGAGAGGAACCGCGTCGGCTCGCGGGCGAGGGCCACCGCCGCCGCGGCCCCGCGGCTTCCCGCCCGGGCCGACTGCTGAAGGCGGCTCTGACGGCTGGTCATCATCGCCAGCTCAGACATCGCAAAGACGCCGTTGAGGACGATGATCGCAGCAAGGATGAGGATGGGGATCAGCATGCTGCGGGCATGGTATGAAATCGGCGCGGGGGGTGGGGATGGGTGGAGGGGGGGGGGGGAGGGTCAGCGTCGGGAGTGGGCGGAGTTTGGAGGGTTCGGGAAAGGAGTGGTTTGGGGCGGGTGCC
>JALHNK010000114.1 GCA_022843565.1 Phycisphaerales bacterium
ACGGCTCGGGCTCGCAGCGCACCACCACGCCCGCGGGCTCGGCCAAGGCCAAAGCCCCCGGCAAGCCCGCCGGCAAGCCCTCCATGTCGCCCTCCATCGAGGCCATGCTCTCGGCCAAGGACGGCGGCGGCAAGCGAGCCCTCATCACCGGCATCACCGGGCAGGACGGCTCGTACCTCGCCGAGTTCCTGATCGGCAAGGGCTACGAGGTTCACGGCATCGTGCGGCGTTCGTCGTCGTTCAACACCGGCCGCATCGATCACATCTACCTCGACCCGCACGTCAAGGGCGGCAAGCTCAAGCTGCACTACGGCGACCTGTGCGATTCCAACTCGCTGGGCAAGCTGATGCGCACGGTGCATCCGCACGAGGTGTACAACCTCGGTGCGCAGTCGCACGTACGCGTGTCGTTCGACATGCCGGTGTTCACTGCCGACATCGTGGGCATGGGCGCGCTGAAGCTGCTGGAGTGCATCCGCGAGTACCAGACCGAGACCGGCAAGCAGGTGCGTTACTACCAGGCCAGCAGTTCAGAGCAGTACGGCAAGGTGCTGGAGGTGCCGCAGAAGGAAACGACGCCGTTCTACCCGCGATCGCCCTACGCCTGCGCCAAGGTGATGGCGCACTGGGCGACGGTGAACTATCGCGAGAGCTACAAGATGCACGCCTCCTGCGGCATCCTGTTCAACCACGAGTCTCCCCGCCGCGGCGAGACGTTCGTCACGCGCAAGATCACTCGCGCCGTCGGGCGGATCAAGATGGGCCTGCAGGACAAGGTGTTCCTGGGCAACCTGGACAGCAAGCGCGACTGGGGCTTCGCCGGTGATTACGTCAAGATGATGTGGATGATGCTCCAGCAGGACCAGGCGGATGACTACGTGGTGGCGACGAACCGCACGATCTCGGTGCGTCACTTCGCGGAGCTGGCGTTCGCCCACGCGGGGCTGAACTTCAAGAAGCACGTCGAGTTCGATCCGCGCTACCTGCGCCCGGCCGAGGTGGACCTGCTCCTGGGCGATCCGGCCAAGGCCAAGAAGAAGCTCGGCTGGGTCCCAGAGACCAGCGTCGAGACCCTCGCGGCCATGATGGTCGAGCACGACCTCGAACTCGCGGCCCGCGAGCGGACTCTCCGCAACGCCGGGCACGAACTGCCGGAGACCGCGGGCCACGATCAGTAAACAGTGCGGTTCGCACGCGGTGTCTGGGCGATGTAGACTTCGCCATGCGCCTCTTCGGACGTCGTCGTCAAACCCCCGAGCAGCACTTTCACTCCAGCGAGTACCTGCGCCACAACGCGCGCCGGCAAGAGCATCTGGCGACGCTCGGGCTCAACCTGCGGGATCAGAGCGTGCTGGAAGTCGGCGCGGGGATCGGCGATCACACGCATTTCTTCCTCGATCGCGGGTGCCAGGTGCTGTGTACCGAGCCGCGCGAAGAGAATCTGGCGGCGATCCGTCGTCGCTATCGCGATGATGCGCGAGTGACGGTGCGGCAGTTGGATCTGGACGGCGATCTGCCGTCGGATGTTCCGGCGCATGACATCGTGTACTGCTACGGGACGCTGTATCACCTGGCGCGTCCGGCCGAGGCGTTGGCGTGGCTGTGCGCGCGGGTGAAGAACGTGCTGCTGCTGGAGACATGCGTGAGCCTGCGGGACGAGGGGGGTGCGAACCTGGTGCCGGAGGAAAAGGTGCTCTTCAGCCAGGCGGTTACGGGCACGGGATGTCGGCCGTCGCGGTCGTGGGTGATGGGGCAGTTGAGCACGCTCATGCCGCATGCGTACATGACACGGACGCAGCCCTGGCACGCGGAGTTCCCGCTGGATTGGACGGTCGCGACGCCCGGCAACAGCACAGGCCTGACGCGCGCGGTGTTCGTCGCGTCGCGCCAGCCGCTGGACAGCGCGCTGCTGAGCCGCGAGGTCTTGATGCAGCAGACACGCGCGTGATCGCCCTCGCGGTGTGTGCGAGCGTTCAGACCAACAGCCAGGCCAGAAGTAACTGACTGCTGTTGTACGCGACGTGAACAACGATGCAGGCCCAGAGGCCGCGCCGTTCCATGAGGATGCCCAGAATGATCGACAGCGCGCCGATGACCGGCAGGGCATGAGTGTTCACGCTTCCGATGTGCATCATCGTGAACAGGACGCTGCTGACGCCGATCGCCAGCCAGGGCGAGCCGGTGGCGCCGCGAAAGCCGGTTTGAAGGAAGCCGCGGACCATGATCTCTTCGACGATCGGCGCGCCGATTGACGCCGCGAGGACGATGACGATGATGGGCCAGTCAAAGCCCGCGCTCATGGTCTGTCTGAGGACGGTGTGCGCCAGTTGCTCGGGGGGGTGGCCAGTGAACGCCGTGACGAACGCGGTGATCGCTGCGCCGACGAGAATGCAGACCCCGATGGTCGGGAGCGCAAGAGCCAGGCCGGTGCGGAGGTCGTCGGTGCGAAAGTTCAACCAATCCAGTTCCAAGGCCGGATCGGCGGGGTGGGTATCGGCGTGGACGGTGCGAGCGAGGAGTTTGAAGCCGAAGACCATCGCGAGCGAGGCTGGCACGGTGACGGAATAGGTCACCCCCATGAGGAGTGCGAGGTGCGCGGGTGTTCCCTCACTGAAGCCGAACATGCCTGGTGCTGGCATCGCGAGCGCCGCCGCGATGCCGCCGAAAAGAAAGACTGCTGTCGCGAAGATGATCGCGTGGAGGGTGCTCACGCGGTCCAGCGAGCGGACACGCGATAACGCTGAAACGACGCCGGCGGCCCGATCCGACGCGTCCGCTGCGATGGCCCGCCGGAACGACCCCGGCCGCAGCCAGTCCTTCCAGATCGCGGTGATGATGAACGCCAGGCCGATGAGGCAGAAGGCGACAGTGAGAGTGTTCGAAGCAGTTAAGCCGCTCGGAGGCTTGGAAATCGCGTCAATGTCCGACGATGGCACGGACGCGTGCGCGGCCGATGGAGTGGTGGCACTCGATTCGGGTGCCGTCTGCGGCGAGAATGGAGGGGGGTTTCGAATTCGGGCACCCGCTCTGAAAAGGTTTGGACAGGAGCAGAGGATAGTCGGTGATCACTGAATCCAACGGGCACGACGCGGCGCAGGCAGTGGGGAGCGATGCCGCGGCCGTTCGGGCCGGGTGGATTGGTGATCGATGTCGGGAGATGTTGTGGTTGATGTCCGCAACGTCCGATGAACAGAGTCATATCCTTGGGTCGGCGCGAGAAGATCGCGGGCCCTTGGTGGTTTGTCGTGCTACCGGCTTGGACTTGTCCGCGTTTCCCTTTGTCCTCACACGTTTTCCAAAGTGGTCTTTAGGAGATTTCTTCTATGAGTCTTACTCGATTCGCGTTTGTTCCTGTTGCGACGGTGCTGGTGTTCGCCGCGGGGCTGATGGCCCAGGTGGACGCCGCGGCGAAGCAGATGATCGAGGACGCCTCGAAGGCGGTCTCGGAGCTTCAGCATGTGACGATGACCGTGAAGACGAGCCAGCCGGGTGCCGGCGGCGCGGCCGGTCCGTCGAGCGAGGTCGCAGTGACGATGCTCAAGGGCAAGGAGACGCCCTTGCAGACGCGCTACAAGGGCAGCCTGTTTATTGTCGGCGAGGGTGGCAACAAGGACGTGGACGTGCTGATCGTGGCGCAGGATGCGCCCGGTGCGAGCCCCGCGCGCCGGTTGATCACGTGGCGCGACGACACGCTGAAGAAGGTCTTGACCCAGCCCACCGGGGCCAACTCGGTGTCGGACATCTGGGTCTCGCGTTTGGAGCGTCTGGTCCTCGGGCCGTTTGAGCCCAACGGCAAGACCCCGTTCGAGTCGGAGATTCGCGGGCGCTCGATCGAAGTCGTCGAGACCAAGGAGTTCGACGGCGTGCCCTGCCAGGTGATCAAGGTCGATGTTGACGGGAAGCTGACGCGCACGCTCGCGATCGGGCTGGTGGACAAGCTGCCCCGCTTTTATGAGCGCCGCCTCGGCGGGCTCGCCCAGAACTGGACGTTTACGAAGGTGAGCACCGACAAGGCGCCCACCGCCAAGGACTTGGAAGTCGCGACGCCCAAGGGCTTTACCGCCCAGCGGTTGGCGGATCCGACGCCGGTGGCCCCGAAGAACCCCGCTCAGCCTGCGAACCCGCCCGGCGGCCCGGCTGGCGAACCCGGCAAGACCCCGCCGGCGGGCACCACGCCCAAAGGTACCGGCCTTCGGAATCCCCCGGGCGGCCTGATCCCCGGCGCCGCGGCTCCGGCATGGGAGCTGGCGAGTGTTGACAACTCGACGGTCAAGAGCGCCGATCTCAAGGGCAAGACCGTCGTCCTGGCGTTCTTCGGGCCGCAGTTCCCGCTGTCTTCAAGCATGAGCACCGCGCTGCAGAAGGTCAGCTCGGAGTCGAACACCAAGGCGTTCGGCGTCGCCTGCCGTCTGCAGGGCGATGCGGACGTCGCGGCCATCAAGAAGACCTGGGCGGATTCGAACCCCGGCTTTCCGGCGCTGGTCAACGGCGACGACCTGGCCTCGCAACTGAACATCCGCGGCTTCCCGTCGGTCATCGTCATCAGCCCCGATGGCACCGTCAAGCAGTTCTTCGAGGGTGACGTCACTGCGGACAAGCTGGCGGACGCGACGTCGGCCAAGTGAGCCTTTGCACATGAGGCCCGCAGCCAGGCGCGGGGGCTTCAATGTCACGATTCGAGCGACGCCCCGGAGGTTCCGGGGCGTTTTCCATTTGGGACCGCGTACGCTTTGCCGCGCGTGGCTGGCTTGGCCGCGGTGATGTCTGGTCTGCCCCCGCGTTCGCATGGGGGATCAGAAGTCGGTAGACTGAAGCTCTCGGAGGTTGCCCATGCTGGCTGGTCCCATCATCAATGCGCGTTCGGCGTCCCGCCGCTGTGTCCCGTTGGCGGTTGCGTTGGGCGTGATGCTGGCGTGCATCTCCGGGTGTGACGAGGCAGACGCGACGAGCATCCGGATCGATCTGAACGCCGACGGCTCGGGCACGCTGATCGCGTCGGGCATTGTCACGCCGAGCGAGCTGCGGCCGGTGGAGGCCGCGACGACCGGCGGGTCGATCGCGTGGACGGGGCGGGCGGGCGTGGTGGTGAGCAAGGCGACGTTCAAGACGCTGGGCGATGTGTCTCTGGCGGGGATTACATTCGAGCCCGCGGGCGGCAGGCCGAGTGCGCTGGGCAAGGGGATGGGCCCGATGGTGATGCGGGTGACGCTGCCGCGCGGGAAGCAGGCGGCGTGGTCGGGCATGTTGGCGGGCGCTTCGGACGCGGCTCGCCAGCAGGCCCGAGACATGATCGCGGAGAACCCGCAGACCAGCGACCTGGGGGGGAGCATCAAGCTCACGATCAACGCGCCGGGCAAGGTGCTCGGCTCGGGCGTTTCGTTGCGTGCGCGCGGCGTCTCGGCGTCGCGATCCGAATCGCAGGCGGTGCTCCAGATCCCCAGCGACCTGGCCAGCCAGGAGGGCGATCCGATTGTGTGGCATGTGAGCTGGGAGCCGACGACGACGCCTGCGACACCTTGATCCCGCTGGCGACGATTCACTGTCCGAGTGATTGATTCGATGATCCTTGCATGACCTTGGTGATCCCCAACCTGCCGTACAAGATCGAGCGGGAGCTTGGTCGTGGCGGCATGGGCGTGGTGTATCTGGCGCGGGACACGCGCCTCGGGCGGCAGGTGGCGATCAAGACGCTGCCGCCGGCGGCTGGCGATCACTCTGTGCCGGATCAGCATCGGCGCACCGAGCGATTCCGGCGCGAGGCGCAGATCCTGGCGCAACTGAACCATCCGAACATCGCCGGCATCTACGACATCGCCGAGGACCGCGGCGCCGTGTATCTGGTCATGGAGTATGTCGACGGGCCGACGCTGATGGATCGGCTCTCGCAGCAGCCCGGCGGCCTGCCGGCCAACGAGTCGATCGCGGTTGCCGAGGCGATCGCGACGGCGCTGACCGCGGCGCACGAGGCGGGGATCGTCCACGGCGATCTGAAGCCCGCCAACGTCAAGATCACGCCCAAGGGCATCGTGAAGATCCTGGACTTCGGGCTTGCGCGTGGCGGCTCGCGCCAGAGCACGCTGGATGTCAGGGTGGCCGATGACGCGCCGACGTCGGCGTTCGCTGCGAGCGATATCGATTCGCTCGTCGCGGGCACGCCCGGGTACATGAGCCCGGAGATGGCGCGGGGCCAGACAGTTGATGCGAGGGCGGACTTGTTCGCGCTGGGGTCGGTGTTCTTTGAAACGCTCACGGGGCGGCGCGCCTTCAGCGGCAAGACTGCTGGCGAGGTGATGGCCAGCGTGCTCCTGCACGAGCCGGATTACACGCAGATCCGCGCCGGCACGCCGGACGCCGCGGCGAGGCTCATCGCACGGATGGTTGCCAAGGACCCGGCCAAGCGCCCGAGCACCGCGGCGGAAGTGGTACAGGCACTGCAGCTCATGCGTTCGCGAGGTTCCAGTTCGATCCCGCCGGTAAGTGCGCAGGCTTCGATCGCGGTCGAGGCGCTGCCCGAGGAAGACTCGGTGAACCCCGCCGACGCGATCTCGCTGATCGACCTTGCGCCCGGGAGCACGCCGCCCTCGCGGTATCTGTCGCAGTTGCCGGCCCAGGCACGCGAGGCGCTGATCATGTGCGCCGCGATGAGCGGCGGCTTTACACAGGCCACTGCGACGGCGGTCTGCGGCGCGTCGTCGAGCGGCGCGGTTCAGCAGATCATCCAGTGGGGCCTGCTGACGCGTGAGATGGTGCCCGCCGGCGGCGCCCGGTTGTTCATGCCTGAGGCGCTGCGGCTGAGCATTCAACAGCAGCACCGGCGCAGCGAGCCGCTGCAACTGGCCAATCAGCGGTTGCTCGGGCACCTGGCGACGTGGTCCGAGACGATCCGCACGCTGCTGGACAGCCCCGCCCAGGCGGGGTGCCTGCGTGACGTTGACGCCGAGATCGATCTGATCGCCGGGGCGATCGGCTGGTCCGCGGCGACCGACGAGTGTCACCAGCAGGCGGTGATGCTGCTGAGCAACCTGCGCCCGTATTGGGAGATCCGCGGGCGCGTCGGCTATGCACGCACGTCGCTGGAGAAGGCGTTCGACCGCGGGCACAACCGCTTGAGCCCCGCGACGCAGGCGGCAGGCCTGAGCGCCAGCGGCACGCTGGCGTATCACGAGGGCGACATGTTCGAGGCGGTCGCACTGCAGCGCAAGGCGCTGAACCAGAGCCGCAAGCTGGGCGACGAGACCGGGACGGCCGATTGTCTGTTGTTGCTCGCCAGTGCGCTGATCCTCAAGGAGCCTCTGACGGCCCGCAACATGCTGCAGGAGGCGATCGACCTGGGCAACAAGCTGGACCGGCGCGACTTTGTCGCTCGCGGCTGTCTCGGCCTGGGGTTCCTCTCGCTCTACACCGCCAGCATGATCGACGCGCAGCGGGCGCTGCTTGCGGCCGCGGCGCTGCGGACCGGCTCGCAGGGGCAGCTTGCGCCGCGATTGAGCGGGCAGATCCAGGGGATGTGGGCGTATCTCAAGTTGCTGCAACTGGAACTGCCGGAGGCCGAACGCCTGGCCCGAGAGCAACTGGCGCTGCACGAGCAGATCGACGACCAGCCGGGCATGGGCGCGACGCGCTGCATGTTGGCCAAGATCCACCTCTCGGCCAAGAACATCGGCGATGGCGAGGAAGAGCTCGAAAAGGGCTTGAGCATCCTGCGCACGGTGCGGGACAAGGTCGAACTGATCCAGGGTCTTGCGGTGAAGGCTCACCTGTTGAGCGAGCGCGGGCAGCACGCCCAGGCGCTGACGCTGTGGCTCGCGCTCGAACGCCATCGCGCCGAGCTGATGCTGCCGGTCTCCCCCGCCGAGCGGTTGCTCGCGCAGCGATGGATGCTGCACAGCGTGCAGGCGGTCGGCGATGCCGGATTCAAGCAGGCCGAGAAGGACGCGCTGAGCCTGACCTGGCTGCGCATGAACGAGTGACGCCCGATACGCTCTGGGCATGGCGCTGACCTATCAAACCGCAGGCGAATCCCACGGCCCCGGGCTCCTGGCCATCGTGAACGGGCTGCCGGCGGGCATGGCTGTTGACCTTGACTTCATCAACGCGGAGTTGGCTCGCCGCCAGGGCGGCTACGGGCGGGGCGGGCGACAGAACATTGAGACAGACATCGCCGAAGTCCTCTCGGGCGTTCGCAACGGGCGCACGATCGGCTCGCCGGTGGCGATGCGGATCGTGAACCGCGACTCGCGGATGGATGATGCCAAGCGGACGCCGCCGGTGTACACGCCGCGCCCGGGCCACGCGGATCTTGCGGGCAGCGTGAAGTACCTGACGACGGATTGTCGCGCGACGCTGGAGCGGGCCAGCGCCCGCGAGACCGCGGCAAGAGTCGCCGCGGGGGCGCTTGCCAGATGCCTGCTGCGACAGATCGCCGGCGCGCCGGATTCGCCGGGTGTGCCGATCGAGGCCTTTGGCTTCACGCGGAGCGTTCACGCGGAGGTGAGCGGCGTGATCGTGACCGAGCAATCGTGGCGCGGGTTGAGATCGGCGAGAGACGCCAGCGAGACCTATTGCCCGGACGAGGAGGCGACGGCGCGGCAGCGCGAGGTCATCCGGCGCGCCAAGGTGGAGAAGACCACCGTCGGCGGCGTCGTGGAGTGTCATGTCTTCGGCCTGCCGCCGGGCGCCGGAAGCACGATGGACTGGCGCGATCGGCTGGACTCGCGCATCGCGGCGGCGGTGATGGGCGTGCAGGCGATCAAGGGCGTGGAGTTCGGCCTCGGGTTTGAGTGCGCCGCGAGATTCGGGCATGAGGTCCACGACCCGATCGGCTTTGATCGCTCGCGCGTGGGCGCACCGTCGCTGGGGTTTGTGCGGTCAACCAACAACGCCGGCGGGACCGAGGGTGGCATGACCAATGGCGCGCCGCTGGTGGTCCGGGCCGCGATGAAGCCGATCAGCACGCTGCTTCGCGGCATGCCCAGCGTCGATCTGAACACCAAGGCCGACGCACCGTCGGCGTACGAACGCTCGGACGTGTGCGCGGTCCCCGCGGCCAGCGTGGTGATCGAGAACGTCGTGGCGTTTGAGGTCGCGCGGGTGCTGCGAGAGAAGTTTGCCGGTGACTCGCTGGTGGAGATCCAAGACCAGTACGCGCGTTTCATGGCGTTTGCGCGCCGGCTGCCGCTGGAGGATCCGCAGATCGAAGCGAGCGATCTCAATCCGCCAGTGAAGAACGAGCCGCGGCAGGCGTGAGGTGCTTTGCTCGGGACTCCGAGATGTTCGTGATCGCAACAACTGCCCGAAGCCGGAGTGCCCCCTCTGGCTCGCGGACTTGCCATCTCCCCCGCTCGCGCGGTGGAGAGCGAGGTGGGGCTTACCCCGTCGTCACCGCCAGCGCCGCGTCAACGTCGCTGACCATTTCAAAGAGCCCGTCGACGCGTGATCGGTGCAGGACTCGGGCGATCTCGCCTTGGGCCCCGGCGATGAAGCAGCGCCCGCCACGCTGGTGGATGGAGTTTCGCACCGCGACGAGATTGCCGATCGCGATGCTCGCGGCGAATGTCAGCCCACTCAAATCAAAGACCAGGACACGAACTTGCGCCGCCGAGACCTTGATCATCTCGCGTTCGAGTTGCTCAAGTGCGAGGATGCCCGCGTCGCCTTTCAAAGTGACGATCGAGCGACCGTGCGCATCGGGAAGGGTGTGGGTTGCTTCGAACATCGAGGCTCCGTGGGCGAGAGTAGGAAGAATGTAGACTAGCCGCGATTGAGCGGGGGTACAAGGCTTGCACGCTGGAATTCATGGTCTGTCCGGTGCAGTTTCGGGCATTTGGTCGGGTGTCGGGGGGACGTGAAAGAAGGGCCGCGCTCGTCTTGAGCGCGGCCCTCGGGATGCCACAGTGGTTGGAGTGAAATCGGGCACGCTGATCAGGCCGGGCGGCTGCCGCCGGTGTGCTTGATCAGGGGTTTGAGGGTGCCGCGGGTGCGCCGCCCTTGGGGCTGCCGCCGCGACGTCCGCCTTCACCACCACCCGGGCCGCCGCCGGGACGGCCCTCGCGACGCTCCTTGATGGTGGTCTCGAACTTCGTCTTCTCTTCGGCCGAGAGCTTGCCGTCGGCATCGGCGTCAAACTCTGCAACGAGGCGGAGCTGCATGTCGTCCCAGTTGCTCATGGCCGCGGCCTTTTCGCTCTCGTCGATCTTGCCGTCGCCGTTGGTGTCGAGGCGACGCCCGGGGCCGCCTTCGCCGCCACCGGGGCGACCTTCACCACCCGGGCCACCCTCGCCACCCGGGCGGCCTTCGCGGCCCGGACGACCTTCACGCGGCGGGCGGCCTTCGCCTTCGGGGCGCTTGGCATCATCGCCGGGGCGCGCTGCGCCGGGTCCGGCCGGAGGGCCGGATTCGATGCGCTTGACCATTTCCTCACGACGGGTGGCGATGTCGGCACTCACGGCCTTCCACTCGTCGGCGGAGATCTTGCCATCGCCGCTGGTGTCGATCGATGCCTTGAGCTTGACGACGCGGCTCTTCATTTCGTCCTGAAACTTGGTGCGCTCGGCTTCGTCGAGCTTGCCGTCGTTGTTGGCGTCGAACTTCTTCTGGGCGTCGGTGAGCGGGCGGGCGGGGCGTGCGGCACGCTCGCCATCGGGGCGCGGGCCACCGGGGCGACGGCCTTCGGGCGCGCCCTCGGGTCGCTTGGCGGGCGGCTGGTCGGGCTCGGCGCTGGCCATGGTGACGGGCACCAGGGTGGCTGCGACGAGCAGCAGGGCCAGGGGGCTGAGACGTGCGAGGGAGAAACGTGCGTTGCGATTCGTGTTTGACATGTGAATGCTCCTAGTTGCCAGCAGAACGGCGGACGCGACGGGCCATTGCCGCGAAGCAAGGAAATTGTGAGCATGCCATACACACGATGCCGGATCAAGCGATACAGATCGCATCGGCGGCACCGCGAGTGGGGGGGCGGGGGGGCGGGGGCGTCGAACGAGAACGTGGCTGGGTGTGGTGAGTTGGGCGATGGGGTGAGGCGGGTGAGCGGCAGATGGAGCGGCGTGGTGGCGGCACAGAGTGGATCCGGCGCGAAGCAACACGCCGCGACTCAGAGTTCCTGTCACCTGACCGGCACCGCTGGCATCCGAAGGCCCATCAAGGCATCGTCGGTCTGACGGCGTGTGTATCGAAAGCTCGCGCGATGCCGCACATCGGAGTTTCGAACATGGCATCACTTTCTGGCAAGGTCATCCTCATCACTGGCGGCACCTCGGGCATCGGTCGCGCCACGGCTCTTCTTGCCGGCAAGCATGGCGCGAAGGTGGTCGTGAGCGGTCGGCGCGAGAAGGAGGGCAACGAGGTGGTGGCCGGGGTGAAGGCCGCGGGCGGGCAGGGGGCGTTCTTTCGGGCCGACGTGAGTAAGGAGGCAGAGGTGAAGTCGTTGATCGACTTCACGCTGAAGACGTACGGGCGGATCGACGGCGCGTTCAACAACGCGGGTATCGAGGCGACAGGCCCGATGGTGGAGGCGACCGAGGCGGAC
>JALHNK010000115.1 GCA_022843565.1 Phycisphaerales bacterium
CTGCCCACCGGCTCTCCACCATCCCCCCACCGTCACCCGTCCACCCGAATGCCCCGCAAACCAGCCTCCGCCGCGTCTTTATCCGATTCTGACGCCCCCGTCACCGCCACCGAGGCCCCCCACAGCTCCACACCCCCCTGTCTCGCTCGCTTTCGTCCAATCGCCCGCTCAATCGCCCGAATCGCCTGGTGCATCGTCGCGCCCGTCGTTGAAATGTCATCCACGCCGACGATCACCACCCCCCGGGCTGGCTTCCCATCGCCATCAACCACCCATCGCCAAGGCGAAAATATCCGCCTCAGAGGCCGCAATACACCCCGAGTCACCCTCCGGACGGCCCCCAGCACCCGCCGCCACGCACCGACGCCCGCGCTCCGGTCTGCCTCTTGCCCATCCTCCCCACCTTTGCCGGCGTTCTCTGTACGCCCCACCTTCACACCCGAGCTCGAACCGTCGGACGTGTCCGACCGCCTGGCCGCCCGCTCCCACCACACCCCACGAGCCCGAAACACCCCCGCGACATTCCGCCGCCGTTCGGATCCCGTCACCCGCGTTTGCGACGGAGCCCCGCGGCGCGACAGCAAATCCGCCATCACCACCTCCGCCGGGTGCCCCGACGCCCGCAGGCCTCGACGCGCCTCGACGGTCGCCGCCCGCGTGATGACCCTCGCGTGATCGATGCCGCGCGTCAGGCGCCGCCACCGGGTCGTCGGCATCGGCACCAGGACCACCCGTTGAATCTTGCCTGTGCGATCAAGCCGCACGATCCGCTGCGCGATCCGCCGCCCGAGCATCTTCCCGAGCATCACGCCCGTCGCTCGCCCGCGTTCAAACTTCAGCTCGCGAATCGCGTCGCGCAGCACCCCGCGATACCGCCCGACTCGCACAAACTCACTCCACGCCGGGCCCTGGCGATCACAAAACTCGCACCCTCGCCCCCGCACGCCGCCACCTTCGCCCTCACCCGCTCCCACGCCGCCCCGCTCGCGCCCGCACCGCGCGCACACCGCCGCCCGCGGCCCATCCACCGCACCCCCCCTCAATAACCGCCGCCACAACGCCGGGCGCGTCGTGTCAAGCCACACATCCTCGATCGCTGCCACCATAAAGCCCCACGCGGTCCAGCCCGTCGCGATCGCGCCACGCCCTCGCTGCGCGTTCGCCGCGTGCCGTGGCGATTCGCCCGCGTCCAAGCCACCACCCGTTCCCGCACCGCCGGCGGAGTTTGCGTCGCGCCGATCCCTCGAACGTCCATCGCGCGGGCCCCCTCGCCCACCGATCGCCCCACCCCCGCCGGCACGCCCGGCAGCGCCCTTCACCTCCACCATCGCCCGCGGCGGCCACACAAACGCGCCCCGCGCCGGCTCCTCGCCGCGCTGCTGATCTCGCTCTTGCCCTCGATCATGGCTCATACGTCACGACCGCCTTCGCACTTCGCTCCGCGCGGCTCTCGCACGCCATCGCCATCAGCATCGCTACAGCGCGCACGATCGAACCAGCTCGCTCGAATATCCCGCCGCGACGAGCGCCTCCACGCGAGCCTCGTCATAGAACACCTCGAGCATCCGTGGCGACTCGTTGCCGCTCGCACGCAACGCCTTGCCAAAGGCCACCCAATCGACCGTGCCGTCGCCCGGCATCCGATGATCGTCCACCTTCGCGTCGTTATCGTGAATGTGCAGATACGCCAGCACGTCGCTCACGTCCGCGACCGCCTTGATCGTGTCGCCAGTCATGTGCGCGTGCCCGGTGTCCAAGCAAAACTTCAGCTTCGATGAGCCGATCATCGCGACACCCTCCGCCAGAGCCTTGGGGTCATGCCCCAGTGGGCAGTTCGGCGGCTGGTTTTCGATCAGATACACCACACCCAGCCGCTCACCGATCGCCGCGAGATCGCGCATGAACTCCATCAGCGGCGGCCACCGCACCGGCGCCTGGGCCATCAACTCCGCGATCGAGAGCGCCCGCATATCCGGCGTTTGCGCTGAGGGATGCACCACCACCATCGGCCCGCCGAGGTCTCGGGCCAGCTTCCCCTCGTCCTCGTACACCTTCAGGCAATGCGCCCGGTGCGCCGCGTCCGGGCCGCTGGGGTCCAGGTGCGGCCCGAAGACGCCGTGGATCGAGTCAAACGGCACGCCCGCCTGATTGCTGATCGCCAGCGCCTCGTTCAGCGTCGGCGGTGCCTTCTCGTTGCGATAGAACTGCGCACTCCGCACGCCCAGTGCTTTGTACGCGCGAAGAAACCGCAGGACATCGAAGGTGAAGCCGAATGGTGCCGTGACGGCCAAACTGGCCATGCGAGAGTTTCCCTTGGGGCTCGCCGGAGTATACCGACCATCGGCGCCAATCGCTCTAGAACGTCCGACGCGCCGGCGTTCAAATGCCGCCCAGCCGCTCCCGCACCAGATCCGCGCGCGCCTCTCGCCTGCGCTGCTGATCCATCTCCTTGCCCAAGTACCTCTGCAGGTGGCTCGGCTGCACGAGCAAGAACAGTTGCGTCACCGCCTGCTCGGTCAATCCTTGCACCACGCCCATCAACACACCCATCCGCACGAGGCTCAACTGCGCCATCGCCTCTTCTGGCGCCAGCAACCGCGCGGAACGCAGCAATCCCAGCGCCCGGAAGATGTCGTCCTCCGTCGCACGCCGGCGTTTCTCCAGCAGCAACCGTCGCGACGCACGCTCGTACTCCAGCACCTGCGGCAGGATCTGCTTCTCAAGCTCACGCCGGATCGTCTCTTCAGACTTGCCGAGCGTCACCTGATTCGAGATCTGGAAGAAGTCGCCGCTGGCGTCGCTGTTCTCGCCGTAGTACCCGCGCACCGCGAGCCCGAGTTCCTTCGTCGCGCGGCGCACACGATCCAGCTCGCCGGTCATCCGCAGCCCCGGCAGATGCAGCATCACGCTCATCCGCAGCGCACAGCCGACGTTCGTCGGGCACGCCGTCAGATACCCAAATCGCGCCGAGTACGCGTACTCCAGCCCCGCCTCGATCAGATCATCCACCGCGTCAATCTGTTGCCACGCATCGGTGAGCGCGAGCCCGGATCGCAACACCTGCACCCGCAGGTGATCCTCCTCGTTCACCATGATGCTCAGCCGCTCATCGGGCGCACTCACACACAGCCCGCGCGGCCAATCCACCCCGCTCGCCGCGCCGCCTTTGCTGTGCTCTTTGCTCAGTAAGTGCCGCTCCATCAAGAGCGTCCGATCGATCTGCGGCAGCCTGTGGACCTCAGCCCAGATCACCTGCTTGGCCAGCCCCACGCTCGTCAGATGGTCGCGGCACGCCGCGAAGACGCCCTGGCGCTCCACTGGCTTGGCCCGCTGCAGAAACGCGAATCCCGCGAGGTTTCGCGCCAATCGCACGCGCGACGAGATCACCACGTCGCTGTCCGGTCCGTCGCCGCGAAGCCACGGCGCACCGGCCTGCACGGCGCTGTGCTGGATGGGCGCGCCCGCGTCGCTCACGCCTGGGTCTCCGGTCGCTCAACGCCGAACGACACCGCCCGCAGCTCACGCTCAAGATCGCGGACCTCGTCACGCAACCGCGCCGCACGCTCGTACTGCTCCGAAGTCACCGCCTCGCCCAGGTGCTTGCGGAGCGTGACCAGACGCGCCGCGATCTCGGCCCGCTGACGCATCCGCTCGTCCTCGTCGCTTCGCTCTTGGCTCGAAGCCTCCGCCGCACTCTGACTCACCCGGTGTCCCGCAAACCGCCCAGCGCCCGCGTCACGACTCGCCGCGACCCGTCGCGGCACTTTGCCCGCGTGGTGCGTCGCGCCCTCGTGCGCACGCATCAAAATGCCGCCGAGCTGAGCGACAAACGCCTCATAGCACGACGCGCACCCGAGCTTGCCATCGGTCTTGAACTCGTTGAACGTCAGCCCGCACTTGCCGCACGCCAGCGCCCTGGGTGCCTCCGGCGTTGTCGGGTCCATGCCGACGGTCTGCTGCGACATCTCCGCCGCGGCTTTCAGCGGATCAGCGATCGTCCCACCCCCCCCACCCCCCGCGCCCCCCCCGCCCATCTCGCGGATCGCACACCGCTCGCACAAATGCCGCTCGACTCTGACCCCGTCCACGACCATGATGTCGTGCATCGTCGCCTCGTTCTCGCACGCATCACACCGCATCATTCGATGGTATGCGCGGGCGCGTCGGCAATCGTGGGGCGTCGGCAATCGGCAGTCGGGAGAGGCAGAACACCAAGACGCCGGCACGCCGCGTCTAAGGGTCTTCTGCCTTCACACGATTGCCGATTCCCGATTGCCGATTGCCGTGCCGCCCAAAAGAAAACGTGCCCGTTTCCGGGCACGCTCAACGATCATTCAGTGAAATTGAATCGAGCGCACGCCACGCCGAAGCGCGCGTCGCGTCGCGCAGCCGAATCACTCAGCCTTGTTGCCCAGCAGGTTCTGCTGGCGGGTGTAGCCATCGCGGCGGCGCAGCGGCTTGACCACCAGGCCGGACTTGATGGCCTTCGTCGACGCGTACAGACGCACCGGCACGCCATCAACCAGCGCCAGAACCTTCTGCAGGTTCGGGCGGAACTTACGGCGGGTGATCCCGGTTGGCTTCAAACCGAAGCCGCCCTTCTTGATCGCCTGGCCGCGCCATGCGCGCTGCTTGCCGTAGGAAGACTTTTTGCCGGTGAACTCGCAAACGTAAGGCATGGGGTAGCTCCGTCAGGGCCTCGATTATTGACCGCATCGCCCCCGGAGGCAAGCTCAATCCGCCGTTCGGTTCGTATCAGCCGGAGAAGTTCACACCCCGGGCCGCCTGACGGGCCAGAATCTCCGCCATGAACGACTCCGAAGCATCCGCTCGGGCCAGTCTTTCGGTCTCCACCGCCTCCCGCCGGGCGCTCGCGGCTTCCCTCGCCGCCTCGAGCCGCTCCCGCTCATTGGTCGCCTCGTCCCTTCGGGCCTCTTCGGCTCGCCGCTCCTCACGCCGGGCTTGGGCCGCCTCGCGCGCCTCGCGAGCCCGCTCGATCGACTCGTCCACCACATCCAAAATCAGGCGTGTGTTCGCATCCTTCACCTCCGCCACGAGCAATCGGCCGGTTGCCGGCGTCACGGGCGTACCGGACGCGGCGGCCCCGAGCGTTGAGGTCACGAGTTGGAGGGCTGCGGTGCTCACAGGGCGGCGGCTCACCCGCCGCGACCATCGCCTTCGGCCCGAGAACCACGCGACTTCAGCCAAGCTCGCTCAACGCCCGCGATCTGTCGCAGTGCCGCCAGCCCAGACGTCACCGCCGGCACAAACAGCACAAGCGGCACGATCAGCACAGAACGCCGGATTCACGCAACGCGGGTGCTTCGTCATCTGCACCAAAAACAGAACGCCCGCGGGAGTTCATCCCGCGGGCGTTCGAAGTCATTCAGAGCGGCACGCGACGGTGAAGTCGCGAACGCAAGCTCTTAGTTCTTCGTGGTCTTGGCCGCACCGCTGCAGGTACCGGTGCTGGAGCAAGCGCCCTTGTCCTTGGCGCACGCGCCGTCGGTGCCGCAGGCCTTGCCGGTGGTCTTGCAGCACTCGGCGCCCTTCGCACAGGCCTTGACCTCGGTCGTCGAGGCGGCAGCGTCGGTACGGCTGGCCTTGTTGCACGCGCCGAGCGCGAGGGTACAGGCGAACGCACAGGCAACGAGAGCAAAGCGGGTCGTCTTCATGGTCAGTTCCTCAAAAGAAAGTGAAACGGGAGTGGGCACGAGCGTGCCCGGACACAGGATTCTAGCCCGTCAAGGTAAGACGCACGAACCGGGCGGTGGGTTTCGAAAATCGTTCAAAAAAGATCCGGGGCACACATACCCCGGGTCTTTCGAAAGTTCTCGGACCTCCGCAGCCCCGATCGCGAGTTTGGCTCACTCCGCCGCCGGCGCGCCAGCGACCGCGGCCTTCTTGATCTTGGCCGCGAACGCGGTGCGACGGTCCGCCGTCTTGCGACGGGTCGACGGCGTGCCGCCGATCTCCGGGCCCTCTTCGGCACCGACGAACTGGATCACGCACATCTCGCCGCCGTCACCGATGCGGTGGCGACCGAGCTTCACGATGCGCGTGTACCCGCCCGCACGATCGCGGAAGCGCGGCACCACGTTGTCGAAGATGTGCTTGACCAGCTTCGGGGCCTTGCGAAGCTCGCCGTAGCGGTTGCGCTCGACGTCGGTGCCCGACGGAATATCAAAGAACTTCTTGGCACGGTCCGCGGCGGACTCGATGCTCTTCTTCTCGTTCTCGCTGGCGTTCTTGGCCAGATAGAGCCACTCGAAGCCGGGGCGATCCCAGCCGAGCTTGGCGATGACCAGGCGACGATCGTGCAGCGTGCCGCCCTTGGCGGACGTGATGATCTTCTCGACGAAGGGCTGAACAGCCTTCGCACGCGGGATGGTGGTGACGATCTGGCCGTGCTCAAAGAGCGAAGCCGCGAGATTTCGCAGCGTGGCGAGACGATGGGCCGTGGTGCGGCCAAGTTTGGAACCTGCCTTGCGGTGACGCATGGTGTGAACTCCGATTGCGGCTCGGGAAGCCAAGTGGTGAGATGTACGAAACAGACCGAGCGGAGAGTCTAGGCGGCTTCCGGGCTCAAGTCGTGTGGTCGAGTCAACTGTTCGGACCGCCACGGATCGCCTCCAGCCGGCGCTCCGCAGTCCGAATCGCGGCGTCGCTTCGATCGATCCCGATCGCGGTTCGCCCGCTCTCGACCGCCGCGACGAGCGTCGTCCCGCTCCCGCAACAGGGATCCAGCACCAGGCCGCCCAGCGGGCAACAGGCGCGGACGAGAATTCGCAGCAGTTCCAGCGGCTTTTGTGTGGGGTAGCCCGTCCGCTCTGCCGCCATGTTGTTGATCGACGCCACGTCCAGCACGTCGGTCATCTTCTTCATCTGGCCTTTGAGGCGAACACTCGTCGCGGGGATCATGGGCGGATCGAACCAATACGCCTCATGATCGATCGCGTAGTAGACAATATCGTCGTGTTTTCTCGCAAATCGCTTCGGCGAAGATCCACCGAGGCCGTAGGACCAGATCAGGTGGTTCACGAACTGATCCGCCCCCAGCACCTCATCGAGCATGACCCGCACGCGATGGCTCGTTCGCCAATCGCAGTGGATCAGGACATTGGCCGTGCGCTTGAGCGCCGGCAAGGTCGCCACGATCCGCTCGCGCAGCCACGCCACGAGCTCATTCGGAGTGCCGAAGTCATCGTCGTATTCCGCAGGTTCGTCCGTCGCCGCGGTTCGGCCCTCAACCCGCCCGGCGTTTGGCGGGCGGCGTTGGGTTGTGCCCGTGTTAAACGGGATGTCGGCGTAGAGCATGTCAACCGACGCCGGGGCCAGATTCCGGGCTGCGTCGAGCCAGTCGGCTTGAACGAGCCGGGCCGGAGCCACCGGCAGGCCGGGGGCTGGCAGAGGTACCAGCGTGTGCGTGGTGGAATCGTGCATGCGTGCGCGGCTCAATCCTTTCGAAGACTCTGCCTCATTCGACGGCGTTGCCCGGCCGCGTTCGCGTGGTCACGCGCCCGCTGGGGTCTTCGATCAGCAGTGTGTGGCATTCGGTCAGGAAGAGGCCGTGGTCGATGACGCCCGGAATGGCCTTGATCGCGGCGGCGAGGGCATCGAGCGAGCCGGGAATCGACGCGGGCAGGCCAATGTCCAGTACCCAGGCGTGATTGTCGGTAACGACCGGGAGCACGCTCACGCCGGTGGTCCGCCGCACGGAGTCGGGCTGATCCGCGGCTCGCGTCAGGCCCAACGAGATCAGCGTGCGCTCAGCGTGGACCGCCGCGAGCGGCAGCACCTCGACGGGCACGCGCCGTTTCTCGCCGAGGCGTGGCGAGAGCTTGGAATCATCGACGATGTAGACGCAGCGCCCGCCGCTGGTGATCGCGGCGCTGGCGACGATGCGCTCTCGCGTCATCGCGGCACCGCCGCCCTTGATCATGCGGAGTTCGGGGTCCACCTCATCGGCACCGTCAACCAGCAGATGGATCGCATCGACCTCGCCCAGCGGCACAACGCGCAGGCCCAGCGACGTCGCGAGAGTCGTCGTCGCGTCGCTCGTGGAAACACACGTGAGCGACCAGGAGTCGCGGGCGGCCTTCGCCGCGAGCGCTCGGACGAATCGAGCCGCGGCTCGCCCGGTGCCGAGCCCGATCGTCATCCCCGAGCGCGCGTGTTCGAGAGCGGCCGATGCGAGTACGTCGGGGGCGATGGGCTGGTCGGGCGTGGCCATGGCGCGAGTGTACGTTCGATCCCGCGTACGCTGAGGGCATGGGCGGCAGCCGTGATGAGACCAAAGACATTGACGCGGCGCCGGCGCGGGCGTCGCCTGGCCGCTGGCTGCGCGAGCGAGGTTTGCACTGGTGGGGTGGGTTGCGGACGCGGGCGCTGTGGGCGGTGCTCGCGGCGGCGGCGCTGGTCGCGTTGCTCGCGGCGTTGACGTTGCCGGCGTCGCGACGGGCGCCGGAAAAGCACGCGGTGTTTGGCGCGCTGGTGATGCGAAACAGCGGGCCGGAGATGGTGGAGAAATCCGTCGGCGGCCTGCACGCTGGCGAGTTTCTGGCTGACGTGCGGGTGGAGATCTCTGCGAACGAGCCGCTGCCGGGCGAGGCGTGGATGGGCGTGCTGGCGCGCGTGCGGGATCGGGCGAACTGCAGCGTCTCGGTGGAGTCGGGGCGTGGTGCCACGAGCGAGTCTGCTCGCGGGCCGGATGCCGGGCGCGCGTTCCTGGCCGACGACGCGGCGGTGAAGGGCGTGATCGCGCGTGCGGTGGATCGCATGTTTCCAGAGCTCGACGTCGGCACGCTGATCTCCAGTGGCACGGGCCAACGCGTTCGCGTCGAATCTGGCCCTGCCTTGCGCACGGCGTTGCTGGTGATCGCGGCGGTGCTCGGCATCGGCGCGGCGGGCGTGGGCATCACCCCGCGCGTGCGCGCGTGGATCCGCTCGCGCTCCATCGAGCGCGGCGATTGCCCCAAGTGCGCCCTGGGACTCGCCAACATGCGCGAGCGCCGATGCCCCAAGTGCGGCCTTGAGGTCACGCCCGCAGAGTTCAACCGACTGCGGGCGGTGTGGCGGACGAAGGGTGTGGGGTAGCGGGGGGAAGGGCCGAGGTGTGAGGGCCGAGGGCCGAGGGGAAACATGAACATGAACGTGAAACAAACAAGAAAAGCCCCGGGCGTGCCCGGGGCTTGATGTGTTTCTGTCTGCTGACAACTGACAACTGACAACTGAACACTGACTACCGGCCGCTCGCGGCCCCCACACTCGCGACTCGGAACTCGCGACTCGCGACTTCTTCTCACTGCCCTTGGGCCAGCGAGTAGCCTCGGACGCCGTCGAACAAGCGCAGCAGCTCGTAGGAGCAGACGACGAACTTCTCGGCGACTTTGTCCATGAGCGCAACGGTGCGGCTCTGGCCGATGCTGCCGGCGAGCACGCCGTCCTTGAGCTCGAAGCGGACGCGGTAGTAGTCGACGCACTCGGTGTAGACCGAGCCGATGGGCCAGACCTGGGTGCCGCGGTTGCTGATGATGCTGAGACGGAAGGGCGTATCTTCGCAGACGCGCTGCATCTCCTCAGCGAGCGTGCTGGGGCTCAGCGGGCTGTCGAGATAGATATCGCAGCCGACGACCTGCGTCACGATGTTCTTGAACGTGCGGATGACCTGCACGCCCGTGGGCTTCTCCGGGCGGTTGAGCTTGGCGACCGACTTGGCGGGCACCTCCGCGGCTTTCACGGTCGTGGGCTTGCTGCCCAGTCGATCCTTGATCGCGCTGACGAACTCCTTGGTGCCGACGCTGGGCTTGGCCTTGTTGCCGAAGTCGCCGGTGTGGATGCCCGACTCGAGCGTCGCCAGCAGGGCGTTCTCAATCAGCGCGGCGTGATGATCCAGGCCCAGGTGGCGCAGCATCATCAGGCCACTGAGCACGAGGCTGGTGGGGTTCGCGACGCCCTTGCCGGCGATATCGGGCGCGGTGCCGTGGACGGCCTCGAAGATGCTGATGTGCTTGCCGATGTTGGCGCTGGGGGCGAAGCCGAGGCCGCCGACGAGGCCGGCGCACAGGTCGCTGACGATGTCGCCCTGGAGATTCGGGAGCACGATCATCTGATACTGCTGCGGCTTCACCACAAGGTTCATGCACAGCGCGTCAACGATGACATCGCCGGTTTCGATCTCCGGGAAGTCCTTCGCGGCTTGCTTGAAGCGATCGAGGAAGAGCCCGTCGGTCATCTTCATGATGTTGGCTTTGTGCCCGCAGTGGATCTTCTTGACGCCGAGTTTCTGCGCCGTGTGGAATGCGTAGCGGTGGACCTCATCGCAGCCGGGCGCGGAGATGAGTCGCTTGCACTGGATCATGTCGTTGGAGAGGCGATGCTCGACGCCGCCGTAGGTGTCCTCGATGTTCTCGCGGACGACTGAAAAATCGAGGTGGATGCCGGCCTTGGAGTAGACGGTCTCGACGCCCGGGAGCGTCTTGAAGACGCGGAAGTTGGCGTACGCGTTCCACATCTTGCGGGCGGTGACGTTGATCGACTTGCCGCCGCCGCCCTTGGGCGTCTCCATCGGTCCTTTGAAGAGGATGCCGGAGTCCTCGGTGATCTTGACGGCCTCGTCGGTCATGCCGCGCGTATTGCCCTTGGCAAAGACGCTGGCGCCCATCTCGACGGGGACGAACTCGATGCCGCCCGCCGCGGCGTCCATGACGCCGGCGTGCTTGAACAGTTCGATCGTCGCGTCCATGATCTCGGGGCCGATCCCATCGCCCTTGGCCAAAGCAATCTTCAATCCAGACATGCGGCACCTTTCGCTGGTGTGTTCGTCGCGTGCGGTGCGTCGCGCCCGACCCATCCGCAGGGAGGCACGCGCGGCACGCGACGATGCGTGTGTTGAGGTCGAGGGTAGGGAGGATGGGACCGCATGGCACATCGGATCGCGCGGAGAGGTTGGGCGCGTGTTGGCGAAATGCTCGAAGCGCGAAGCGCAAAGCTCGAAGCTCAAGTTGAGGCAAGGCGGCTCAGAGAGTTGGTGAGCGTTCGCTGAAGACGGCTGGCTGACAACTGACAACTGACAACTGACGACTGACCACTGGCGTCTCCCGACTCGCGACTTCCCTCGGCCGGACCTAGGCTCTGCGGTGATCTCACCACTTGCCAATCCCGCGTCTCGATTCGTGCTGCTCATCGGTCTGCGTGCTAGCGGCAAGACGACGGTGGGCTCGCTTCTGGCCGATCGCATCGGTGCCGCGTTCGTTGACCTGGATGATCACTCGGCTCTT
>JALHNK010000116.1 GCA_022843565.1 Phycisphaerales bacterium
ACGCGGTGCCCTCCGCCGCGGCGGTGCCGCTGCGGCGGTTTGTATACATGGATACGACTCCAAGGGCAACTCTGGTGCGCCCGCGAAGCATTTTCCCTATTCGTGTGTGAGTAAGTTCCTGACAAATGAGAAATGTTGAGGGGTTCTCACTAGTCGCGAGCCCGCGAGCACTCGCCGATGTCAGCATGTCTTCAACCCGAAATGATGTCATTCGGGTCGGGGCTTCAATTTCGGCGTTACTCCTTCAGACCGAAGAACGCGCGAACCGATGGGCTGCTGCCTAGTCCCCCGCCCCCCACTCCCACTCCCTCACGGCACCCACGTGAACCGCAGCCGCCATCCCAGCGGTTCGTAGAACTCCCGCAGCACCGTCTCGGCCTGCTCGCGTGCCGTCTTCAGCAGGTCTTCCTGTTCCGCCTCGCGCTTGATCTCCGGCTCGGCCTGCCGCTGCGCCTGGCGACGCAGTGCCTGGCGCGACGATTCGCTCGTGAAGTACGTCTGGTCCTCCACCAGAAAGTCCGACCGCTCAAGGATCACCCGGTGCGAGAGCACCCGCGGCCGCTTCAGCGTCACCGTCGCCGTCTTCGCCGCTTCATCCATCTCCGCAACCTCGATCGTGCTCAGGTCAACCCCGATCAGCGCATCACCCCGCGCGTCGTAGATCAGCCGGCTGCTGCCCAGCCAGTGCCCCAGATACCCGTCCTGCTTCACCTCGACAATCGCCCGCACCGCGACCCGCAACGTCGCGAGCTGCGCCAGCCGCTTGACCGACGTGACGCTCGGCGTCGTTTGGATCACCACCGGGGCGGGCCCGAAGACGGCGCTGGCGGTGTGGATCGAGTACGCGATGAGCGCACACACGCACACGATCGCAACGCACCCAAGGATCGTCAATCGATTGCTCATCGGATCCTTCTACACTTCAGAAAGCCCACGGGCGAAACGACCGGATGCGCACGGCACAAGTGTATTCGATCGGCAGCCTTGACCCGATACCAACACATCCCGCCCGCATCGACCGCGTGCTCGCGCCCGCGGCTCCGACAAACCTTCGATCCCCCTCCATCCCCCTCGATCCCCCGCTCCCTGGATCCCTTGATCCCTTGATCCCTCGATCCCTTCCCCACCCCATGCACCTCGCCCTCCTCACCTTCGAGCTTCTCATCCCCAGCCCAGAGTCCATCAAGGACAAGCGGCGCGTCGTCAAGTCCGTCAAGGACCGCCTGCATCGCGAGCATCAGGTGAGTGTCGCCGAAGTCCGCTACCTGGACAACCTCACCGTCGCCGGCATGGCCCTCTGCCTCGTCAACCGCGACGCCAAGTACGCCCGGAGCGTCATCGACACCATCATCGACAAGCTCCGCTCACTCCCAGACGCGCAGCTCGGCGATCACTTTGTCGAGATCATCTCCGGCGACCAGCTCCCCACCGCCTTCACCGGCGACGACGGCACACCACTCTGGACCGACGACGAACGCCGGGGAGAGGGATAAGTCGCGAGTCGCGACGAGTGAAGTCGCGAGTCGCGAGACGCGAGACGCGAGTTGGAAAGGCAAATCGACCGCCAGTCGCCGTTCGGCCTTTCGCCCTCGGCCCTCGGCCCTTGGCCCTTGGCTCCCGGCTCTTGGCTCATCGCTGAAGGCTGAAAGCTGGCGGCTGGCGGCTGACCTCTCTGAAACCTCCCCTCCCGGCGCATACGCTTCCCCCCCACTTCCGTCCACGCCGCTACTCGGAGACCACATGACCATCAGCCACCGTCGAGACCAACTCGCCCAGATGCTCCGTGAGAGCATTCAGGGGGTGCTCTCGCGAGGGCTCAGCGATCCGCGTCTGGACGGCGCGATGCTCACGATCACCGAGGTCGATCTCTCGCCCGACTTTGCCAACGCCGCTGTGCGGGTTTCGGTCATGCCGCCAAAGGCCCAGAAGCGCGCGATCGCGGCCCTCGTCCACGCCGCCCGCCACATCCGCCACGAGGTCTCGGATCGGCTCGACCTTCGCGCGACGCCGAACTTCAACTTCCAGCTCGACATCAGCACCAAACGACAGGCCGGGGTCTTCGAGGCTCTGGCGAAGGTGCGCGAGGAGCGCGAAGCCGCGGGTATTCCTGCACCAGAGAGCGTGCCTGATCCGGCGTCTGTCAATGCCGATGCGCCCGCGGAGCCGGCTGGCGACACCGACGACGAGCAGGCCTCGCCGGAGAAGACCTCGTGACGCTCGCGAGCGATCGCATCAAGACGATGGCGACGCTGGTGGAGAAGCTGCGCGCCAAGTACGCCAAGGAGATCGCACGCGTCTCGACCGCGCGCGACGCCGACGACGCCGCGAACGAGGCACCGGCCGACGGCGATCCTTCGCTCGCGCCGTCGAGCGGCTGCTTCTGCCATCACGACGCGATTTTGCGGGAGCTCGTGCGGTCGTACCTGCTCTGGGAATCGACAACCGCGAAGGCGGACGCCGCGATGCGGCGGATCGACGGCGCAGTGGTTGACATCAACGAGCTGCGCGTCTGCCTAACCGACGAGGTCGTTGCGATCCTCGGCATGGGGCTCTCGCGTGTTGAAGAGCGCGCGACAAGGCTGCGGGCCACGCTCCACGATATCTTCCAGCGCGAGCACCGCCTCCGCCTGTCGCACCTGGCCGATCGTTCGCGAAAGGACGCCCGACAGTACCTCATGTCGCTCTCGAACGTTCCGGAGTTTGTCGCGGCGCGCGTGGCGCTCCTGCGCCTCGGGATTCACGCGATGCCGGTCGATGAACGCACGCTGGCGTGCCTGAAGCACGCCAAGGCGGTCGATCCGGACACCGACATCACCACCGCGGCGGCACACCTGGATCGCGCAATCAAGTCCGGCGAGGGCCCGATGTCGCACCGCGCGATCCAAGCCTGGGTGGACGATACCAGCGCCGTCGTCGTGCGATCAGCCAAGGCACCAAGCGCACGCAAGACCCCCGCCCCCACGCGCACCGAGAGCAAATCAGCGCGGCCGACATCCGCCAGCGCCAAGCCCGCGCGGATCGCGAAATCACCCCCCCGCCCCACGCGGGCAAAGAAATCCGCCCGCCGAAAGAGCGACGGCGCGTAGAGACAAGGATCCGGTTCTTTCAACGAAGCAACGGAAGTGATGGAAGTACGAACCAGAACGCGCACGGTGGCGAGTGGAACGTGCGAAGTCAGAGGTGCGAAGCGGCAACGCGAAACGCGCCGCCCGAACACCGGAAGGCGACAACAAACCTCGCCGCCCACCCACGACCACGTCAATACCAAGCATCTGGTTCTGATTGCTGAACACTGACCGCTGACAACTGACCACTGAAAGCCGAAGGCTGAAGGCCGAAGGCTATGAAGGACCCCCAATGGCCGGCCACAACAAGTGGAGCAAGGTCAAGCACCGCAAAGCGGTCGTCGACAAGCGCAAGGGCAAGGCCCTGAGCATGTGCTCGCGCGCCATCATCTCCGCCGTGCGCCAGCACGGCAGCGATCCCAACTTCAACCACGCCCTCCGCGCAGCGCTCGACGAGGCCCGCTACCACAACGTCCCCAACGACAACATCGAACGCGCCATCAAGAAGGGCGCCGGCATGGGCCTGGGCGACAACTACGAGAACGTCCGCTACGAGGGCTACGGCCCCGCGGGCGTCGCCGTCGTCGTTGACGCCCTCACCGACAACCGCACCCGCACCGCGGCGAATATCCGCCTCATCTTTGACACGCACTCGGGCAAGATGGGCACCTCCGGCTGCGTCGCACACCAGTTCGAGCACAAGGGCCGGATCGAAGTCAAGGGCGTCGCGAGCGACGAGGACCGCATCCTCGAAGCCGCGATGAACGCGGGCGCCGACGACGCGAAGTTCAACGACGAATCGGGGCCAGACGCCGCGTGGGATGTCTACTGCCCCCCCACCGAGCTGCACACCGTCAAAGCGTCGCTCGAAGCATCGAAGCTCGTCGTTCGCCAGACAACCACCGAGATGCTCGCGCTGCAAACCGTCAACATCGGCGCGGAGATCGCACGCGAAGTGATCGACCTGATCGACGAACTCGAAGACGACGAAGATGTCAAACGCGTCTACAGCAACGCGGACATCCCTGAGAGCGAACTGGCGAAGCTGGGGTGACAAGAAGAGGGCCGAGGGCTCAGGGCCGAGGGCCGAGTGACGGCGAATACGTCGCGGACGCTACGCTCACCGCTGCAGCTCCTCTCCACTGGATACCTCGATGCCTGCTGCCTCGATGCCTCGATGCCTCGATGCCTTCCCGATTGATCAACCCGGTTGAAGATTGTGGTCGCGAGCACAATCGCTCATGATCAACATCACCTCAACCTTCGCCGCGCCACGCCGTGAGCGCCGCCACCGCCGCGTTTTCTTGATCGGCGATCGCGCGAAGATCGAGCGTGACGAAACCGCTGTATCGCCACGCGCTGAGCGCGATCTGCATCTCGGCGATGTTGAGACGCCCATTGCCCGGCACGCAACGCCCGTCGCTCGATGCGTCGGTGAGTCGAACGCTGAACAGCGCGCTGGCAAACGCGCCGATCAGCGCCACAGGATCATCGCCGCCCATCAACGCCGCGGCGGGGTCCAGCGCGTGCCCGAGCGAACCGCCGTCTTCGCCCGCAGTCTTCGTCGGCTCGCCGGCCTCACCACGATGCCACGACAGATCGGCGATGCGGACACCCGCCTTCTCCGCGCTGGCCATCAGCTCGCCCCGCAGCGCCGGCGACGGCCCGCGCGGCAGCGTCAGACACAGCACCGGCGGCTGATCGCCCGCCGCCCCAGTCGCACGCGGCATGTCCTTCAGCAACGTCCGAAGATCCGCCATCAACCCCACCGCCTCGCCAACCGCGCCCAGCGCCCGATCGACGTGCGCCGCATCCGTGAAGTGCGACGGCGGAATCAGCAGGTCCATCCCCATCGGCACCAGATCGTGCCGCCGCAGCAGTGCCGCCAGCTCACGGCGCGCCGACCGATCAAGCTCCCGCGCCCGCAGCCCCGGCATCGCGCCGTTCAGCGACACGCCAGCAACGCCCAGCTCGCGTGCGAACTTCAGCCAGCCGCGGAGCTTGTCAGGCGTCGAGCGATCCTCATCGCCCACAAGCTGAACGCCCGTCAACGCCAACCCCATCGCGAACTGAACCTGCGGCAGCGCCATCCCGCATCATTGGCAACACGAACACGAGACGACACGCCATCGTGATCGCTCGCCTCAGCCTCCCTCACCGGCCGCTCGACCACTCTGCCACTTTGCCACTTTGCCACTTCTCCAACGCCCAACATCCCACGATACCATCGACCATGAGCAGCCTCCGCGCCATCCTGAACGTCGCCAACACCACCGCCCTGGGGCTCTGGCTCGGCACGGTGGTCATGACCGGCGCGACCGCGGCGCTCATTTTCCCCACCGTGCGTGACCTCGCGCCGACGCTCCCCTCGCACGCAACCTACACCGGCGAGCACTGGCTGATCGTCGCGGGCCGCGTTGCAGCGCGGGTGTTCCTGGTGAGCGACATCGTGCAGTTTACCTGCGCGTGCGTCGCCCTCGGGACACTCGCGGGCCTGGTCGTGCCGCGGATGATCAAGTCGCGGCTCGGACTGAACGAGTGGGTGCGCGTACTGACGCTGGGCGTCGCCTGCGTCCTGCTGGCGTATCAACTGCTGATCATGTCGCCGGCGATGACGACGGAACTTCAGTTGTACTGGGCCGCCGCGAGCCAGGGCAAGAACGACGTCGCGATGATCCACCAGACCGCGTTCAACACGATGCACCCGCAGGCATCGCGTTTGATCGGCGCGCTGGCCTTCAGCGTGCTCGCGGCGTTGATCGTCAGCGCCACGATCGGCACCTCCGGTTCACGATCGTTGCGGGGCGACGAGGGCGATCTCACTGCCGCGTCAAAGGGCTAAGCGGATGAGCGAGCCGGAGCAGGACATTCCGTTTGAGTTGCCCCGCGTGACCGTTGCGCACAAGGCGCGGGCCAGTGCGCTCTTCGCCGAACTCTCGCGGGCGTACCCCGACGCGCACTGCGAGCTGGACTATCGCTCGCCGCACGAGCTGCTCGTGGCCACGATCCTGTCCGCGCAGGCGACGGACGTGAGCGTGAACAAAGCCACGCCAGGCCTCTTCGCAGCGTTCCCCACGCCCGCGGATTACGCACGCGCAACGCCCGAGCAGATCGAGCCCTTCATCAAGACCATCGGGCTCTTTCGCAACAAGGCCAAGAGCGTGCAGAGCGCGATGAAGGACATCGTCGAGCGCTTCGAAGGCCAGGTGCCGCGGACAATGGCCGAGCTGCTCACGCTCCGCGGCGTCGCCCGCAAGACCGCCGGCGTCGTGCTGGGCAACTGCTTCAACATCAACGTCGGCGTCGTGGTCGACACCCATGTCCATCGCCTCTCGCAGCGATTGGGCCTCGCACCATTGGGCTGCAACGTCGCCCAGTGTGAGCGCCACCTCATGGCCAGATTCCCGCGCCAGAGCTGGTGCCAGCTCAGCCACCTGCTGATCTTCCACGGCCGTCGCTGCTGCAAAGCCCGAGGCGTCACCTGCCCGCCGGGCGAGATCTGCGCGACCTTCGGCACGCGCTGCGAGCTGCGCATCAGCGCCAGGCGACCGAAAGCCGCCATCGCGACGAAGCCTCGGAAGAAGCTCACGGCCGCGAAACCGAAGAGAACATCACGCAAAGGTCAATAGTGAGTGCTGCGCTGATTTGGCCACGACACGCGCCTCGTGTTCCAGGAGCCACTGCTTTCGATCGAGCCCCGCTGCGTAGCCGCCAAGACCGCCGTCGCTGGCGATCACGCGATGGCATGGAATCACGATCGCCAGCCGATTGCTCGAGTTCGCACCGCCGACGGCTCGCGTCGCGTTGGGATTCGAGAGATCGCGTGCCACGTCCGCGTAGCTTCGTGTCTCGCCGATCGGGATCTGCTGAAGTTGATCCCACACCGCCCGCTGGAACTTGGTGCCCTCGATGTGAAGCGGCATCGTGAACTCACGCCGCGTGCCCGCGAGGTACTCACCAAGCTCCGACACCGTCTGCGCCAGCACCGCGTCCACAGCCTCAACTGCGCCGCCATCGAAGGTCGCGCGGAGCGTCGCGATCTCGCGTTGGATCTCAGCGCGATCATGAAACTCCAGCATGCACAGTCGCCCATCAACCGCCATCGCCACCATCTCACCCAGCGGCGTGCCGAAGCGGTGGGTGTGCAGGACTCGCGATGGAGTATGCATGGCCATTGCGTGAAGTGGCAATCCTGGAAGGGGCAGAGTTACAGAGTGGCACAGCGGTCGAAGGTCACCGGCGGCCACCGCGGCGACAACTCACCCCAACCTCCCGCGACCCCACTCGCGTCTCGCGACTCGCAACTCGCGACTCAAATATGCCCGGCAAGAGTCGAACCTGCAACCTTCGCCTTCGGAGGGCGACGCTCTATCCAATTGAGCTACGGGCACGCGTATCTCGAACGGCTCATGCTAAGGCCCCTGGGCGGGATTGGCAAACCGGCCGGTGATTGATCACATACGCTCACGCCCATGTCCACCCGGCCCGCAATGTCCGAAGCATCGACCACCACCACCGCCCCGCTGTCGGCGGTGCTGGCGTTCACATGGGTGAACTCGATGGCCACGGGCATCCCGTTCAACGGGATCTTCTTCATCACCAAGCACGTGTACAACTTCTCGCCCCTGTTGAACTGCCTCATGGGCGTGCTGATGGGCGTGACGTACGTCGGCGGGGCGTTGGCGACCGGGCCGCTGCTGAGGCGCCTGATCGCCCGGCGCGTGCTGCGAGGCGGACGCGACGCGCTGCTGGCGATGAGCGGCATCATGGGCGTGCTCTGCTTGCTGCCGCCGCTGGCGTTCTTCGCGGTGACGCCGGGCGAGCGGGCCGGAACCGCGTGGTCGGTGTGGGTCTTCATGGCCCTGTACTCGGCGCTCTGCGGCGGGTTCTGGCCGGTCGTTGAGTCGTTCCTCTCCGGCGGGCGCGGCAGCGCCGAGCTGCGCAGCGCCACCGGCAAGTTCAACGTCACCTGGTCCAGCGCCTTGGTGCTCAGCTTGTGGGTGATGGTGCCGTTCGGGGCCGAGGGGCAGGCGATCTCGCTGGTCGTGTCCGGGTTTATGCATCTGGCGTCGGTCGGGGTGCTGTGTTTCTTGCCGCGGAACCCAGGGGCGCACGCGGAGGAACACCACGCGGTCCCGCCGATCTACCGGCCTCTGCTGCGGGTGCATCGCGTGCTATTGCCCACGGCGTACATGGTCATGTACGCCCTGTCGCCGGTGTTGCCGGATCTGCTGGCCCGCCTGCGCGTCGAGGCGCAATGGGGACCGGCGGTCGGCTCGATCTGGATCGCAGCGCGGGTTGTCACGTTCGGCGTCTTGCAGCGCTGGCACGGCTGGCACGGGCGATGGGCCAGCGCGACGATCGGCACGGCGATGCTGCTGTCGGGCTTCGGGCTGGCGCTCTTGTCGCCGCTGATCTGGAGCGGGGCGATGGGTCTGTCGGCGCTGGTGGTGGGGCTGATCGCGTTCGGCTGCGGGGCGGCGACGATCTACTGCGGGGCGCTGTACTACGCGATGGAAGTCGGCTCGGCCGAGGTGGAGGCGGGCGGGATGCACGAGGCGATGATCGGCGTCGGTTACACGCTTGGGCCGATCTGCGGTCTGGTGCCGGCGGCGCTGGCGACGCCGGCGCTCCTGTCGCCAACGACGATCATGACGCCTGGGCAAGCGGGCGTCGCGACGGTCGGCACGGTCGGAGCGTTCGCGGCTCTGGCGATCGGGGCGGCGTGGCGCACCGCAAATCGGGCGCAGAATCCGCCCGATATCCGCGATGGGGACATCTAGACTGGTCGGTACGCTGATGCTCGGCAGGGTAACAGACGACGATTCCGAGGTCGGGAATCGTGCCAGAACTCGCGGGGCTTCAGAAACGCTCCGCCCGCTGACGGCGTATACACGTTGGATTGATCGAATTCCGCTCGTCAGGTACAACCCGAACGCCACGTGGCCATAGGACCATCCATGAAGCACCGTCTGATGAACCGCCTCGCACCGCTCGCGCTTGTGGCCGGATTGCTCATTTCGATCTCACCAGCGCTCGGCCAGAAGTCGGCGCCCCCCACCCCCCCAGCCTCCCCCACCACGCCCGCGCCCGATTCGCCCGCGCCGTCGGCCCCCAAGATGGCACCGGCGGTGCCGCTGGTTGGCGGCACGTCGCTGAGCGAGTTGTCGGACAAGGAATGGGCCGCGGCGAAGGCGGGCGACTTTGATCGGCTATTGACGAGCATCGCAGCCCCCGCGGCGGATGACCCGACGCTGGCGCTGCTGCGGGCGGACATCGAGGCCCTGCGGACGAGCATCCAGAAGCGAGAATCGATGCGGGCCGCGCGCGTGGCCAAGGCCGGCGCCGACCTTGATGAGCAACTGGTTGCCCCGCCGACGCCCGCGAGCATTTCCGATGCCCTCAAGCACTCGATCGAGCTGCACGAGCTGGCGCCGGACGCCGCGGCGAAGGCGGCGGTGCTGGGCTCGGCGCGCGTGCAATCGGCGATCAAGCTGGGCGAAGAGACGGCACGCCGGATGGAGGCCGAGGGTCAGTGGCTCATGGCTGGCGAGTTGTTCAGC
This sequence comes from Phycisphaerales bacterium, assembly GCA_022843565.1. GTDB lineage: Bacteria > Planctomycetota > Phycisphaerae > Phycisphaerales > UBA1924 > JACVCS01. The sequence continues at coordinate 9,629 of JALHNK010000116.1, forward strand.
CGCCTGAACGTGCTGCTGGATGTTGACGGGCGCTTTAAGGCCGACACGCGGCGCATCGGCGATCGGCTCGCGATGCTGCGGCTGTACGCGCCCAAGCGGCTGTGGGAGCTTCGAAACGAGCGGCGCGAGATCGAGCGCAAGCGCGATCCGAAGCTCGCGGCGTTGCCGCCGTTCAACAGCGTCGGCGAGGCGTACCAGACCAAGCTCCGCGATCTGAAAGAGAACCTGCTCATCAACGCCATGGCGTTCGCCGCCGATCGGCACGTCGAGCGGATCGGCATGCGGAAGATGATCCTGGGCGGGCTGGAAGCCATCAAGACGATGGTCACCACGCCCGACCTGCGGGTCGCGTTCCCGGGGCTGGACAGCGCCCGCGATCGCGAGATGATGCTCGCGTGGGTCAACACCAAGATCAAGGACGTGACCGACGCACAGGGCGTCCCCGATCGCTTCGCGCTGGCGGACGTGATCAACGACATGTTCAGTGCGAACCGCGCGAGCACGAAGATCCTTGAGGCCGCGCTCGTCCACGAGTTCGGCATCGGCGCCTTTGACACACTGGACGAGTTCTCGGCGATCATCTGGCCCGACGAGCTGGCCCGCTTCAAGCGCATGACCGAGGCCTCGTTCCCGGGCGTTGGGATCCAGATCCAGCTCGACGAAGAGACGCAGATGATCAAGGTCGTCACGCCGATCCCCGGCTCGCCGGCCCAGAGCGCCGGCGTGATGCCCGGCGACTACATCAAGAAGATCAACGACGACTCTGCGCTGGGCATGAGCCTTGAGCAGGCGATCGAGCAGATCACCGGCCGACCGGGCACCAAGGTGAAGATCACGATGGAACGCGAGGGGCAGGACGTGGCGTTTGAACTGACCCGCGCGACGATCCCGGTCTATTCGGTCAGGGGCTGGTCGCGCGAGGGCAAGGGCGACAACGAGTGGAACTACACGATCGACCCGCAGGCGGGCATCGGCTATATCCGCATCTCGGGCTTCAGCGATACCACGACGCGCGATCTGCATCGCGCGATCGCCAAGCTCAAGAAGACCGCGCTGAACGGGCTGGTCATCGATCTTCGCTTCAACCCCGGCGGGCTGCTGACCGAGGCGGTGAGCGTGTCCAACACGTTCGTGGACTCTGGTGAGATCGTCTATACCGAGCTGAACACCGGCGAACGCGTGGAGACGCACGTCGCCGAGGCGGCCCGCGTGCGCCTCACCGGCGTGCCGATCATCGTGCTGGTCAACGAGGGCTCGGCCAGCGCTTCAGAGATTGTCTCGGGCGCTCTGCGCCACTACGCCGACGCCGGCAAGCTGAAGCTCCTGGTCCTGGGCAACCGCAGCTTCGGCAAGGGCTCAGTGCAGAACGTCATCACGCTCGCCAACACCGCGGCGGTCAAGGTCACCACGCAGTACTACTACCTGCCCAACGGCAAGCTCATCCACCGGCGCGAGAAGGCCACGAGCTGGGGTGTTGATCCGCACCTGAAGGTGGACATGCTGCCGGGCCAGATCTCCGATGCGCTGACGCTCCGCAACGACGCGGACCTGCCGGCGAACGCCAAGCCGGTC
>JALHNK010000117.1 GCA_022843565.1 Phycisphaerales bacterium
GGCGATCGGCGAGTATCAGAAGAAGAACATGGAGGCCCGGCAGCTCGACGAGACGCTGAAGGCGGAGTTCTCTGAGTTTCTGACACTGAAGAACTTCGACGCGTACAAGGAAGTGCTGGCGTCCGTGGACGCCGTCGCGGCGAAGAAGGGTTACACGCACGTGTTCAGCAGCCGCGGCATCGCGGACATGGAGAAGCCGTCATCGCCTCTGGCGTTCACGCAGGGGCTGCTGGCCCGCCCGGTGCTGGTGAGCCCGCAGAGCGATGACATCACGCTGGACGTGCTGCGCGATTTGAAGCTGGACTGAATCGGATTGTCGGTGAAACTCGTGCGTGGCGTGCTCGTGAGCGACAGTCGTTCTCGCGGCGCGGCTCGCCGCGAGGCGCGAGTTTCAATCGGACCTTTGACGATGTTGGTAAATCGGAATCGCCGACGCACTCTCTCGGCTCCGGCCTCGGAGATGCCGGGCCGCCTTCAACTGGCCTCGGAGGGCCCGGGCCACCGGGGCTCGCGTGACAAGCGATCCGCGATCATCGCGTTGAAGCCCTCGACGACGAGGGCCTTTGTGTCGTCGATGCTCGGAGCGCGATCGCCGAGGATCGCGGCGAAGCTGGTGACGCGCCGATCGGCGAGGCCGCAGGGGACGATGAGATCGAAGTGCCGCAGGTCGGGGGCGACGTTGATGGCCAGGCCGTGCATGCTGATCCACTGGCGGATGCGGACGCCCATGGCGCAGACTTTGGCGGATGTGTCGGGTGCGTGGGGTGAGGTGGTGTCGTTGTGGGTGTGTGACGCGCCGTGGTCGGGGCCTCTTGTCCCCTCTCGGAGAGAGGGGGTACCCAGAGTCGCGGCGTCGTCGATGGTCCGCACCCAGACGCCGGTGGCGGTCGGGTCGCGGTGGGCCTCAACACCCACGCGCCGGCACACGTTGATGACGATCTCCTCCAGCGCCCGCATGTAATCGTGCAGGCGAAGGCGGAGGCGGTTGAGATCGAGGATGGGGTACGCGACGAGCTGGCCGGGGCCGTGGTAGGTGATATCGCCGCCGCGATCGGTCTCTTCGAGGGTGATGGCGTGACGCGCGAGGAGCTCGGGCGAGGCTTTGAGGTGAGCCGCGGCTCCGGCGCGGCGTGAGATCGTGATCACCGGCGGATGCTCCAGCAAGAGCAGCGTGCCGACGGGGCCGGCGTCGAGGCCTGGGCGATCGGTTGAATCGGTTGCGTCGCGGCGGGCATCGAGCAATCGCTGCACCTCGGCGAGCTGCCGCTGGTACGCGTCGCGATAACTGATCACGCCGAGGTCGATGACCCTGAGCGAACCGGTGGCATCGGCTGAGGCGGCGGCGGAGTCGGGGTCTTTGGTCACGGCCAATTGTGCCCGCACCGGGACGGCGGGGACGGATGCGTGTCGCAAATTGTGGTTTGTGCGCGCGGGCTGTTCCTACCATCGACGATGACCACGATTCACCCCTCGGCGGCGATTTCCGGGAACACCGAGTTTGGCAAGGACGTTGAGATCGGGCCGTATTGCACGATCGACGGGCCCGTGAAACTGGGCGATGGCGTCCGCCTCATCGGGCACATCTACCTCAAGGGCCCGATCGAGATCGGTGCTCGCACCGTGATCCACCCGTTTTCGAGCATCGGCTTTGCGCCGCAGGATGTGAAGTACAAGCCGGAGCTGGGCACGCCGGGGGTCAAGATCGGCGAGGACTGCCTGCTTCGCGAGGGCGTCACGATCCACGCGGCGGGCAACGGCAAGCCGCGCCCGACGACGGTGGGCAACCGCTGCTTTCTGATGGTCTCGGCCCACATGGGTCACGACTCGATGATCGGCGATGATGTGGTGCTCGTGAACAACACCGCGCTGGGCGGCCATGTCGAGGTCGGCGATCGCGCGACGATCGGCGGCGGGGCGGTGGTGCATCAGTTCTGCCGTATCGGGCGGCTGGCGTTCATCGGCGGCGCGTCGGCGATCTCGACGGAGGTGCCGCCGTTCTGTCTGGTGTGGGGGCGGAATCGGATGGCGGGGCTGAACGTGATCGGGATGCGCCGCAGCGGGATGCCTCGCGAGGACATCACGACCGTGCGCCGGGCGTTTCGCGAGGCGATCCGATCGCGGCCGCAACGGGGCGAGATGATGGAGCGGCTGCTGGAGATCGGCAAGACGTGCGGGCCGGTGATGGAGCTGTACGACTTTGTGCGGACTTCAACGCGGGCGATCGCGCCGTATGCCTCGACATCGCACGACACGGAGAATGAGTCGGTGGAGGGGTGAGGGGAGAAGGGCCGAGGTTTAAGGGCCGAGGGCCGAGGGGGAACGGGAAGTTGAAGCCGAACATGAACATGAACGTGAACATGAACGTGAACGTGAAAAGGACAGCGGTTTAGGGCGCTTGCGTGGAGCGTTGGTTGTGGGTAATGCGTTGACCATGCCGTTGTTTGGGGTGGAGGCTGACGCTGGCGCGGGCGTGGCGCGGGGGGTGCGGTCGGCGGGCGCGTCGGTGGGTTCGGTTGGCTTGGCGGGCGGCGCGATGAGCGGGGTGCGACCGCCATTGCCGGGGATGTGCGTGCTGGCGTCGGGCTCTTCGGGCAACTGCTCGGCGGTGTGGGTGGGCGATGAACGCGACGACGGCTCGAGCGGCGCTTCGAGCGGCGATGCGGCGGGCTTTGGCGGGACGCGGCTTGGAGACTCTCGCGTTGGAGATTCGCTCGATGCCCGGCGCGGGCTGGTGCTAATTGATCTGGGGTTGTCGCCCCGTCGGACTCGCACGCGGCTGGAGAGCATCGGGCTTGCGCTGGAGCTCACCGGCTCGGTGCTGATCACGCACCTGGACTCAGACCATTGTCATCCGGGCTGGTGCAGCGAGCGGCCGAAGTTGCCGGCGGGGTGCGAGGTGTTTGTGCCGCGGAGGTCGAGGGATCGGGCGAAGGCGATGAACCTGAACGCGGGGCGGTTCCACTCGTTTGACGGACCGTTTCGCACGCGCATCGGTCTTGAGGCCTCTCCGATTTTGATGGGGCACGATCATCATGGCTGTGCCGCGTTTCGACTGACGACGGCGCGTGAGCGTGCGTGGGCGCGGGCGAACGGGCGGGGCAGCGCGGGGACGGGCATCGGGTACGCGACGGACCTTGGTCGAGCGACGCCGGCGCTGATTGCGCACTTGCGGGAGGTCTCGGTTTTGGCGATCGAGTCGAACTATTGCCCGACGCTGCAACTGGCCAGCGACCGATCCGAGGCGCTCAAGCGGCGGATCATGGGCGGTCGCGGGCACCTGAGCAATGAGGAATGTCTGGAGGCGATCCGGGCGATCCAGCCGCGGGATCATGTGGTGCTGCTGCACCTGTCGCAAGAGTGCAACTGCCCGCATCTGGTGGCGTCGCTGCACGAGGGGGCGGATTATCCGCTGACGATCAGTTCGCAGGAGGAGGCAACGCGGTGGGTGAGGTGGGGCAGGGCCGAGATGTGAGGGCCGAGGGGGAACGTGAACGTGAACTTGAAACGGACCGTGCGCTGAGTTTGCGGTCGTCTGAGCCGCGGGCGCGAGCACGCGGGCGTGTGCGAGCGTGTTGAGATGTGGCGCGATTAGCCGCGATCTCGCATCGCGATCGCGGCTCGCGCGCGGCCGGTTGCACAGGTCCGCGTGCTTGCGCACGCGGCTCCGACTTGCGCCGCCAGCATCATCTCGTCAACGCACGGCCCCCACCCCCCACCCGCCACCCCCCACCCCCCCGCACCGCGCCACCGACGTGCTGAAGCAGCGCGTCGGTGGCACGGTGCCTTGTTTGCAGTTTGGCCTGCGACCGCCTCGGAGAGGCGGGCCAACGGGCGAGGCGGGCCACCCGGATTCGCGGGTACACTCCGGCCAATGAATGATGTGCTCTTGGCATTGGCGCTCGTCCTCTCGATCGCTTCGCTCGTCGCCTGCGGTGTGCTTTTCGCGCGCGGGCGCAGGCTCGTCCGCCGCTCGCGACGCTCTGAGCAGATCGCCCGCTCGACGCACGCGCAGCTCACGTACTTGCGCTCGCGGCTGTACTCGCAAGCCGCGGAGTTTCGGCTGGCGCAGATCAAGCAGGCGCCGACGATGCCGATCGTGTTCCGCTCCCAGTTCGGCGAGGATCTGTTTCTGTACGACCTGTTCCAGGGTCGGCCGACCGGCTTCTTCATTGAGGTCGGCGCGTATGACGGTTTGTCGATGAGTGTGTCGTATGCGTTTGAGGCTCTGGGCTGGACGGGGCTGCTGGTCGAGCCGACACCGACGCGGGCCGAGGCGTGCCTCGCGAATCGGCCGCGAAGCCGCGTGGTTCACGCGGCGCTCGGCCCACCCGGTCACTCCGCGACGACCACTTTCCTCGTCGGTGCGACCAAGGCCCGGGCCGGCGAGATCAGCGGCGGCGACATGCTCTCTCACCTGCCCGGTAGCAGCGAGCACGCCTCACGCTCGGGCTCATCGGGCCGCTTCACATCGATCACGGTGCCCATGACGACGCTGTCCGAGGCGCTGGGCGACGTGTCAACGCCGATCGACTTCGCGTCCATCGATGTCGAGGGCGGCGAGTGGCCCCTGCTCCGCGGGTTGGATTTCTCGCGGCACAAGCCGCGGGTCTTGCTTGTTGAGCAGGGCGATGGAGAGACAGCGGGCGACGCTCGCCGGATCATCGAACATCTCGGCCAGAGCGGCTACGAGTACCTTGGCGGGTTCATGGGGAGCGGGGTCTTTGTCCGCAGCGACGAGCCGGCGCTGGTTGCGCGTGGTCGTCAACTCCTGGCCGCGAGCCCGGCGGTACCGCACGGCTGACCGATGCACATCGATGAAGGCCCCTTGTGCCGGGTGGTCCGGGGCCGTAGCATCGCGACCGAAGACTCGCCGTTTGCGACCTCCTCGGTTCGGAGCCGACCCGTTGCCCCCCACTGCCAACACGACATCCAGCGCCACGCCCAACCGCACGCACGCCGCGATGAGCGGCCCGCCTGCATCGCACGACGCGGCGCGCCGCGTGCGGAGCGCTCGCTTGGGGCGATGCGCCACGAGCCGCGCGACACGCGGCGTGGCTCTTGCGTTTTTCCTGGCCAGCGCGAGCGGCACCATCGCGCCGCTGGGCTCGATCGCGAACGCTCAATCACCGACCGCGACCGCTGCTGCGAGTCCCGTGCTCGCGCCGCCGGCGCAGGCGGGCATCGGGTCGGGGCGTGACTTCCGGGCGTTGAGGTTCCAGATTTCGCCGCAGGACTTGCCGCTGGAGTTCGCGGCCCAGCAGGCGCACTCGTGGAAGGAAGAAGGCCCGCAAGGGACGCAGCGACTGCTTCTGCAGGGTGATGTGCGAATCCGCGTGGGCCTGTATAAGTTCGGCAGCGCGCGGGCGGTGGTGTGGATGGAGCCGCTGGAGCCCTCGACGCGCCGACCCGGCCAGTCGCTTTGGCAGGTCGCGATCTATCTCGATCGCGTGGGCGACCCGAGCGCCGAGGCCGGCGGCGCACAAACCGGCGACCGGTTGCTGCTGACGGCGATCGTGGATGGCGATCCGACGATCGCGGCGGACAACGTCATCCGCGAGCGGAGCAACGACCCGCTGGTGATCGAGGGTGAGGCGCGACTGGCGTCGTTCCTCGCTGCGGCGGCGGGGCCTGATGACGCGATCGATCCCGAGGTGTCGCCGCAGACTCCGGCGTCTGATCTTCCTGCGATGTCGAGCCTGCCGCCGACGCGCGGCCTCGTTCGCCCCGGCATGAGCCAGCCGTTCGAGCCCGGCTCGCCGCTGCGCCGCGCCGCGACGGTCGAGGGCGGTCCTTCGCTGGCCGATCGAGTCGCGGTGGATCAGCGCCCGGCGCTCTTCAGCGGGCGGGGCGTGGTGACGATCGCTGCGGGCGAACCTTCGCTGATCAACGACGGGGGCGAGCGTGTGCTGCTGGTGACCGGCGGCGCGATCATTCAATACAGCGACCCGCGGGCGGGGCGGTTCCTTCAACTCTCGGCGCAGCGGGCCGTGGTGTTCATGGATGCGGGCCCGCTGGAGGATCTGGCCCGAGCGCCGGCGGAGAAGGTCCGCGGCATCTATCTCCAGGGCGATGTCGTCGCGTCCGACGGGCGATTCAATCAGCGTGCGAACGAGATCTACTACGACCTGCGGGCCAATCGGGCCACGCTGGTGGACGCCGTGTTCTGGACGTACGACGAGTCGATCGGCCTGCCGCTGTATCTTCGCGCATCAAAGATCCGCCAGACCGCGGTGAACCAGATCGAGGCGTCGGATGTGCGGATCTCCGCGTCGGCGTTCTTTGATCCGCTGCTGTCGCTGGCGGCCAAGGACGTGACGATCACGCGCGAGCCGCGCTCCGGTGAGAGCCTTCGTCGCGACGATCGCACGGTGATCTCGGGGCGCGACCTGACCCCGCGGATTGGCGGGCTTCCGTTCTTTTATTGGCCCAGTTTCTCCGGCGACGTGGATCGCTTCCCGCTGAAGGACATTCGCGTTGAGAACTCTTCGACCGCCGGGGCGGGGCTCCAGACGCGATGGGACACGTTCGGCCTGCTCGGGCTCGATCCGAAGACCGACATCCGGCTGGATTTCCTTCTAGACGCGTGGATCAAGCGCGGCGCCGCCGTCGGCTTTGATGGCGACTGGCGCACCGGCACGCACACCGGCTCGGTGCTCGGCTACATCGTGCCCGACGATCGCGGGACCGATCAGCTCGCCTCCGGCGCGCGGCGCGACCGCAACGGGGAGGTCCGCGGCATCATCCTCGCCGAGGATCGCTGGGTTCTGTCCAAGGGCTGGTCGCTCTTCAGCGAGGGGGCGTACATCAGCGATGAGAACTTCGCCGATGGCTACTTCGAGACCATCGCCCAGTCACGGCGTGAGGTGACGAACGCGCTGGCCCTGCAGGGCATCGACGGGCAGGCGTCGTTCCTGGCGGACGTTCGTCACAACTTCAACGACTTTGTGGTGAACGAGTACCTGTTGCAGAGCCGCGGGTACAACGTGAGCAAGCTGCCGGAGCTGCGGTACACGCGCGTCGGTGACGATCTGTTTGCTGGCTGGATGCCAGGGCTCGTCACATGGCAGAGCGACTATCGCGTCTCGCGGATGGCGATGCAGTTCGTCGGCCCGACGGCGGCGGAGCTGGGGTTTGAGACCGCGACGCAAGCCCGCGAGGCGCTGGGGCTGACGCCGAACCAGTCGATCGAGGGCGCGCTGCTGGCGCGCGGACTGACCAACCGCAACGTCATGCGAGCCGACACCCGCCAGGAGATCGCGGCGAACTTCGACTACGGCCCGCTGCGACTCCAGCCCTTCGCGGTTGCTCGCGTCACGGCGTGGGACGACAAGTTCGAGGCATTCTCGGGCGGCAACGAGGACGCCGCTCGCTTCTGGGGCTCGGTGGGCTTGCGGGCCTCGAGCACGATGCAGCGCGTCTACGACGGCGTCGAGTTTGCGCCGCTGGACATCTACCGCCTTCGGCACGTCATCAACCCGAGCGTGACCGCCTGGGCGGCGGGCGCGAACCGAAGCCAGAGCGAGCTACCGACCTACGACGAGCGCGTCGAGGCCCTCAACGAGGGCGGCACTGTCCGCGCCGGCGTCGAGCAGATCTTCCAAACCCAGCGCGGCGGTCCGGGGCGCTCCCGCTCGGTCGATCTGCTCAAGCTCAACTCCGACATCGTCTGGAGCAGCAACGACGCCGATCGCAAGTCGCCCTTCGGCCGCTTCTTTGACGACAAGCCCGAGTACAGCGCGCTGGGCAAGTACGTGACGATCGATGGTGTGCTGCAGCTCACCGACGCGACGGCGATCACGGGCTCGACGATTTACGACATGGACCTGAACCAGCAGTCGCGGAGCACGATCGGCGCCGCGATCGAGCAATCCAAGGACTTCAGCACGTTCATCGAGCTGCGATTCCTGAACCCGCGGGACGCGACGTACCTCGCCGCGGGGGCGGACCTGCGGCTGACGCCGCTGTACACGCTGAGCACGCAGGGCACGTTTGACACGAATCAGGGTCGGATTCAGGAGGTCGCGTTCCGCCTGTCGCGTGAGCTGCCGGGCGTCATCATCGCGGCGAAGATCGGCTACAACGACATCACGCAGGAGTCCACGTTCGGCTTCGTCATCACACCCGCCAGCAGGGACAATCGACGCGAGAACCTGATCCGTCGCCTCGGGCGAGATCAGATCGACAACGACCTTCGCGGGCCGGGCGACGAGCCCGCACGCGCCACGCTCCCCGGAGAGTGACGAACATGAGCATCACGCGACCCCTGGGCTTTCTCGCATCGGCCTCCAAGGCCGGCCTCAAGCCGTCGGGCAAGCCCGATGTCGCGCTGATCGTTCGCGAGCTGATCGACGACGCGGGCGATCGCCAGGGCACCGCGATGGCGTTCACGCGCAACCAGCTCATCGGCGCACCGGTGGTGATCGGGCGCGAGCTGCGTCGACGCACGCTGGCGGGCGATCTTTCGCCGCCGGGCGTGGTGCTCATCAACGCGGGCAACTCCAACGCCGCGACCGGCGACCAGGGCATCGCCGATGCGCGCCGGACGTGCGAGGTTGCCGCCAAGCTCCTGGCTCGCCCGACGGACGCGGTGATCCCGAGCTCGACGGGCGTGATCGGCCGCCTGCTCCCGGTGCAGAAGATCGTCGATGCGTTGCCGACGCTGGTGAACGGCCTCGCTCGGGGCGATGGGCCCGACCTGGCAACCGCTCAGGCGATCATGACGACCGACAACGTCCACAAGTCGGCGTTCCGCTCGCTGACGATCGATGGGTTCGCGGTCCAGCTCGGCGCGATCGCCAAGGGCGCCGGCATGATCGCGCCGCGATTGGACAGCGCCTCGCGCGCTGCCACGCCCAGCGCGACGATGCTCGCGTTCATCACGACCGACGCCGCGATCAGCAGCGAGGCCCTGCAGCGGGCGCTCGACCTCGCCAGCGACAGCTCGTTCAACCGCATCACGGTGGACAACCACGCCTCGTGCAGCGACACGGTGATCGCGATGTCCAGCGGGCTGGCGACTCGCGCCTCGGGCACGGGCGGCGACGACAGCGGCGTGTTGATGCGGCCGCTCACGCCCGGCTCGCCCGGCTTCGTGGCGTTCAGCGCCGCCCTGGCCGAGCTCTGCGCCGACCTCTCGCACCAGATCGTTCGCGATGGCGAGGGCGCGACGCGCACGTTCACGGTCACCGTCAAGGGTGCGCCCAGCGATGAGGACGCCGATCGCATCGCGCGCGAGGTCGTCAACTCGCCGCTGGTGAAGTGCGCGGTCCACGGGCGCGATCCGAACTGGGGGCGTGTCGTCACTGCGGCGGGGAACGCCGGAGTTCCGTTCGACGCCACGCGAGCGAGCCTGGACATCGGGCCGGTCGCGGTCTTCGCCAACGGCCGCCCGATCCCTGAGGCGCTCGACAACCCCGCGCTGAAGATCGCCGTGAGCGCCGACGACGTGCGATTCACGCTCTCGCTCAACAGCGGCGGCGGATCGGGGTGGATGACCGGCTGCGACCTGACGACCGAGTACGTCCGCATCAACGCTGACTACACGACCTGAGCCCGAGGGTGCGTCGCGGTCGTCGCGCTGGGTTCAAGCCCGTTCAGCCGTCGAAGCGCGGGCCTTTCGAGGGCACGAGCCGCGCCGTCACGATCCCGACGACCGCCACGGCCATCACAATCGCCACGACCGTCACAACCGGCACGACCGTCAACGTCGGAAAAGTCGCGATGCGCGACTCGCGCCATCGGCTCGCGACGCCGCCGGTGGCGCTCGCAACGTCCCGGCGGGATCGCGCCAGCGCCTGGCTTCGCCCTGCGTCGGCCCTCGTGCGCCACCTGCCCATCAGACCTCTGAAGAACTTCCCGCCCTTGGCGGGTATCGGGCTCATCGCCAGCATGAATCAGAACGATCTAAGGGCACGGGACCAGGCGAAGCCGCCAGCACCGACCACGGAGATCACCATGAGCGCGACGACCCCGAACAAAGCAGCACCCGCCCCGGCCACGGCCTCAAGGCCCAACAAGAGCGCCGGATCAGCCGCGCCGGATATTCTGCTTGACGCCGGCACCAACGAGCTCGAAGTGCTCGTCTTCAGCATCGGCAGCGGCAAGTTCGGGGTCAACGTCGCCAAGGTCCGCGAGGTCATCCGGCCGGTCACCACCGTCGAGTCGCCGGGGCAACACCCGTCGGTCATCGGCATCTTCAATATCCGCGGCTCGGTGATCCCCGTGGTCGACCTTGCCAAGCATCTGAACCTCCAGAAGGCTTGGGGCACCGGTGCGAGCTCGCCCGAGGGCCGCATCATCATCACCGAGTTCAACGGCCGGCGCACCGGCTTCATGGTCGATCAGGTCGAGCAGATCTACCGCATGTCCTGGAGCAAGGTCCGCCCCGCGCCCGATGTCGGCGCCAGCACCTCCGGCGTCAACAGCGCCACCACGGGCATCATTGAGATCGGTGGCCATCTGGTGCTGATGGTGGACTTTGAGTCCGTCAGTGACGCCATCCTCCTTCAAGAGAAGCTCCGCGTCGAGAGCGTCCCGAACGACATGGGTGTTGACCGTGGCTCCAAGCGTGTGATCCTCTGCGAGGATTCGCCGTTCATGCGCCACATCATGAGCAAGGTGCTCCGCCAGTCCGGCTACACGCGACTTGAGGTCTACTCCGACGGCGAGCAGGCGTGGCAGGCCATCAGCGCCGGCGGCGAGCGGATCGATGCGGTGGTCAGCGATATCGAGATGCCCCGCATGGACGGGCTGCACCTGACCAAGCGCATCAAGTCCGGCGACGCGACCAAAGGCATCCCGGTGATTCTCTTCAGCTCGTTGATCAGCGACGACAACCGCAAGAAGGGCCAGCAAGTCGGCGCCGACGTGCAGATCCCCAAGCCCGAGCTGCCCGAGATGGTGCGGCTCATCGACAAAGTCGTCAGCGGCATCAAGGTTGGGATCGCGCAGGCAACGCCCGCCATCGCCGCCTGACCAACGCGCCACGCCTTTCGCGTGCCGAAGCCCGCAATCCCCACAACCACACGACCGCCGCGGCGTCCCTCGCCGCGGCGTTTTCGCATGCACGCAGAGCACAAGTACCCGTGTGCTCTCGCACCCGCGGTCTTCACCCTCCCCCGGTCCTACCGGGGGAGGTGGCGAGTCCGCGAGCCGGAGGGGGCGCGGCTGCCGGCG
>JALHNK010000118.1:0-1303 GCA_022843565.1 Phycisphaerales bacterium
TCTTCTTGCGAAGATCCTCGTCCTCCACCTTGCGCGACACGCCGACACGGTCCATGCCGGGCATCATCACCAGGTATCGGCCCGGAATGCTCAGATAGCTCGTCAGCGTCGGGCCCTTGCTGCCGACGCCTTCCTTCAGCACCTGAACGATGATCTCCTGCCCGCGCCGCAGGCAGTCCTGAATCGGCGGGCGATCGCGGCGCGCGACCTTCTTGCCCACGCGCTCGGTCGTCCCCGAGCCCTCGCCCGGGAAGTAGCGCGGGTGCAGGTCACTGGTGTGCAAAAACCCGTTGTTGCCGATGCCAAAGTCCACAAACGCCGCCTGGATCGCCGGCTCCACGTTCGTCACGCGCCCGACGTAGATGCTGCCCACATGGCTCATCTGGTCGTTCCGCTCGCTGTGGAACTCTTCCAGCTTCCCGCCCTGCACCACCGCGACGCGGCACTCCTCGCCCGGCACATAGTTGATCAAGAGCTGTCGCTTGCCACCCGCGCGGCGCGGCCGCTGGCGCGGCTCCGGAGCGCTCCGCTCCACCGCTTCCGAATCGTCCTCATCCTCTTCCGCCACGCGCGGCGTGATCACCAGCGGCCCGCTATGCACCACCGGCTCCCCATCCTCACGGGGCATCCGCGGCGCTGGCTCCGAGTGCAGCGATTCCACCACCGACGCGCTCACCTCGCCCGCCTCGGCCATCTCGCCCGTCGCGATCTCCCCGCCCTCCAGCGGCGGCGACGCCATCTCCGGCGACAACGCCTCCTCAACCGCCTCCAGCGCCTCAGACGCTTGCATCGAGCCGCTGCTCATGCCCGGCTCGCTCACAAATCCCTCGTTGCGACGCGATCCCGACGGCTCGGCACCGCGAGCCGGAGCCGCCGCGATGAACGATGACGACGCCGGGGCCGTCGCGGCGCGGGGCAATCCGCCCTCGCCGGTCTCGCGATCCAGCGCTCGCTCAGTTTCAGCCTGTGCGTCGCTCACAGCGATCGCGTCGTCGGCGTCACCTTCAGATTCATCGTCATCGGGCTCGACCGCGACGGGCGTCGGGTTCTTGGCCGCCTTCTCGACCTTGTCGGGCTTCGAGCCCGCGGCTTTCTTGGCGGTGGCCTTCTTCTTGCCGCCGCGCTTGCCGCGACGGGTCTTGGCCTTGGCTTTGGCCTTGCCGCCGCCGGCCGATGACCCGCTGGAGTCGCCATCGCCGCCGCCCCCGGAGGCGGCGGGCGAGTCATCCATCGACATAGCGTCGATCGAAGCGTCAAAGCTCATCGCGTCCGAGGCGTGGAGTGAGTCGTCGCCAGACGAAGA
>JALHNK010000118.1:1313-11152 GCA_022843565.1 Phycisphaerales bacterium
TGTTCATAAAGAGCTGCTTTCCCGAGCGGGCGTCATCGCGCCCGTCTCGCGGGTGCAGGAGTCCGGGCCCACGATCGGGGCCAAGCGGACAGCGCACCCATTGAGGGATCGCCCGTGTGATGGTGTGGCATCAAGGTTCTGACCGCTCGCGCCAGCGCCGGGTGGATGGGCCGCGCACCGTTGATCTGGTGGCGTCAATCATCCCGTCGCATCCGCCCGTCGAGCCCAATCCGCAGCGCGGCGGGGATCTTCGACAGGTCGGGCCGAGTTGTCGCCGGGGGCTTGTTGACTCGGTCAACGCCAAGCAAGGCAGGGTGCCAGAACAGTCGAACGATCGGGGCTGGCGGCGTGCGAGCCTGAGGGCCGCGCGACTCATCCCGGAATATCCGAACGATCTAGACCCTCTCCGCCTGCTCCGGCATTGCCCGCGTGCTCACGCCGGCTCGGTCAGTCTTGAGGCGCGGGCCATCGCCCGTGACGCCCTCGATTGTTTCCCTGAGTTGAGTGAGGCGGCATCGGGCCACAGGCCCAACACACACCGAAAAATCACTCGTCGACGGAACGCCCGTCGAAGGCCTCAGGGATGATCTTCCTTGTCTGGTCACGCAGATACCTGCTGACCGCGACGTCGGAATCGATGCTCGCCGCTTTTTCAGCGACGGCCTCGCATTGGCTGATGCTGATGCTTCGGATCAGCCGCTTCACCGCCGGTAAGTGCATCGGCGATGCAGAGAGCGTACGCAAACCTAATCCCAAGAGCAACATCGTTTGCTCAAGTTCGCCCGCGGCTTCACCGCAGCATGAGACAGGGATTCGGGCGGTGCGACCGGCCTCGATCACATTCTTCACCAGCTTGATCACCGCCGGGTTCGCAGGGTTATATAAGCTTGCCACCGCCTCGTTCGTCCGGTCCACCGCCAGGGTGTATTGCACCAGGTCGTTCGTCCCGATGCTGAAAAAGTCAGCCTGATGGGCGAAAACATCGGCCATGATCGCCGCCGACGGCACCTCGACCATCATCCCGACCTTGATCTCCGGGTCATAGGGAATCCCCTGGTCCCGTAGGTCTTCCATCACATCGTTCAGGAAGAACCGCGCCCGGCGGAACTCCTCGACCGTCGTGATCAGCGGGAACATCACGCGCACACTGCCGCTGGGGGAGGCGGCGCTGGCCCGAAGAATCGCCCGGAGCTGGCACTTGAACATCGGCAGGCGGGCCAGGCACAGGCGGATCGAGCGCAGGCCCAGCATCGGGTTTCGCTCCGCGGCGTCGATCTCGTCCTGATCCGTCGCGTACTTGTCGGCACCCAGATCCATCGTGCGGATCGTCAGCGGCCGCCCGTCCAGCAGCTCCACGCAGCGCATGTACGCTTGCAGGTGGTCGTCTTCGGTCGGCTCGCTGTTGGTCGAGAGATAGAGATACTCCGTGCGATAGAGGCCCACGCCTTGGCCGCCGCTGCCGACGACTGCCGGGATTTCTTCGGGCGAGCCGATGTTCCCCATCAGGTCGATGGGCGTGCCATCGGTCGTAACGCAGGGCATCTGGGCCAGATCGCCCAATGAGACTGCGAAGAGGGCCGCGCGTTCTTTGAGCTGGAGGTACTTGGCCTGGGTGGCTTCATCGGGGTTGATGATGACGCTGCCGCTGTCGCCATCGGCGATGACGACCGTGCCATCGCTGACGTGCTCGGTCACGCGGCTGCAGCCGACGACGGCGGGGATGCGCATCGCCTGGGCGAAGATGCCGACGTGCCCGGTCTTGCCGCCGGTGGCGGTGATGAACCCCAGCACGCTGGCGTTCTTGTTGAAGCTCGCCGCCTGGCTCGGCGTCAGATCTCGCGCGACCAGAATGCTGGGCCTCGTGATCTGGCTCACGCGGCTGCTGTGCTCGCCGATGAGCTGCTTCAGCACGCGGGCCGACAGGTCGTAGACATCGTCAACCTTCGTGCGGAACGCGGCGTCCTTCATCGCGCTGAAGCGGTCAACCAGGGATTGAAACCCTGCGAACACGCTGTACTCCGCCGTGACGCCCTCGGCCTCGATCATGGCGTGCATGGGCTTGGTCAGCGAGGGATCGCTGAGCATGCCCAGGTGAAAGGCGAAGATCTTCGCGGCCTCATCGCCGAGGTCGGTCTTGGTTCGCTGGTTGAGTTCCAGCAGCTCGCCCTTGCTCTTCTGGAGGGCCGAATCGAGGCGTGCGTGCTCCTGATGAATCATCGCCAGGGGCACGGTCCGCTTGGGTATGCGTCGCCTCTCCTCGTCTAAGACGAAGACCTCGCCCATGGCGATGCCCGGAGAAACCGCGATGCCCTTGAGAACCAGCATGAATGCGGGGTCATGGTACACGGTTCGGGGTGGGGGGGCGGGGGGTGGGGGGTTGATCGGTCGACCGGCCCCGACGGTGGCGGTCTACTCCGTGGCGCCCGGACGCAGCCGCGCACCTTCCGGTGTGCGGTCGCGAAGCACGGTCACGGCGTTCAGACGGTCCTCGATAGACAACGTCGCGTCGAAGGTCAGACGGCGTACCACCGGGCGGAGCGGATCAAACTCCGGGCCAGCAAGCCAGTGGTGCCGGCGTTCAAGGAGTTGAAGCGCTGCCGAGCGCTCGTGCGACTCGCCGCCTTGGAGGATCTCAAGTGCGTCGGATTGCGACAAGTTGCAGCACACCAGCAACCGCGTCAAGTTATCGCAGCGACCGCACAAAGCCCATCGCCGCGCAAGGCTTCGAAACACGCGGACGGAGTTGCTGGCCGGGTGCAGGTCGAGCATCGTCGGCAAGACACCTCGGATGATCGCGTCGTCCGAGACACTCTCAAAGTGGTCGATGAACACTGGCTCGGCGGGTGGGTAGAGCGCGGCCAACCGCGCGATGTCGCCAAGGCGACGGGAGTCCGTGCCGATCGCCGACAGTGCGAATGTGCCGACCCGTGTGCGCAACTCACCAGCCGAAGCGCCTCCGGTGTGTGGCAGCAACTCGAACGCCGCCCTCACGGCGCTCCCGTCTTTGTCTGAGGCGACGACCAGTTGCCAGTATCGGTCGAGCACATCGAACCGTCCGAGCGTCGCCATCAGCCCAAGCGCGGGCCCGCGACTCTCATCGCTGAACAGGCTCTCGGCGGCCTCTTGCTCCGTGATCGACATCGCCGGTCGCTTGGCCATGAGGTGTTGCGTCGCAAGCAATCTCCATTCCGGGTCGTCGCGCCACGCCACCCAGACCGCGGCGTCGCCCTTGACGACGACGTCGTCCTTGAACGAGCGTTGCGCCGCCGCAACGGTGTTCGCAGTGGTTTGCTGTTGCAACGCAGCCTCGGCGTTGCGCAAGTACGTTCGCTCGACGCTGTCAGGGCCGAGCGTTGGATCGTTCTGGGTGATGGTGCTCACAGCCCTGATGAAATCGCCATCCGTCAATGAAGCCGCTGGGATGTGCCAGCGGATGGCTCGGCGGAGCCAAAAGCTCGACGCCTTCGCCTCATCGCGGTGATCGGAACCAAAGAAAATCGCACCGGCTTCACGGATCTGAGGGCCGGCCACGTATGACGTGAACCCCATGGAGTTCTGCGACAAGGGCGGATACTCCCATTCGCCCCGCACCGCTTGAATAAAGGCGATCTGCTCAAGTGAGAAGAGCGATCGCCACCCGAGCCGAGAGACCTGCATCCAGATCGGCCCGGAACTGGCACACGCCAACATCAGGAGGGCAAGTATCGCAAGCCTCCACCGCCGCCGCGACCGGTGCAGCCCATGCTCGCTCTTTGCGACTGTGCCACACTCCGGACATTTGAGCCCGCTCGCCCCCGTCATGTCGTACGCGCACTTCGGGCAGCGGCGTTTCTTGGAGCCGGCGTGCCACCAGTCGCTGAGGAGCGCCCACCAGAGCAGCATCCCGGCGAGGCCGGCGATGAGGCCGATGGCGAGGGTGATGAGGATCTCTGTCATAAGCCGCCCCTCCAGCGTGACAACCGTTGTCAGCGATCGCTCTCACTCCGCCCGCGCCGGCGTCAGCAACTGCGCAACCCACCAGCCCGCCGCCGCGAGCATGAGCCCGCCGACATTGCTCAGCAGCACGTACGCGACGGCGCTGCCGTTTCGCCCGTCGCGCAGCATGTCCACCGTCTCGATCGCCAACGCGCTGAAGGTCGTGAAGCCGCCGAGCACGCCGATGGCCAGCAGGAGCCAGAGTGTCGAGCTTCGCCCCAGCGGCGACTCTTGCAGTGCGCCCGCCAGCGCGCCGATGAGCGCGCAGCCGAGCAGGTTGACCGCGAGCGTGCCGAGTGGGAAGTCTGGTGCGCTGGGCTTGATGAGTGAGACCAGCGCGAAGCGGAGTGCGGAGCCGAGGCCGCCGCCGAGGAAGACGATGGCCAGCGATTGCGCGCTCACGCGCTGGCTCCGGGCTGAGGGGCGGCGATGATCGCTGCGCCGGTGGTGGTCGCTGCGCCAGCGGGCGTGGTGGACCGCTGGCGCTTGTACGCGAGGTTCCCAAGTTGCCCGCACGCGGCCATCGTGTCGCGCCCCTTCGTGCGCCGTCGCTTGCAATAGACGCCCAGGCCACGCATCCAGCCGACGAACCGATCAACGTCCGCCTCATCGGGCGCGCCCCAGGGCGAGCCCTCGCGCGGGTTGTAGGGAATGAGGTTGACCAGGCCGCGGAGGGCCGGGCCGTCGTACGGCGTGATCTGTGAGCGCTGGTCGTCCGAGAGGGCCGGCGGCTCGCCGATGGCGATCTCGCGTGCCTTCGCCGCGGCTTCTTCGCCGTTGACGAACGAGGCGAGCTGGGCCGCGTGCAGGGGCGAGTCGTTGACGCCCGGGATCAGAACGTATTCGAGACACAGGTGTGCGCCGCCGAAGAAGGGCCAGGCGAGGAGCTCTTCGCGCAGCGCCCGCATCGGCATCGCGCGGTTCACCGGCATGATCGTGGAGCGCACTTCGTCGCTGGGCGCGTTGAGCGAGATCGCCAGGCCCAGTCGATGCCAGCCGGTCTGCCGCACGCGATGAGCGAGCTTTCGGATGCCGTCGATGCGCCCGACGGTGGAGACGGTGATCTTGGACATCGAGAGGTTCGGGCCGCGACGGTCGGTGAGGATCTCGATGGCACCGATGACGTTGTCCAGATTGTCCATCGGCTCGCCCATGCCCATGAACACGATGTTCGACACGCGCGATTCTGGGTCCGGCCTCTGCAGCACATGCATCGCGGCGAACCACTGCGCCACAATTTCCGCAGTCGTCAGCGAACGCACCAGGCCCATCTGCGCCGTCTGGCAAAACGTGCAGCCCATCGCGCAGCCCACCTGCGAGCTGACGCAGAGCGTGTGGGCACGCTGGCGCGTGCGGCCGATCATCGGGATGAGCACGGATTCGACCTCGAGCGTGTCGGGCTGTGCGGGCGCGCTGTTGAGCACGCTGAGCGGGGAGCTTGCGCCGGGCGATGACGGAGCCGCGGTGGGCGTTGCGTGCGGCATCGCCCGCGGCACGCGCTGCGTGAACTTCACCGTGACGCCCTCTTCGCTCTCGCTGTGGTGCGTGCGGCCGATGGGCGGGATGTGGACCGGCGCCAGCGGGTCGTCGATGACGCCTTCGCGATAGACGCGGGCGTAGCGATCAAAGGCGCCGGCGCGACCGCCCCGCATCGAGAGGGCGTGGCACGCCGCGGCGTAGTTCTCAGCGGTCATTGAGAGCGGATCGGGGATCACGGGCAAGTGTAAGAGTGTGGCAGGGCGAAATGGTCAAATGGCCAAATGGCCAAACAATGGCACGGGGCACGCGGTTTCATTTGGCCATTTGCCCATTTACCCCGGGGCGTTCGCCTCCCGTGCGGCGGGCATCCCGAGTGAAGTCTGCGTGCGGAGTGTCCGATAGCTCTGATGGAGCCACCGCAAGGGCGGTGCGCGCGAGCCCGCACACGGGCTCAGGAGCTTCGGCATGAGCATCGATCGACGCCGTCACGCACGCTTGAACATGACCCGCCCGTGCAAGGTGGTCGTGCGCTCCGCGCAGCGATTCCTCGCGGCCCGGACGACCAACGTCTCGGTCACCGGCGCGCTGATCGAAGTTCTGGCCGATCGCCCGCTCAGTGTGGGCGAGGTGGTGGACGTGGCGATCTCATGGAACGACGCGCCGATCGTCCGCAGTTCGGAACTGGTCACGGCGGAAATCACCCGGGCGCTCATCGGCCCCAGCGGCACGCAGACGATCGGTGTGCGCTTCGCGTCGCAAGGCGCCGCTGAGAATCAGCTCTCGCGCGTGGCCTGAGGGGTCAGCTCGCGCGAGACCTCGACGGTCGGCGCGCCCGTACGGCCGCCGGGGATGCCGAGTTTGGTCAGCAGCGTGGTGCGTGCGAACAGCAGGCGCGGCTTGGCCGGCGGGCGGACCTCGATCGTGCAACCGAAGATCCCCTCGCAATCGAAGTGAACCATCGCTCGGTCGTCTTCGTCCACGCGCACAAACGTGCCGGCACAGACGGCCTCATCGCCCAGCGTGGCCTCGAACGTGTCGCGGTCCAGGTTGAGCCTGAGCGTCAGCGTCCGCTCGGCGCTGGCGTGCTCTGGGGCGCGGCCGATGAGCCAGCGCAGCGTGACCACGGAGAACTCGCGATCAGGGCTCATGCGTGCAAATGCGCGGTTGTCGAGCATGGTCATCGGTGTTCTCCCGCGTGGGTGCGAGCGTGAGCGTCGTCATCAGGAAGCGGGCGAGCCGCTCTGGAAATCCATGCCGCCGACCAGCGTCTCGGCGGTCTCCTTCATCACCTGGGCGTCGAGCGCCAGGAGTTTGCTGCCCATCTCGTCAAAGAGTCGCAGCAGCGCGATCATGTCGTCCAGCCGCTGGTTGTGCTCGTCAACGCCCTCGCCGGTGGTCCGCGTCTCATCGCGGATCTCCGCAAGGCTCGCCAGCGCCGGGTGGATCTCGCGCTTCATGCGCTCACGCAGGATCGCCTGCAGCATTGTCCACACGTCGCCCGCGGCCTCGAAGTACTCCTTGCGGTCCCCGCGCTTGTGGGCGCGATGGACCACGCCCCAGTCGACCAGGGCGCGAAGGCTCATGCTCGCGTTGCCGCGGCTGATCTCCAGGCGTTCCATCACGTCATCGGTGCACAGCGCCCGCCCAGAGATGAAGAGCAACGCGTGGACCTCGGCCATCGTGCGCGAGATGCCCCACGTAGAGCCCATCTGGCCCCAGGTCGCGATGAAGCGATCCTGAGCACTGGTGAGCGACGGCTTGGAGCGGGGGTTGGTCATGGGGAGCGGCAGAAAAGAAGCAGATTCGTCCTTTCAATATACGCTGAAACGGTTGAAAGATCGATCGACTTTCAGAAAAAAGTGAAAAATGGACCCGTTCGGTCGATTATCAGCCACCTTGATGCCTCGATGCCTCCTGCCTTGGTGCCTTCTTCGTGAATCAGCCAGATCATGTGTGGCGACCGCATGTGGGGATTTCCGGTTCCCGGGCCTGATGGGGCGCGGCGGCATTGGCCGGCAGTCAACGCGAGGACCACCGGGCGGTCAGTCACGCGACTCACAGAGACTGACCTTCGTGACGTAGCGCGTGCCTCTGCGCTTGCCCATGCGATTGCGACGCCGGAGCGTTGAGACGAAGATCGCGGTGCTGGCAACCCTGCCGCTGTACAGGCCCGCGAAGTAGTCCTCTCGAATGAACGGAGACTTCAGGAGCGTGTCGATCGAGTCCGAGTCGAAAGATTGAGCATTGATTCGAAGCACTCCGCGAAACGGATTGGCGAGTTGAAAGTCGTTGTCATCGAGCGAGAACTCGAGGTTGATTTCTGCGATCAGCCGCGTTGCATGATGCTCCGTGAGGTAGACGCCGATGTCGTCGTACGCGTGGACGTGGTTGTTGCGAAAACCCACTGGTGGGGGGCCGCCCGCGGAGAAGGTGCGGCTTGGCGGGCCTAAGCACGGCAGATAGGCATCGATCATCATCGCACTGGACACGATGGTGCCGTTGACGTAAAGCCCCGAGTTCTCGACCACGATTTCGGTACGTCGTTCGCTCACAAGACCTCCGAGGACGCCGCCACTGCTGGCGGTGAAGCTCCGGAGTTTAGAGCAGTACATCCACCACACCCGCGCCGCCCACCACGCAGGACACCACGCCGTTGAGCGTGAAGAAGGCCATGGGCAGGCCCGCGAGGCCGCGACGGATGAGGACGATGTGCTCGGCGATCAGGCAGATGCTTGCGGCGATCACGGCGCAGAGGAAGATCATGCCGAAGCGGTCTTCCAATCGCCAGGCCATGAGCAGGCTGATGATCGCGCCGACGTGCAGCACGCGGCTGAGGATCACGGCGCGCTTTGCGCCCAGAGCCGCGGGGATGCTGAAGAGGCCGGCGTTGCGATCGAAGGATTCATCTTGCAGCGCATAGATGATGTCAAAGCCGGCGACCCAGCACAGGACCATCGCGCTGAGGGCCAGGAGCGAGGGCGTGTTCGAGAGTGATTCGGGGTTGATGGCGATCGCCGCGGCGAGCGGCGAGATCGCGAGCGCTGAGCCGAGCAGGACGTGGCAGAGCGCGGTGAAGCGCTTGGCGTATGAGTAGAGCGCCAGCCAGAAAAGCACGGGCACTGAAAGCGCCAGCGGCCAGGGATTCTGGAAGAACGCCAGGAACCCGGCGCACAGCGCGATGAAGCCGGCGGCGCAGCCGAAGGCCATCGAGATCGCCGCGGGGCGCGGCAGCTTGCCCGACGCCACCGCACGCCCGCGCGTTCGCGGGTTCGCGGCGTCGAACGTCGCGTCCGCGATCCGGTTCACCAGCATCGCCCACGTTCGCGCCAGCACCATGCACGCGATCACCAGTGCGAGCTGGCCGCCGAAGCGGGACCAGTCGATCGGCACGTACGCCGGGAACTGCGGGCTGGGGTTGGGGATCGGCGCGAGCGTGGGGGCTGACGCGCTGAGGAACGCGCCGAGCAGGGCGAAGGGCAGCGCGAAGATGGAGTGCGACAGCTTGATGTCCGCCGCGGCGATGAGCAGGGAGTTGGTCCGAGGCGGAGGCGGCGGCAACGATGGCGGCGAAGCCGACGGTGGCAGTGACGGGTGTTGGAGCGAAGTGGAGCCGGTCGCAGTGTTCGCAGCAGTCACGCCCACAGGGTACGGCCCCAAGCAAGGCGTCGCCGCCCGCGTACGCTCGGAGCGCATCAGGACAACCCCGCGCTCGCGTCCCCGTCCATTTCACGTTCATGTTCACGTTCATGTTTGTCTTCCCCGCCCCGGAGCCCCGCCTATGGACCTCCCATCGCTCCAGTCCTTCATGCTCGACCGTCGCATCGATGCGTGGGTGCTCTGGGATTTCCGTGGCAGCAATCCTGTGGCGCCGCAACTCTTCCCGGCGCCGACGGGCAAGCGCTGGACCACGCGCCGCTTCGCGATCGTCATCCCCGCGCGGGGCGAGGTGACGGCCCTGGTCCACACGATCGACGCGACGCAGTTTGACAAGGACGGCTTCGCCAAGCGCGTCTACCTCTCGTGGCAGGACCTGCGAGCGGAGCTCGCCCAGATGCTGGGCGGGTGTACGCGCGTTGCGATGGAGTACTCGCCGGGAGGGCAGTTGCCGGCGGTGAGCTTTGTCGATGCGGGCGCGGTCGAGCTGGTGCGGTCGCTGGGGCTGGAGGTTGTCAGCTCCGCGGACCTGATCCAGGCGAGCGTGGCGCGATGGAGCGAGAACGCGGTGCGGGATCACCTGCACGTCTCCAAGCTCGTCGCGGACATCAAGGACAACGCCTTCGGCATGATCGCCAACGCGATCGGTGCGAGCTCGCGGATCACCGAGCGCCAGGTGCAGGAGTTCATCCTCAGCGAGTTTGCACGCCACACGCTGCAGACCGACGGTG
>JALHNK010000119.1 GCA_022843565.1 Phycisphaerales bacterium
GCCGGAGGTCATCGCCGACGCTGACGCGTTCGCGCAGTCGGTCACCGGCGAAGGAGCAGGCCGGTCGCCAGCGTTGGGGGGGGCGGGTGTGTGGGGGGGCACAGACACGATCGCGCTGGCGGTCCACATCCGCCAGGGTGATTACAAGACCGAGCGAGCCGGGCTGTACCACGACGTCGGTGTGTACGCACAGACGATGAAGCGCGTGCAGGACGAGCTGGTCAGTCGCAGCGGAAAGCGCGTGCGCTTCGCGATCTTCAGCGACGAGCAGCGCACGCCCGAGGAGTTTTCGCCGTACGGGCTGGATGTCGTCGTGTCGCGTTCGTCGGTCATCGGTGATCTCACACGCATGAGCCGCTTTGCGGGCATCATCGCGGCCCCGAGCACGTTCAGCCAATGGGCGGCGTACACCGCCAATCAGGGCGTCGGACCCAGCGGGCTCATCTTGGAGATCGGGCGACACCCAGACGCGGAGCTGAAGTACATCGAGGACGAGCCGATCGCGCGAGACTTCGATGAGTTCATCATGGGTGTCATGCAGCGGTGCGGGGCGAGTTGAGCGGCGGTCACTCGGTCTGATCGCACGAGCGTGATTGACCACTCGGCCTCGGAGAGGCCGAGCCACCCGAATCAGTCCAGCTTCGTAGCCCACACGATCGATTGGCAAGGGCTCTCGACGCGCCACAGCTTCGCGTCGGCGACGATCTTCTCGGCCCAAGCCTGTCGGACACCCGCCCAGTGCGTGTAGTCGTGGCAGGCGACAACGCCGCCGCGGCGCACCAGCGGGCCCCAGTTGGCCAGGTCGTCTCGCACCGCTTCGTAGTGATGATCGCCATCGACCCACAGCAGATCGATCGGCCCCGCGTCTGGCCTGTCCGGCGATCGATACACCGGCAGCGCATCGTTGCTGAGCATCTGGATCTTCCGCACGCGTGAGGCGACGCCGAACCGCTGCATGTTGGCCTCAAACGCGCGCCGGTCGTCGTCGCCGTAGTGCTTGGCGTGTTTCGAGCCAGGCGCAGGCGGGGTGTCGGCGTCTTTCTCGTAGTCCAGGTGCGGATCGATGGCGTGAACGGTTGCGTCGGGAGCCGAGCCGAGCGTCAGCAGCACGGTGCTGCGCCCGCGGAACGAACCGATCTCGACGATGTTCGCGACCCGACCCTCGCCCGCGGCTCGCAGCGCCGCGGCCCGGCCGGCGCCGTACAACCAGACGGACTCCTTGAAGTGAAGCTGGCCCTCAACGGTGTCGTGGACACGCAGGATGTCCGCCCCGCCCCGGGTCATGCGCAATCGAAGCCGACGCACGCGCTCACGCAGGGCTTTCTCGGCACGCTTGTAGAAGGATCGTTGGGACATGAATGGTGTGTTGCGAAGTTGCAGAGTGGCGGAGTGGCGATCATCGACCTTTGACGAGCTTCTTGAGCCCGGAGCGCAGATCGTACAGGAACGTCTTGCCCGGCCGACGCGAGCGCTTGAGCGATTGGCCGTAGAGCGTCGCGTGCGCAATTGCACCGGGGGTCGTCGGGCTGTCGTTCGCGGCGGCTTCGAGCCCGGGCCGCCCTTGCAGCGCCTGGGCCTTCGCGAAGATCAACGCGTTCTGCGCGTACCACCACGCGACGCGGCTGTCGCTCAGCAATTGGACACGCAGGGCGTCGATCGGGCGATAGCCGTGCCGTGAGAAGCGCTCGGCCCAGTATGCCGGCCACTGCTCGTTGACATGCTCGGTCCCGCCTTGCCCGGGCACCGCGGCGGAGAAGAGCACCACCGGCGCAATCGCACACAGCTCCTCGATGAACGAGTCCGCTCGCGCCGGCGCCAGATGCTCGGCCACTTCCATGCAGATCGCCAGATCGAACGCTTCGCCCCCGCTGACATCTGTCAGCACCGGCTTGCTCAGATCCGCCTCGATGAACGATGTTGCAGGGATCAGCAACGAATCACGCCGGACATAGTCGCCATCGACGCCGATCGCGGCCGCTCCGAGCTCGATCGCCGTCGCCGCCCACGCCCCGACGCCGCAGCCGACATCGATCACGCGAGACGGAGTGCGAGGCGACATCAACGACCACACGCGATCGAGGACCACTCGGGCGCTTGACAGCGACACGTCGCGAGTCTCAGCGAAGAAGGCGGGGGTGTAGCTGCTCATGGTGCGTCCACGCAAAGGGAACCGCCTGGGCGGATTAGTCGGGATCCAGCTCGTTGAAGCTGCCGCGTTTGACCTCGTCGTCGATGTACTTGCGGAAGTCGGTCATTTTGTAGCTGACGAAGCAGAAGACGTGATGCAGCGTCAGCCACTCGAGGTCCGACGGATCCTTGTCAAGGTCTTTGCGGAGGCGATCGAGCTCCGCGAGGATGCGTTCGGCCTTGATGGGCGACGGCGCGGGCGAAGCGGAGCCGGGGGTGTTGGGGTCGTGTGCGCTCATGGCTTGGTCTGTGGTGATGGGCAGGGCGGTGGGTGCGTGGACGTGAGGTCTGCGGTGGGGGGCGGTGGCGGGCGGCGCGTGTCGGTCTCTGGACGCTTGCACACGTTATGACGCGATCGGGGTCGGCGTCGCGGGCGTGTCCTCCGGCGGCGGTGTTCGGATCGCGACCACACGGTGGCCTATCGCACCCGCGATGAAGAACAGCGTGAGCGCCAGCACGACACACGGCCCCGCCGACCAGTTGAACTGCAACGACACGCCCACCCCGACGATCAACGCCGCGACGCCCAGCGAGACCGCTAGCAGCACCACGGGCACAACGCGCCGGCTGACCTTCAGCGCCGCCGCACCCGGCAGGATCAGCAGCGCACTGGAGAGCACAACGCCCGTCAGCCGCATCGCGACCACGGTCGCGATCGCCAGCATGATCATGAGCGCCACGCGCATCGCGCCCGTCGGCACGCCGAAGGCCCGGGCCGAGGTCTCATCACTGATATAGAACAGCAGCGGGCGGCGGATGATGAACACCGCCAGCAGCACGACCAGCGCAGCGCCAGCCGCGAGAATCGCGTCGGACCAGTTGGCGGTCATGATCGAGCCGAAGAGCACGCTCTCCCACGATCGCGCGCCGACCGGATGCCCGCGCGAGGACGCGACGGATCGCGCCGCCTCCACAAGCAGCGCGCCGAGCGCCATCGATGCCACGAGGAACAGACCGATCCCCGTGTCCACTTGCACCGCCTTGCGATCACTCACGCTGGACATGCCGATTGCTGCGAGAATGCAGAAGATCACGACGATCCCGAGCTCAAACGCCGAGCCCTGGGCCGCCCAGCTCACGCCGGTGATCGCGGCGAACATCGCGGCCACACCGACGCCGCCAAACGCGCTGTGCGCCACGCCCTGACCCACGAACGCCAGACGCTTGATCACCACCAGCACGCTCAGCACGGCACACATGATGATGACCGGCAGGCCCGCCGCGAGGGCTGGCAACAGGATCTGCCGCTGCGTTTCGTCGCTCAGCCACGCCCAAAGCTCAAGCTGCGCGGGAGCGAGCGCTGCTGGCGAGATGGCCAGAAGCTCCGTCACTGTTCAGCCCTCCCGGAGATCGTGCCGTCGGCCTGCCCGCGCGGCGTTGTCAGCGTGACGGAGGTCGTCGCGTGCGTGTGCGAATGGGCTGGGTCGGAGCAGGGCTCGCCGGGGCCGTGGGCGTGAATGTGCGTGCCCTCCAGCGAGCCGGGCAGGCCGGCGATGCCCGCGATGTCGTGCGAGAACAGCTCCGCGAGGACGCGTGGCGTCAACCCCTGCGGCGACGCGTGAAAATGCAGCCGCTGCGCCAGGCACGCCACCGCGTCCGACCCTGCCGCGATCGCGCGAAGGTCGTGGCTCACCGTGAGAATGGTGAGGCCGAGCTTGGCGTGCAGGTCTGAGAGCAGTTTCGCAAACTGCACCTGCCCCGGCGCATCGATGCCGACGGTCGGCTCGTCGAGCACCAGGAGCTTGGGCTCGCAGGCCAGGGCGCGGGCGATCAGCGCGCGCTGGAGCTGCCCGCCGCTGAGGTCGCCGATAGGCCGCTCGGCGAACGGCAGCGCTTCGGTGATGGCAAGCGCACGCTCGACCCGCTGGCGAATCCCGGAGGGGATCATGGAGAAAGGGCTCAGCCGCCACGCCGCCGCGAGCTGGACGACTTGCCGCACGCTCAGCGGCGCGCCCAGTTCGAGGTCCGCGCGCTGCGCGACGTAACCGATCAGGCCCGCGCGCCGGGCGGCCGCGGGCTCCATGCCCAGAACCTGCACACTCCCGGATTGCACGGGGAGCAAGCCCAGAATGAGCTTGAGCAGCGTGCTCTTGCCGCCGCCGTTTGGGCCGAGGATGCCCAAACGCTGGCCGGGCTCGACGGTCAGCGAGACCTGCGAGAGCGCGGCGATGCGCTCACCGGGGTAGGTGAAGCTCGTCCGCGTGATCTGGACGGCCGGCGCGTTCATGCGAGCGAGTTTAGACAAAGCCGAGCGCCTCATGCGCCGCGGCGGGCGCGATCGCGTCACTTGGTCGGGGCGGGCGATTGCAGGGCGGGCACGGTCGCTGTTGGCGTGATCGGTGCCGGCGAGCCGGCACCAACGTCTTTCGTGCCCAGTGCGCGTGCGAGGGCATCGAGGTTCGTGTTCATGAGCTTGAAATAGTCGCCGTTGCCCAGCGGGTCCAATGTGTCAACCCGAGCGCCCGAGATCTGGGCGACGCGATTGGCCGCCGCGGGGTTCAGTTGCGGCTCGATGAAGATGGTCGTGAGAGATTTCGCGCGCACCGCGTTGACGGCATCACGGATGGCCTCGGGCTTCGGCTCGCCGGCGGCGAGGCCGGAGATCGCGACGACCTCGAGCCCGTAGCGCTGGGCGAACCAGCCGAAGGCGTCGTGCGCGACGATGATGGTCTTGCGCTGCGCGGTCCGAAGCGTCTCCTGCGTCCGTTGATGCAGGTCCAGCAACCGCTTGCGGAGATTCACAACCGCCGGATCGCGCTCGATCTGGCTCATGGCGCTGGCCCGGACCTCGGCGGCCGGCAGCGATGGTGTCGCGGCCCTGATGCGCCGCTCGGCGAGCTGCAACGCCACTTCGTCAACGAGCGAGAGCGCCATGATCGGATCCAGCCAGACGTGCGGATCGATCTCGTGGACACAGTTGCCCGCGGCGTCGTGCGAGTGGCCGCTGTGGTCGTGGCCGTCGCCCGTCGGCTTCGGCTTGTTCGTCGCCATCACGCCGGGGACGGACTCGAACTTGATCACACGCTGCGACGCCCGGCCGCTCTTGGCCAGCGATTTCTCAACCTGCGGCTCCATCCCCATGCCGACGTACACCACCAGATCGGCCTTCGCCAGTGCGCTGAGCTTGGCGGGGGGGATCTCGTAGCCGTGCTCGCTTACGCCCGGCGGCACGAGCATCTCAACAACACTGCCCGGCGGCAGCAGCGGCTCGATCAGCCCCTTCAGCGGCGGAATGGACACGACTACGCGAAGCGGGGCCGCGACCGGTGTTGCCGGGGCTTTCGGCGTCGCGAGTTCCGCGACCGGCGGTTGCCCACTGCCCGCCGACTCGGCGAAAACTTCGGAAGCCATCGCTCCGGGCCAGAATGCAACGAGCCAAGCGATCGCCAAGAGAATCGCCGAAGGGCGGCGGACTCGCCCAAAGAACGCGGTGGTTTCGAGCGGTCGGACGCGGTCGGGACGAATCGGGGGCATTGATGGGCTCCGATGTAGTTGCAACGCGATTGCATTTAGTGTAGCCCAGAGGCGTTGGTTCTGCGATTCTTGGAGAATGGCGACGCCTCGGTGCCCCAACGACCCGGACGTTCGCAAAAAGTACGTATCTGCTGGCCCGTTCGGACGCGAAAGTCGGTGGCACCCGGCCGCAATGATCTCGTGTCGCGGACGCTGTTTGCACACTGAGAGCGTTCGCCGGTTGCTTTAGGGCCGCAGCCAGCCAATACTCCCCTCCCAAATCTCTGCCTAGCCGATCGGGCGACGTGATCGGTGACCGTGTGAACTGCTGAGCTTGTCGGGCCTGACCTTCAAAGGGCTCGATCCGGGTGATGAACCCAGGCCAGCGGGAGGTTGATTGGAATGGCGAAGAAGGAACTCAAGTCTACATTCAAGATCATGGCGATTGGCGGAGCGGCCACGCCCGCGCCGCCCCTTGGTCCGGTGCTTGGCGCCAACGGCGTCAACCCCGGCCAGTTCATCCAGCAGTTCAACGCCAAGACCATGCCCATGAAGGGCAAGGTCGTGCAGTGCGTTGTCTCGGTCTTCACCGACAAGACCTTCACCTTCGAGCTCAAGAGCTCGCCGGCCTCCGCCTTGATCAAGGAATACGCCAAGATCGAGAAGGGCTCGGGCGTTCCGAACAAGAACAAGGTCGGAAAGATCAAGAAGGCCGATCTCATCACGATCGCCAAAGAGAAGATCAAGGACCTGAACACCGACGACATCGCCGCGGCGGTGCGGATGATCGAGGGTCAATGCCGCAACATGGGCGTCGTCGTTGAGGGTTGATCGCGCCGGTGATCGATCGCTCCGGCGATCGCCCTCACCAAGTCGCGACGTGATTCCACAGAGTTCAGCACCGTCCGAATAGTCACTCAGGGTTCTTGAATATGCCATACATCAGCAAGCGATCCAAGTCGAACGCCACGATCAAGCCCGCCGAAGCGCTCGATGCGCTCGCGGCCGTCGCGGTCCTTCGCAAGTACAAGGCCACCAAGTTCGATCAGACGATCAACGTGGCCCTCCACCTCAACATCGACCCGGCCCAGGCCGAGCAGGGCATCCGCGGCTCGGTCAGCCTGCCCAAGGGCATCGGCTCCAGCAAGCGCGTCGTCGCGTTCTGCACCTCGGACAAAGTCGCCGAGTGCAAGGCCGCTGGCGCGATCGAGGCCGGCGCCGAAGAACTCGTCGCCAAGATCGAGGGCGGCTGGATGGACTTCGATGTCGCCGTCGCGACGCCGGACATGATGAAGATCGTCTCCAAGCTCGGCAAGGTCCTTGGCCCGAAGGGCTTGATGCCCTCGCCCAAGACCGGCGCCGTGACGCCGAAGATCGTGGACGCCGTGAAGGAGTTCGCCGCTGGTAAGGTCGAGTTCCGCAACGACAAGGGTGGCAACATCCACGCCGTGCTGGGCAAGATGAGCTTCCAGGACGGTGACCTCGCGGCGAACCTCGAGGCATTCATCGGGCACATCGCCAAGATGCGTCCGTCATCGACCAAGGGCCAGTTCATCAAGTCGATCCACGTTGCCGGCGCGATGACCCCCAGCGTGCAGATCAAGTACACCGAGGCCGTCGAGGTCAAGTGAGTCCAGCGTCCGGTTGAGTGAGGTTTGAACGATCGAATCCTCTGCGTCCCCCGCTCCCAAGCTCGGGCCGCCAGTTGAGCAAGCAAGGAACGAACCATGTCCAAGACAGTCAAGGGCCTGATTGAGAACGACTACTCCGCGAAGCTCGGTGACACGAGCGACGCGATGGTGATCTCCATCCGCGGCATGAAGGGCATCGCGGCCACCAAGCTGCGGCGCAAGCTCGCCACCAAGAAAATCAAGATCGTGGTCATGCGCAACGCGCTGGCCCGCAAGAAGTTCAAGGGCACCGGCCTCGAAGGCCTTGCTTCCATCCTCACCGGCCCCAGCGCTCTGGCCTTCGGCGGCGCTTCGGTCGTCGAGGTCGCTCGCGAGATCGTTGATCAGCTCAAGGATTTCCCGGGCCTGGAACTCAAGGGCGCGATCCTCGACGGCACGCTCTTCGAGGGCGATAAGGGCGTCAAGGAACTCAGCAAGTACCCGACCAAGGGCGAGGCGATCGGTCAGGTCGTCACCCTCATGGTCAGCCCGGGCAAGAAGCTGGTCGCCCAGCTCAAGGGCCCCGGCTCGAACATCGCGGGCATCATCGCCTCGATCGAGGCCAAGTTGGAGAAGGGCGAAGCAATCGCCAAGGTCGGGTAATCAGCACGCCGCGCAGGAACGGCTTGTTGATTGGTCAGATCAGTCGAGTGTCTTTGTCGGATGTTTCAGTCAGATGACTCGGTTGGTGGTTTCGGACAGTTTGAATACAGGACTTCCTCGTCTCACTGGCCCATGCGGCGTCGCCGCGGGTTAAAGAGTTGCACGGAGCAACCCCTCTGAGATGGAATGAGCCGGGCAGCAGTCCCGGTGTTTGATACGAAGGGTTTCACATGACGATCAATGAACTCGGTGACAAGTTGGCCGGCCTCTCCCTCAAGGAAGCCGTCGAGCTTGGCAAGTACCTCAAGGACACCTACGGCATCGAGGCCGCCGCGGGCGGTGGCGTGATGATGGCCGCGGCACCGGTCGCCGCTGCTCCGGTCGAAGAGAAGACCACGTTCGACGTGACCCTCAAGGCCGCGGGCGAGAAGAAGATCGACGTGATCAAGGTCGTCCGCGAAGCCACGGGCCTGGGCCTCAAGGAAGCCAAGGACCTGGTCGAGGGCGCCCCGAAGAAGGTCAAGGAAGGTCTGGGCAAGGCCGACGCCGAGGCCCTCAAGAAGAAGCTCGAGACGGTCGGCGCGACCGTCGTCATGGACTAATTCAGGTAGTCGCACCGGCGGCGGCTTCGGCCTCCGCGGGTGTGATTTCCGAGTCCGGCGGGCCGCGAGGCTCGCTCAAGAACAACCAACGGGGTTTGTTCGGATACCCTCCGACAAACCCTGTTTGTGTTTTTGTTGAATGATGGGCTTGCTTTTTGCAAAACTCGAGGGGTATAGTCGCTTTCCTGCGCGGCCCGGCATGACCAAGAACGTGTAACCAAACTTTTCAAGTGATCGCCCCCTCTTCGCTTCAACCGCGGCAAGGGCCGGGCGATCAGTGTCACCATCGCGAGGTGTGATCGATGGCAGAGATCAAAGTGCGCGAATATTCCAAGCGTGGCGATGCGACCCCCGTCCCGGATCTCACCAAGATCCAGATGGATGGGTACGAGCGCTTCCTCCAGAACGCCAAGAACATCGAGGAGCGCGATCCCACGCTCGGCCTCGAGTCTCTCATGCGGGAAATCTTCCCGATTGAGAGCTACGACGGCACGATGCAGCTTGAGTACATCCGCTATGTGCTCGAAGAGGCCCGCTACACGCCGGACGAGTGCCGCGAGCTGCGCCTCACCTACGGCGCGCCGTTCAAGGTCACCGTGCGCTTCAAGCGCGAGGGCCAGCAGGAAGTCGCTGAGGAGGACATCTACCTCGGCGAGTTCCCGATCATGATGGGCGGTGGCGAGTTCATCGTCAACGGCGCCGAGCGCGTGATCGTCTCGCAGCTCCATCGTTCGCCGGGCGTGGACTTCAGCGTGGTCTCCAGCGAGGGCGATCGCCCGCTGCACAGCGCGCGAGTCATCCCCGAGCGCGGCTCGTGGATCGAGCTCGAAGTGACCAAGAAGGACGAGCTGGCGATGCGAATCGACCAGTCGACCAAGCTCACCGCGACGACGTTCCTCCGCTGTCTTGACGAGAGCGTGAGCACGACCGAGGCGGTGCTGAGCTTGTTCTACGAGATCAGCGAGATCAAGGCCGAGCAGGTCAAGCCGGACCATTACGCCGCGTCGAGCATCATCGATACCGAGACCGGCGAGGAGCTTGTCCACGTCGGTCGCAAGATCGGCGAGGAAGCGGCCGCGAAGATCACCGGCAGCAAGCTCAAGACCGTGAAGGTCATCCAGAACCCCAGCGACCCGCTGATCCTCAACACGGTCGCTCAGGAGAAGCTGGAGCAGTTCGAGGCCGAGAGCGAGTACGAGCAGGCCCTGCTGAAGATCTACACGAAGCTGCGCCCCGGCAACCCGCCGCAGATCGAGAAGGCCAAGCAGCTCTTCGTCGAGAAGTTCTTCGACGACAACCGCTACCGCCTGGGCAAGGTCGGTCGCTTCCGCATCAACCGCAAGTTCGACCTGAACGTGCCGGAAGACATGATGTTCATCCGCGCCGAGGACTTCCTGCGCGTGATCCAGTACGTGCTGGACCTCCGCAGCAAGCGCATCGACGCCAAGACCGGCTTCCAGGTTGCGCAGCCTGACGATATTGACCATCTCGGTAATCGTCGCCTGCGCACGCTTGATGAGCTGGCGGTCGAGGAGCTCCGCAAGGGCTTCCTCAAGCTCAAGCGCACGGTGCAGGAACGCATGAGCGTCAAGGAGCCCAGCGAGCTGATGAAGATCAGCGACCTGGTGAACTCCAAGAGCATCAGCAGCGCGATCGACTTCTTCTTCGGCCGCAGCGAACTGAGCCAGGTGGTTGACCAGACCAACCCGCTGTCGTCGCTGGTTCACGAGCGTCGCCTCTCGGCCCTTGGGCCGGGCGGTCTCAACCGCAAGCGCGCGGGCTTCGAAGTCCGCGACGTGCACATCAGCCATTACGGGCGCATCTGCCCGATCGAGACGCCCGAAGGCACGAACATCGGTCTCATCGCCAGCCTCGGCATCTACTCGAACATCGACGAGTACGGCTTCCTCCGCACGCCCTATCGCGTCGTGAAGGAAGGCAAGGTCTCTGACAAGATCATCCATCTTCGCGCCGACGAAGAGATGAAGGCCATCCTCGCGCCCACCGACGCGACGGACAAGGAAGGTCGCCTGCGCAAGGGCATGATCCTCGCCCGCGTCAACGGCGAACTCGCACAGGTCGATAGCGCCCAGTGCGACTACCTCGACATCGCGCCCAAGCAGACCGTCGGTATCTCCGCGGCTCTGATCCCCTTCCTTGAGCACGACGACGCCAACCGCGCGCTCATGGGATCCAACATGCAGCGCCAGGCGGTGCCGCTGATCAAAGTCACGCCGCCGATCGTGGCGACCGGCCTTGAGAAGGACATCGGCAAGAACTCCGGCTTCGTCATCCGCGCCAAGAACGGCGGCACCGTCACGTTCGTCGACTCGCAGCGCATCATCATCGATAACAGCGATGAGTACGAGCTGCGCAAGTTCGCCGGCCTGAACGAGCGCACCTGCCAGAACCAGCGCCCGATCGTCAAGCCCGGCCAGAAGGTCAAGAAGGGCGAGATCATCGCCGACGGCGCCAGCACGCGCCAGGGCGAGCTTGCTATCGGTAAGAACGCGCTGGTCGCCTTCAACACCTACGACGGCTACAACTTCGAGGACGCCATCGTCATCAACGAGCGTCTGGTCAAGGACGACGTCTTCACCAGCATCCACATCGATGCCTTCGAGGTCGAAGTCCGCG
>JALHNK010000120.1 GCA_022843565.1 Phycisphaerales bacterium
GGTCACGGTGTCGGGCCTGACGCCCGTGCCGGTGAGCGGTGTCGCGGGGATTGCGGTCTCGGCCGTCTCCTCCGTTGGTGGCGGCGGCGGCGGTGCGGCCGCGGCGTCGTACGCGGCAACCGGTCTGGTGGTCGTGACCGGCACGGGCGTCGGCACGCTTCACCTGGGATGCGCGGTTGAGTGCGACGGCCCGCGTGACGCGGACTCCGACGGCGACATGGTGCCCGACGATGTCTTCGCATCCGGCGTCGGCAACGGCGTGGTGGCTTCAGTGGTCGAAGCCGGCCAGTCGAAGCTGGAGATCTCGAACCTGGGATCGTCAGGTCAGGACGGCGCGTCGCTCTCGTTCCAGAAGCTTGAAACCGGCGGGGCGTTGGAGTTTGGCCTGACCAGTTCGTACACGCAAGCGAAGGAGATCCGCAAGCAGATCACGATCAACCTCAAAGACATCGGGACGACCACGGCCCTGTGTACGTTTACCGAGGCATCGGAGGCGGGCGGAACGGGGCGGACGCTCGTGAAGTGGACCTCGGGCAGTTGGGCGTGCCGCGAGGTGAGCTTCTTTGATAGCGCGGGTCAACTGCTGCACACCGCGACGGTGCCGGTGGGCGACGCGCTGGCGATCAGCCCGCGTGACGGGGAGCAGCTCGATCTCTGGACGGTGACGGGCAACGCGGTCAAGCTGGAGTTTGCAACGGCGCCGGTGCAGGTGGCGCTCTCCGGCGGCGGGGTCACGATCTCGCAGGTGCGCTGGATCGTCGTCGGCGGCGACGCGGTTCCCGGCTCGCCACTTGGCGGCGCGAACAACGTGCAGATCCTCGCCCGCGGGCAGGACCCGGTGAAGCTCGGCGGTTGCATCCTGCGCCCGCCGCTGAACATGCGCGGCGTGCCGATCCGCACGAAGCTGAAGACCTACGGACTGATGCTGGCGGATCAGGGCGGGCGCGTGCTTCTGCAGACACCCGCGGCGACGCCGACGGAGCCGCTGGAGAAGATCGCGTGCACGGTCGTGTGCGACACGGAGTACGGTCGGTCGGTGGCCTTTGACGCGACCGAGCTGCTGGTCGGATACGGCGGCCCGGGCGGCGGACCCAACGTGCGGCTCATGGGCTCGTCCGCAAAGGGCGTCGCGCAGGTCGGCCTGAGCGCCCGCGCCATGTCGACGCCGGGGCAACTCTCGCACACGTGTGATTACACCGGAAGCGGCGCCACCAGCGTGCGGTGGACGCTGCGCGGCGCCAGCGGCCAAGTGCTTGGACAGGGCGAAGCGCCCGGCGCGGCGATTGATTGGACGAGCGAAGTGACGGCGCTCAGCCCGACCAGCCCGGTGTCGATCGAGAGCTCGCGCAAGCGCGAAAAGTGGATCGAAGTCATGTCGTATCAGTTCGGCGTCGCGCGGGTCAGCGGTTCGAACTGGCCGACGACCGAAGGGGTCGTGAGCATCGAGTTTGAGCCGGTGTTCGCCAACGGCGCGCCGGCCCCGTCGCTGCTCGCGGCGATTGACCTTGAGGCCGAGGGGCTGTCGAGCCTCTTGATCACGGACGCCTCGTCGGACACGTTCGGCGTCAAGACAAAGCCGCGCCCGACCAAGTTCTACAACTGGGTGAAGGACTCGTTCGACAGCGTGACCGGGCAGACGGCGCTGACGTGCGAGACCGATGGGGAGTCGGCGGAGCTGGAGATTGTCCCGCCGCGATCCGTCGATGATCTGAGCGTGAGCATGAAGCGCCAGAGGGCTGGTCACACGACGCTCATCAAGTTTGCCGATGACGCGGAGCAGGAGACCGGGCGGCTCACGCAGACCGGCGACGACACCGGCCTGCACACCACCAGTGCGGCGGACTTCACCGCCGGCGGCGCGACGGGCGTCGAGGTGTACCTGCACGACGCGTCGGACAACATCATCGCGACGTTCCCGTGCGCGCCGGGGTATCAGGTTGCGGTCGAGCGCTCAACGCCCGAATGCCCGAGCGGGACGAGCGAGCGCGTCAAGAAGCAGAAGTCCTGGGTGCCGGCAAACTTCCGCACGCGGATTCAGCATCGGTTCTGTGCACCCGCAACGGTCGTGCTGCCCGGCGGCGGGAACGTGGGCAACGTGTTCGCAATCAGCTACACACCCACGGCGGACTACAACCCGGCGACGAAGGTGGCGAAGGTTGAACTGACGGCCAGTTTTGGCGGTGGCGCCCCTGGGGCGCGGTTGGAGCGCTTGGCGATCACCGGTGTCGAGGCGGTGGATTCTGAGCCGCGTTGCAACCCGGCCGACATCGCGTTTGACGATGGCTTCCCATTGCCGCCGGTCGGCGTTTCCGGCAGCACGAACAACGGCGTGACCGAGGGCGACTACAACCTGTTCTTCGCGACGTACTTTGACGCGGGCCCCGCGTGCGACATCGCCAACGACGACGGCTCGCCGCTGCCGCCGTTTGGGATCCTGGACACGAACAACGGCGTGACCGAGGGGGACTACAACCTGTTCTTCAGCATCTATTTTGATGGGTGCTCCCTCTGACGAACGCCCCGGCGTGGCCGGACGGGCGATACGAGGGTAAACCCTCAGTTCTCCAGAATGAATATCCTTTCAAGAACCCACTCGGCGTGGGTTCTTGTTTTTCTGCGGACAACCGGATGGCGATTTCGCGGCGATGCCGCGGCTCGTCGGTGGCCGACCTCGATAAATCCAGCCTGTCAACGTCATTTTTTCTGTCGTGGCGCGATGACCGCTGCGCGAGATCGGCGAGAGCTGGACAGTGGCGAGGATCGGCCCGTGCGGCGGTGGCGGCATCGCCAGGATGAACATCGATATTCTTGCGAGCAATTTCACCCCATTTCGGGCCGCGATCCCACACGTAGGAGTTTTTCTCGGGTCGTGGACTGGCAGAATCGGGGGCGTGCGGTAAACTCGTGGCGTATTACCGGACAGGCGTCTGGTTCGCGCCTGGTTCGGACACTGCTCTCTCTCTCTGCGTTTCGCCCACATCTGAATCTGTTCGCTCGGGCTTCGAATGGTCGAAGTACGGGCTCCCAAGGTGGCGTTCGCGCGCAGTTGCTGCGCGGGGCATTCTTCAATCTCTGAGCACAACCTCAGAGGAAAGTGAGATCTCTGTGATAACGTCTTCACGGTTCTCGATGTCATGCGCGACGCTCGTCCTCGCGGCCGGTTCGGCAGCGATCAACCCGGCGTTTGCCGGCTCACCGTCTCGGATTGCGGATATCAACGTCTCACTGAATCCCACCGGCGTCTCCAGCAACCCCCAGGCCTTCCTGCGCATGACCGGCTACACGCTGTTCCGGTCCACCGATTCGGCCCACGGCACCGAGCTGTGGCGGACCGACGGCACCGCCGAGGGCACCCGTCTCCTGCGTGACATCAACCCCGGGCTGCTGAGCTCCGTGCCTTCGGAGTTCGTGCGCGTCGGCGATCTGGCGTATTTCATCGCCGACAACGGTGAGTCGCGTGACCTGTGGGTGACTGATGGCACCACGCTGGGCACCAAGCGCGTCAAAGAGATCACCACCGGCGAGGCGGCCGCGGGGCTTGAGTTCCGCTGGTTGACGAACGTCAAGGGCACGCTCTACTTCATCGCCTCGACGCCGGAGACCGGCGCCGAGCTTTGGAAGAGCAACGGCACCGCGGCGGGCACGGTCTTGGTGCGAGACATCCTCCCCGGCCCGGTGAGCTCGAACATCACCTCGCTGTGCGCGTTCGGCGATTTCCTGGTCTTCTCGGCGACCGATACCGGCCTGGGCAATGAGCTGTGGTTTACTGATGGCACCGAGGCGGGCACGGTGCAACTGGCCGAGATCGATCCCTCGGACCTCGGCGGCAACCCATCGAACACCACGTTCTTCAACAACAAGGTCTACTTCACCGCCAACGACGGCAACGGCACGCAGGTGTGGTCCACCAATGGCACGCCGGCGGGCACCGTGAAGGTGACCACCATCACCCAGCCGCCGACGGTCGACCTGAACCCGCGCTCGCTGACGGTCTTCAACAACGCGCTGTACTTCGTCGCCGAGGCGCAGGTCGTGGGTTTCCAGACGCTGTATCGCCTGAGCACGACCGACGCGCTGACGCCGGTCTCGGGGCTTGGCAGTGGCGAGCAGGTTTCGCGGTTCTCGAACTTCCTGGTCACGCCGACGCGGTTGTACTACGCCGCGTACACCTCGGCCTCGGGCGAGGAGCTGTTCCGTCTCAAGGCCAATGGCCTGCAGTCTGAAGTGGCGGCGGAGTTGCTGCCGGGCTTTTCCGGCGGTGTGCCGCGCTGGCTGACAAACATCGGCGAGACCATCTACTTCAGCGCGACGGACTTGGCGCGCGGCATCGAGCTGTACAAGTTTGACTCCACGGGCTTCACCTTCCTGAAAGACTGCAATACCAACGGCGGCGCGTCGAGCTTCCCGCGTGAGATCGTCGCGGTCGGCAACACGCTGCTGTTCGCGGCCAACGACGGCAACAACGGCATCGAGCTCTGGCGCAGCGACGGCACCGCCGACGGCACGGCGCTGCTGAAGGATCTGTCGCTGACCAACGGCGATAGCTCCCCCAGCGCGCTCACGTCGTTCAAGAACTCCACGCTGCTGTTCTCTGCGAGCGACGGTCTGGGCTCGCTGCTCTTCGGGCGCGAGGTGTGGACGAGCACCGGCACGCTGGCAACCACGGCGCAGGTCAAGGACATCAATCCCGATGAGGCCAGCGGCTTGACCCAGAGCGATTTCTTTGCGGTGGGGCCGAATCGTGCGTTCTTCAACGCGACGACCGTCGCCAACGGCAAGGAGATCTGGGTGACCGACGGCACGCCGGCCGGCACGGTGCTGCCGCGCGATGTGCGTCTGGGCACGGCGTCGGCGGCGACGGCGGCCGGTCGCTATGCGATGGTCGGGGATGTGGCGTACTTCCCGGCGACCGATAGCGTCGCGGGCACCGAACTGTGGAAGTCTGACGGCACGACGATCGGCACCGTCCGGGTGCGCGACCTGAACACCGGCGCCGCGTCCGGCGTCAGCGTTGGCGCCGAGCAGTATCCGGTGTCGCTGGGCAGCGCCGTGTACTTCACCGGTATCACGGCGGCGAACGGTGCGGAGCTCTATCGCACCGACGGCACGAGCGCCGGCACGGTGCGCCTGACCGATCTTGTGGTCGGCGTCGGCGGCAGCCAGCCGGCCAACATCACGGTGTTCAACAACAACATCTACTTCACCGCCGCGACGATCGCCAGCGGGCGCGAGTGGTATCGCTTCAACACCGCCAACAGCACGACACAGATCCTCAAGGACATCAATGTCGGCGGTGCGGATGGCGCCCCGCTGGGCTCTGGGCCGGGCGTGGTGTCGGGCTCGCAGATGTTCTTCCTTGCTGACGACGGCGTCAACGGCCAGGAGCTCTGGGTGACGACCGGCAACCCGGCTGATCCGCTCTCGACGCGAATGGTCCTCGATATCAACCCGGGGTTCAAGGGCTCGCGCATCTCGCAGCTCACCCCCGGGCCCAGCGGCTCGCTCTTCTTCCTGGCCGATGACGGTGTCAGTGGCAAGGAACTGTGGGTGACCGACGGCACGACGCGGGCCACCATCCGCGTTGTGGATCTCTACCCGGGCCTGGATTCTGGCGCGATCAATGAGCGCATGGTCGTGCTCGACGGCGTGCTCTACTTCGTCGCGACCGATGCCGAAGCCGGTGTCGAGCTCTGGTCGATCAACGCCAGCACGCTGGGCTCGCTCAAGCGAGAGAGCGATATCAACCGCGGGCTCGGCTCTTCGAACATCAGCCAACTGACGGCGCTGAACGGCAAGCTCTACTTCACCGCGACCGACGGGTTCACCGGCCAGGAGCTCTACACGCTCGCGGCGACCTGCTCTCCGGCGGACATCGCCGATGATGCCGGCAACGCGCCGCCCATCGGTGTCAACAACGGGCTGACCGAGGGCGACTACAACGCCTTCATCGGCGCGTTCTTTGATGCCCTGCCCGCGGCGGACATCGCCGATGACGCGGGCGTCGCCCCGCCCGTTGGCACGAACAACGGCGTGACCGAGGGCGATTACAACTACTTCTTCAGCGTCTTCTTCGACGGTTGCCCGTAACACGGGCGGCCGCCCTGGGGGCGGGCATCGCCGCGGGCGGCACATTCTGATCTCTCACAAGGCCCCGGCACCCGCCGGGGCCTTTTTCGATGTGCGTCTGGATCGCCGCGATTCAATACACTCCGGTGACGATGCCAGCGGTCTCGATCATCATGACGCTCTTCAATCGCGAGGCGTTCGTCGAGAGCGCGCTGCGGAGCGTGCTGACGCAGACGTTCGGCGATCTTGAGGTCGTCGTCGTTGATGACGGCTCGACCGACTCATCGCGGGAGGTCGTTCGGCGCGTTGCGAGCACCGACAGTCGCGTGCGGCTGTTCTGCGAGCCGCATCGCGGCTGCGTTGAGACGCTGCGACGGGCGCACGAACTGACGCGTGGCGAGTTTGTTGGCTGGGTGGATAGTGATGACTTGCTGGTCTCCAGCGCCGTCGAGCGGTGCTTGGGCGTGCTTCGTGCGCGCCCGGAGATCGGCCTGGTGTACACCGATCATGTCAAGATCGATCCGGGCGGGCGGATCATCGCCGAGCCGGCGCGCGTGCCCAGACCCTTCACGCCCGAACTGCTGCTGACCGAGCTGGTTTCGTTCCACTTTCGGCTCTTCCGGCGCGAGGTCTACGAGCGCTGCGGGGGCATCGGCGCCGATCTGGCGACGAGCCCTGACTATGACTTTTGCCTGCGGGCCAGCGAGGTGGCGGAGTTCGCGCACGTGCCTGAAGCCCTCTACTGCTATCGCGTTCACCCGGGCTCGATCTCGGCTTCGCGACGGGTTGATCAGATTGAGAGCTCGGCTCGCGCGGTGCGAGACGCCTTGGCGCGGCGCGGCCTCGATGCGGAGCACGAGCTGCGCGTAACGCTCATCAGCCGGTTCGAGATCGTGCCGAAACGCCCCGATCCGCCGCGTTGAGTGCGGACGCAAGTGACGCTTTCGGCAGGGATTGACGCGTTCGGCGGCCTGACGAGCCCGACCCTCGGACGGCTTCTGATCGGATGCTCGGTTTGGCGACTCGCGCACACTTCACCGTTGTGGGCGGGCAATCCGCTTGGAATGTGGTACCTTTGGGTCTCTCCAGGAGTGTGCCTATGAACTGTGGCGTGATTGCAAAGCGAGTCTCGGCTCCGATGGCGTGCGCGTTGATGGCGCTTGCCGGCACCGCCACGGCGGACGCCCAGTTCACCAAGTTCAAGCTGTTGGACAACGAGGGCTTTGACTTCATCGCGCCTCAAGCCATGAGCGCCGATGGCACCACCGTCGTCGGATTCGGGCTTGACAGCACACTCTTCAGCCCGCAGATCGCTTTTCGCCATCGCTTTAACGGAACGACGCAGCGCCTGGGCGTTGTCGCTGGCAGCCAGTTCTCAACCGCTGACGCCGTCAATGGGTCGGGCCTGATCGTCGTGGGCTCGCAGAACTCCGGCGGATTCCGGTGGGTGTCGCCGGGTCCGGGACAGGCGTTCGGCACGCAGCGACTGATCGATATCAGCTCCGACGGCGCGGTCACGCTGAGTCGCTCAGCGCATCGCGTTGGCGACGGCGCGCCGACGGTCATTCCCGTGCCGCCGACGTACACCGACGTGTCTGCGAACAAGGTCGCGGGCGAGAACTCGAACATCGTCGCCATTGACGCGCGTAAGTTCATCCCCGGCAACGGCTACGGCTACCCGCCCACGCCGGACGTCGATTTCACCCGCGCCGGCGCGTGGGATGTCGGCGCGAACGTTGGTTACGACTTCGGCGTGCTCAGCGGCGGCGAGTCGTCTCGATCGCTGGGCATCAGCGCTGATGGCACCGTCGTCGTCGGCGTTTCGGAACAGGAAGTCGCGCCGGGCACGATCGTCGAGCGTGCGTTCCGCGCGACGGTGCCCGGCAGCAGCATGGTGTCGCTCGGTACGCTGAGTGACCCGCAGAGCGCAAGCTCCGAGGCGCTCGATGTAAGCCGCGATGGCGGGGTCATCGTCGGTCAGAGCAACGGCAAGGCGTTCGTGTGGACCAGCGCGCTGGGGATGCGTTCGATCGAGGACGTGCTGATCGCCAACGGCCAGGATCTGCAAGGCTGGTCGTTGAGTTCGGCGATCGCGGTCTCCGATGACGGCACGGTCGTCGCCGGCACCGCGACTCGTGATGGGGCAATCTCAGCGGCGTGGGCGGCGTCGCTGACCTTTACCTGCACGCCGCCGGCAAGCGCGGGGGATGTGGTGCTGACGACGGTTGCGGTTGAGGGCGGCTTGCCGGCGTTCGGCTCCGCGACGTTCACGGGCGGGCTCCTTGGGACGGATATCTCGCTGACGGGGCAGGTGCTCTTCAACTCGCCGCTGAGCGATGGCTCGCAGGGTGTGTTCACCGATAGCACGGCGTTCGCGCCCGCGCAGGTCACGTCGGCGATCGCGGGCGCGCCAGTTCCTGTGGGCGTGCGGATCGCGCCCGATGGGCGCGTGCTTGTGATCGACCGCGGGGGCGCCGGGATTCAGCGCGTGCGAGTCGGCGTCCCAGGGGGATTGCAGACGGTGCTGAGCGCGGGCCAAGCTCTGCCCAACACCGGCGGCGGGTCATTCGTGCCGGACACTGGCGTTCAGGAGGACGCGCTGATCAATGATGCGACGGGCTTGATCGCGCTGCAGGTGGGCGTCACGGGCGGCAGCACTGGCCTCGCGGCGTTCACCACCAGCGGCGGCGAACTCGCGCGCGTGCCGCTCAATCTGTCTGGTCAAGGCGATGCGTTTGATAACGTGCG
Organism: Phycisphaerales bacterium; assembly: GCA_022843565.1. GTDB lineage: Bacteria > Planctomycetota > Phycisphaerae > Phycisphaerales > UBA1924 > JACVCS01. The sequence goes on from JALHNK010000120.1 coordinate 8,815, forward strand.
GTTGCTGGGCATCACCGACAGCGGCGCGTTGCTCCGAACGGGGAACCTCGTGCCCAGCGGGACCTTCGGCTTTGTGATCGGCGGGCCCGGGCCGGCGACGTCGGATCTGGTCGTGAAACTCGGCGACGCCGTGCCGGGTCAGGCAGCGGGAGTGGTGTTCACGTCCATTTCGAACCCGACCGCGGCGGGGACGCACATCGACTTTGTCGGGGCGTTCAGTGTCGAAGGCAACTTCCGCAATGGCATGTTTCGCGCGTCAACCGCGGGTATCGCTCCGCTGGTGGTCGAAGGAGACGTGCTGCCGGGGCAGGGAACGGTGCGGTCGATCGTGGCCGGGCCGCGGCTGCTGGCGCTGAACCAGGTGGAGACCGTGTTTACCGCGCGCGTCGAGAGTGGGGGCGTGGAGCGGTCAATGGTGTTGAAGCGGACGATCGCGGGCGTGGAGAAGGTCTTGGCTGAGGGGGATGTGCTGCCCGGGACGTTGTGCCGCGAGGTGACGGAAGTGCTGTTGCTGGCGGCGGAGTCCGGGCGGGTGCTGGTGTCTGTGCGGACGCCGAGCGTCAGCGGCCCGTTGCTGTATGTGGTGACGCCGCAGGGCTTGGTGAAGGTGATCGAGCCGGGCCAAACGATCAACGTCGCGGGGCTCGGCGACGTCGTGGTGACGTCGGTCACGTCGATCGCAGGGAGCCTCTCGCCCGGCGGGAGCGCCAGCGGCAACGCCAGCGGGCTGCGCGGGCGATACGCCTTGGCGAATGTCGTGGTCAACTCCGGCGGCGTGCAGAAACGCGCGATCCTGCGGGCGGAGTTGCCCGGTGACACGGTGACGCGATGCAGCCCCGCGGACATCGCGGATGATCAGGGCACTGCGCTACCGCCCAACGGCAACGGCGGCATCGCGCCGGCGGTCAACAACGGCGTCACCGAGGGCGATTACAACCTGTTCTTCTCGCAGTTCTTTGATGCGGGGGCCGCGTGCGATATCGCGGACGACACGGGCCAGGCGCTGCCGCCGTTCGGCAATGGCGGCATCCCGCCGTTTGTGAACAACGGCGTGACGGAGGGTGACTACAACCTGTTCTTCGCGATCTTCTTCAACGGGTGCCCGTAGCAGCAAGAGCCTTCAGCTTTCAGCATTCAGGGGTCAGCTTTGTGAGCTTTCAGCCTTCAGTTTTCAGGTGTCAGCAGAAGACATCTGCTGAAGTCTGATGGCTGGCGGCTGGCGGCTGGCGGCTCCCCAGCTATTCCTCGTCGAAGCCGCCATCGACGAGCTTCTTAAGCGCCGCGCAGGCTTCTTCGGCTTGGTCGCCCTCGCAGACGATGTCGAGCTCTGTGCCCTGCGTGGCCGCGAGCAGCATCATCATCATGATCGACTTGCCGTCAACGGTCTGATCGGCCCGCTTGACGCTGACCTCGCAGGGGAACTGCATCGCGACATCGACGAAGCACATCGCCGGCCGGGCGTGGAGGCCGAGGCGGTTGACGATCTTCACTTTGGCGGAGGAGGAGGGCAGAGCAAATTTCCAAATGGACAAATGGTCAAATGGCCAAGTGAAGGCAGGGGTGAGGGAACGGTGAGAGCGGGAGGGAGTGCTTTTAGCCCGCCAGTTGCTGCGTGTCGGCGTCGTCGAGCAGGGAGCGGACCTCGGCTTCGGAGCCGGCCTGACGCAGGAATCGGCGGAAGGTCTCTTTGCTCAGGTTCTTGAAGATGACTTCCATCGCCAGCAGGTGCTCCTCGGGCCGGTCTTCGGGTGAGAGCAGCAGGAAGACCGAGTAGACCGGCTGCTTGTCCAGGGAGTTGAACTCGATGCCGGTGCTGGAGAGGCCGATGGCCGCGGCCATGCGCTTGACCGACGGGTGCTTGACGTGGGGGACGGCGACTCCGCGCCCGAAGCCGGTGGTGCCGCGGTTCTCGCGATCGAGGACGCGTTTGAGGAGCTCGGCGCGGTGCTCGCCCGCGGCGGCGTTGCTGGCGATGAGCGCGTCGATGAGCTCGTGGATCACCTGATCGCGATCCTGGCTTTTGAGCTGGGTGACCACGGCACCGGAGGTGATGAGTTCAGAGAGCTTCATGGCAGTCGCTCAGCGGGGGGGATGAACAGGGGCAGCCGGGTCACATGCCGGGCGCGGCGGGAAATGGATCATTGGCACGGGCGCGGGGCTTGGCCGCGTGCTCGAAGGGGGGCCGGGCGTTCAGGGAGACGGCCGGGGGCGTTGGGTCGGCGCCGGAGCGGCGGGCCCGCCGCTCCGGCGCGGGGCGGGGGACGCGGCTGGG
>JALHNK010000121.1 GCA_022843565.1 Phycisphaerales bacterium
GCCCGGGCGAGATTGACCGCCAGATCTGGTGATTTCAGTTCGCCGCCATGGCCACGGACTGCGCTTGAAACGTCGCGGGCTTGCGATCCTGCATCATCTGAATGAACGCGTCAAAGAGGTAGGCCGAATCGTGCGGCCCGGGGCCCGCTTCTGGGTGATACTGCACGCAGAAGACCGGCCGATCCTTCAGACGGAAGCCCGCCAGCGTGCCATCATTCAAGTGAACATGCGTCGCCTCGGCACCGACGCTGGCCAGGCTGGCCGGATCGACCGCGAAGCCGTGGTTCTGACTGGTGATCTCCACGCGCCCGCTCAGCAGGTTTTTGACGGGCTGATTCGCACCGCGATGACCGAAGGGCAGCTTGAAGGTCTTTGCCCCGACCGCGAGGCCCAGAAGCTGATGACCCAAGCAGATGCCGAATGTCGGCGGCACAGACTTCGGCGACGCCGACAGCACTTCGCGAAGGGTGCGGATGGTCGCCTCGACCGCCGCGGGATCGCCGGGGCCGTTACTGATGAAGAGGCCATCGACCTCACCGGCATCAAACTGCCGCCGAATCTCGGCGGCGCTGACATCGTGCGGCACGAGTTTGATCTGGCACCCGCGATCGGCGAGATTCCGCAGAATGTTGTTCTTGGCACCGCAATCCAGCGCCAGCACCTTGTACACCCGAGAGCCAGCGGAGCGAGCCGGCGTCGGGTGGCCCTGGTGGCCCGTCACGTCGCGCCACGAGCCAAGCGTCTCGCTCCAGGTCTGGTTGTTCGTACACCCCACCAGCGGCACAAGGTTCTGCCCCGCCATGCTCGGCGCCTTCCGCGCCCGCTCGACGAGCGCGTCGTGGGTGATCGATTCGTCATCGGTGATCACGCCCTGCATCACGCCGACGCTGCGAAGCCGGCGCGTCAGCGCGCGGGTGTCCACCTCGGCCAGCGCCAAGACGCCCGCCTTCGCCAGATACTCATCCAGCCCCATGTCACTTCGGAAGTTGCTGGCAAGTCGCGAGAGGTCCTTGATCACGAAGCCAGAGACCTGCACCTTGCGGCTCTCGATGTCGTGCGCGTTCACGCCGTAGTTGCCCACCTGGGCCACCGTCATCACCAGGATCTGCCCGGTATATGACGGGTCTGTGAGGGCTTCCTGGTAGCCCGTCATCGCGGTGTTGAAGACGACTTCGGCGCTCACGACGAGCTTTCGGCCCACCGCCCCGAACGCCAGGCCCGTGAACACCGAGCCATCTTGAAGTGCCAGACGCCCGACACGGCGCGTCGCGCCAGGGCCACCTTGATCCGCGAGTGGTTGATCCATGCGGCCAGTATAGAACGCGCACGCGCCGTGCTGCATACGTTGACACTGATCGTGTCCTCCCTCTTCAGCACCCATCCCGACCCCACGCTCCCGCGCGACGCCCGTCTCGTGCGTGTCAGCGTCAGCCGCGGCATCGACAAAGGCGCCGACCTCCGCGAATCTCTGCTCACCTACGCGCTGCCCCCGGGCAACACCGCTCAGCCGGGCCAACTGGTCAAGGTGCCCCTGGGCCGTGCGAACAAGGCCTCGTCCGCCGTGGTGATCGAAGTCGGCGGCGTGGAGTTGCTCGGCGATCTGTCGTTCGGCAAACTCAAACGCGTCCTGGCGGTCACCTCCGCCGTGCTCCCCGGCACGCTGCTGGACCTGGCCAAGTGGATGGCCCACTACTACGTCTGCCCGCTGGGCATGGTGCTGCAATCACTGCTCCCCGCGGCGGTGAAACGCCAGGTCGGGCGCGCCCTGGTGACGCGCTACACCCTGAGCCCTGATCTCGACGATCGCGTGAGCGCCATCGGCAAGCCCACCAAACGCACGCTCGACGCGATCGCGCGTCTCCGCTCCCTTTCGAGTGATCGCTGGCCCGCCAAGGCCAAGTCGCTGCACATCGAGTGCGGCATCTCCGGCCCGATGCTGAAGAAGCTCGTCGAACTTCGCGTACTCGACGCAACCGTTCGCGAAGAGATTTCCGCCACCGGAGAATCGCTCGACGCCTTCGCCCCGCCGCCCGGCGGGCCAGCATCGGCCCGCCCCACGCCCACCGCCGAGCAGTCGCACGCGATCGACGGCCTCGAACGGGCTCTGGGCTCCTTCTCGGCCCACCTCCTGCTCGGCGTCACCGGCTCGGGCAAGACCGAGGTCTATCTTCGCGTGATCGAGACGATGCTCTCGCGCGACTCGAGTTCCAGCGCAATCGTGCTGGTCCCCGAGATCGCGCTGACGCCGCAGACCAGCTCACGCTTCATCGAACGCTTCGGCGCAACCGTCGCAGTGCTGCACTCGGGGCTCAGCGCCTCGCAGCGCAACGCCCAGTGGGCGCTGGCGGCATCCGGGCGAGTCCGCGTCGTCGTCGGCGCGCGCTCGGCGATCTTCGCGCCCGTCGCCAAGCTCGGCATCGTCATCGTCGACGAGGAACATGATCAGTCGTACAAGCAGGATCAGCTCCCGCGATACCACGGGCGAGACGTCGCAGTGAAGCGTGCCCAGCTCGAAGGCTGTCCCGTGGTCATGGGAAGCGCCACGCCATCGCTGGAAAGCTACGCCAACGCGATCGCCAATGACAAGCGGTACGCGCTGTGGCGGCTCCCAACGCGGGCCAACGGCGCGCGGATGCCGCGTGTGGAGATCGTTGATCTGACGCTGGAGCGGAAGCTGCGCTCGCAGTTGGACCCCGGGCAGTGGCGCTCTCGCCAGCTTCACCTGCTCGGCCCAACACTCGAAACCGCGATCGACCAGACGCTCGCCTCGGGGGGCCAGGCGATCCTGCTGCTCAATCGTCGCGGCTACGCGAACTACCTCTGCTGCCCCAGCCCCGCATGCGGCTGGATCATGCGCTGCGATCACTGCGACGCCGCGAGCGTCCTGCACATGCACCAGGACCTCAGAGCCCGCAGCGAGGGTTTCGTGCGATGCCATCACTGCCTCGCCGAGCAACTGCTGCCCAAGCGTTGCCCGCTGTGCTCGAAGGACATCAACACCTTCGGCCTCGGCACGCAGCGCGTCGAAGAGGAACTGCAGCGGAAGTTCCTGCACACCCGCAACCTCAAGCTCGGCGAGACACTCCTTCGGGCCGACTCGGACACCATGTCGACCGCGAAGGACTACTTCGATGCGCTCGACCGCTTCGCACGAGGCGAGGTCCGCGTCCTGCTGGGCACACAGATGATCGCCAAGGGTCTGGACTTCCCGAACGTCCGCCTCGTGGGCGTCGTACACGCCGACACCTCCCTGAATCTCCCGGACTTCCGCGCCGCGGAACGCACCTTCCAACTCGTCGCCCAGGTTGCCGGTCGCGCCGGTCGCGGCAACATGCCCGGGCGCGTCATCGTCCAGACCATGAACCCCCGCGAGCCGTCGATCGTGCTCGCGTCGCAGCATGACTTCGAGGGCTTCGCAGCGCGGGAGTTGGACATCCGGCGGTCCTCGCGCCTTCCGCCATCAGAGAAAATGGCCCGCATCGTGTGCCGCGACATCGAACTGGCCAAGGCGACCGGGCACGCCGCGGGCTTGAGCGCCGAGATCAACCGGCTCGCGCCCGGCTTCCCGGGCCTGCGCGTGCGCGGGCCCATGCCCTGCCCGATCTCACGCATCGCCGATCATCATCGCATCGCGATCGAACTTACCGCCCCCACGCGCGGCGCCCTGCAAAGCCTGCTCGCGCACCTCCGAAACGCCGGACTGCTCATCGCCGATGCCAGCACCGCGGTCGATGTCGATCCGGTGTCACTCATGTGAGCAACCACCGGCCCACCGCCAAGCCATCGCTCCATCGGCGGGCATAGGCGCCGTCAATCGCACGCCTCACGCCTCGCTGCTCACGGGCAGCCGTTGAAGTACACGCTGAAGAAGACGTTGTAATCCGCCTCGGTCACCCCGTTGTTCGCCTCGCCGGGACGGGGAGGCGCAAACCCGCTGTCGTCGGCAATGTCGCACCAGGGCAACGCGTCAAAGTAGCTGGAGAAGAACAGGTTGTAGTCGCCCTCGGTCAGCCCGTTGTTCGCGGCCCCAGGATCAAGGCCGAACGGCGGGAGCGGAACACCGTTGTCATACGCAATATCACCGACGCACAGCGGCGTCGCCAGCGGCGGGTCGATCGAGAACTCCGCGAAGCCGGTGCCCGCGGAGCCGAGGCCGTCGGAGTTGCTGATCGTGACATCGCGCGAGCCGGGCGTCGCGCTCGGGCTCGTGGTGATCGACAGCCCGTCGATCCGCGTGCCGAGGAGCGAAACCGCCGGCGTGCCGCTGACCGTAATGCCAGGGCCAAAGTCGACCTGCGAGGCGTTCGTGACGCCCATGAAGTTGGCACCGAGAATCACCACCGGCACCGTCACGCCAAGCGCGGCGTTGGCCGGTGTCACGCTGTTGATGCTGGTCGTCGCGCCAAAGACCGTGACGTTGATCGTGTCTGTCGCGATGCGGCCCTGATTGTCCGTCACGCGCAGCGTCACGGGAAAGACGCCGTTGGACGGGTACGTGCGGTTCGGCTGAGCGGAGTTGTTCTCGAACGTTCCGTTGGCGTCGAGGTCCCACGCGTACGACGAGATCGACCCGCCGGGGTTCGTGGCGCGCGAGTTCACGTCACCGATGAAGTAGCAGTTCGTGTTGGCGGCGATGCGCTTGTTGATCCCCGCGATCGCCTGCGGCTCACTGGTGAAGCCGGGCACCAGGGCCGCGAGGTCGTAGAGCTGAACTGTGGAGCTAGAACTCGTTCCAGGAAGCACGTCGACAACCTGGATCGTGTACGTGCCCGGGTCGAACGTCTGGTCGATGGTCTCCGCGACGCCGACACCGTTGAGGGCAGACTCGAACAGGAGCGTCTGGCCATTGCTGGTGTACACACGCAAGGCCAGATCGCCGGCGTCGGTGGCGTTGATCGTCGTTGGGGATGCTGGGTTGGTGCAGTTGCTGGTCTGCGGATCATTGAGATAACTGCCGCCGGTGGGCGTGGCGCTGATGATCACGCGCTGGCTCGAACTCACCGTGAACCGGAACCAGTCCTGGTTCGACGAGTTGGTGCCGGTGGGCCCGTTGGTCGAAAGGTCCAGCAATCGCACCGAGCGGAACGCGGGGCTCGTCAGATTCCCGATATCCACCGCTCGCACCGCGGCGTTGTTTCCGCTCAATCGGTCCCCGTAGTTCCGCCCCGCGCCGCGGCGTTCATCGATCGTGACCATGTTGTAGTTGGTCGAGATTTGCGGCTCCATCAGGAAGGTGCCCGAGCACGGGATGACGTGCTGATAGCCAAGCCCGTGCCCGTGTTCGTGGGCCACCACGTTTCGCCAGTAGCGATAGCCGTTGCTGAAAGACGCGAGCTGCGTCGTGCCGGTCATGTAGCTCGTGTTGATCACCATATCGCCGCCGCTGCTGGGGAAGCTGTTGTACGCCAGCACCGTGGTCGTCCGCCCCAGCGGGATGCCGCCGATGCGGATGTCGCCCCGTGTTCCGGACTTCAGCGTTGAGTTCGAGAAGTTGCTCTGGTCGTCACTGACCTCGGTGTAGTCGATGCCGGCGCTCCGACGCCACGATGCGAGCGCTTGGCGGCACAGTTCGCGACCGCGATCCTGGGCGCTGGCACCAAAGAGCGCCGTGATCGCGGCGTTCAGAGCGTTCGGCGCCGGCGTGAAGCCGGATGTCGTCGTGCCCCAGGTCGGGCCGTCATCAGGGAATGAATACGTCAGCGTCGCGCGTGCGGCCTGACCACTCGATCGCGTCGCGGTCTGGCCGACGGCGACATTCCCGTTCCACACGGTGCCAGAGCTGAAGAACTTCGGAATGATCGTGCCCACAGGCCCGAGGTTCACCGGCCGCAGCGCAAAACGCGTCATGTCATTGGCGAGCGCCTCCGGATCGCCGTCCGACGAATAGCACATGTTGCTGTACTTGGCATGGTCCATCAGCCGCGCCATCGCCGCCGCCGGATCGCTCGTCCTCGCCGCGGCTTGCATCATCGCGACCATGAACGGGCTTCGCCCCGCGCCAGCGTGATCGTGCCCGCACGACGATCCGCACGTTCCGCCCGCGGCATCGGCGATCTCGCCAGCGCTGGCCGGCTCGCTGGCTCTCGCCACGCCGAGGCTCATCGCACACACGCCAAGCCCCAACGCAATCGCCCCCGCGCGACGAGGCCGACCCAGATCCGCAGAGCGGCACGAGACCGAGAATGAAGAGTTGAGCAACGGATTCTCCAGACAAACCTCGGTGAAGAACAGGCAACTTCGAGTACGCGCCGGGCGAGAACACGCCCGCATCGCCGAGCCATCAATCTCGCCCACGCCGGTGCGAAGTCCAACGAAACGCCCGCGGCAGGCCGAAAGAGCCCTCTAGCTTCGCTCAGCAACGCACTTCGGACGAACAAACCCCTAGAAAATTCTCAAATTCCAGCGTTATCCTCTCCAAACGACACTTTTCGGGTCAATCGCGTCATCCTCGGCATCCGTCAAGGCACGCAGCAGTCGACGCTGAAGGGCCCGGGCCACTCGCCCATCCCCCTCCACGCCCCCAACATCCAAAGCGCCCCGTACGCCAACCGCGTGCCCGTCGATCGCCACCACCCGCGTCACCATGGTCGTCGTCCCCAGCAGCACCACCTCGCGTGCCCGCCGCAGTTCGCCCACCGTTACCGCGCGCTCCACGATCCGCGGCTCAATCCGCAGCAGCACCGCCCGCGTCACGCCGTTGAGAATCGGCACACTCGACAGGCTCGGGGTCACCAGTTCGACATCGTCCAGCGGATCGTTCGACCGCCCCGAATGTCCTGGGCGATCGAGCGCGATCAGCACGTTGGTGTATGTTCCCTCGCCCAACAGCCCGCCATCCGCCCCGGGCCGAAACAGCAGCGTCTCGGCGGCGCCTTCCTCACCCTGATCGCGCACGCCCGCGATCGCGCCGAGCACGTTGCCCAGCAGCGAGATGGACTTCACGTGCCCTCGTGACCAGCGATCGTCCGGCTGAAGGCTGACACGCTTGCACGCCGGCTCCGACGCCGGGCCGTCAAACGCCAGCGGCGGCAGCGGCTGCGCGTAGACCATCGTCGTCGGCCGGTACCCAGACACACCGACGCGCGACCGCACCGGCCCGTGCGCCAAAGGCGGCGTGCCCCGCGTCACCTGCCAGTAGACAAACGCGTCGCCCACACCGTTCGCATCCAGCACGCGTTCGGTGGATGCCAGCATCGCCCGGGCATCAAACTCAATCCCCGCCTCATCGAGCCCCGCCTGAAGCCGCGCCACGTGCAGAGCTCCGGCGATCAATCGCCGCCGCCCGCGATGCGTGAAGGCCCGCAGCCCCTCGTAGAGCCCATCGCCAAAGAGGAACCCGCGATCAAAGACGCTGACCTGCGCCCGATCGTGCTCGACAAGCTCGCCATTGAGTTCGATCAACACGCCGCGGAGTGTAGCAAATCGACCCCTTCACCCTGTACCCTCTCGCATGGACTTTGCGAACTCACGCGTGACACTCATGGGGCTCGGTCGATTCGGCGGCGGTGTGGGCGCTGCCCGCTGGCTCGCCGCTCGCGGCTCGCGGGTACACATCACAGACGTCTCCAAGCCCGATGACCTTCGCGAACCGCTGGAGGAGCTCGCCCCGCTGATCAGCGACGGCCGCATCACGCTGCGCCTCGGCACGCACGATGAAGCGGACTTTCGACAGACCGACATGGTGGTGGTGAACCCGGCGGTGCCGCGCCCATGGCAGAACGCGTACCTGCGCGCCGCGCTTGACGCCGGCGTGCCGATCACCACCGAGATCGGCCTGCTCATCGATCACCTGCCGAACCGTCGGAACGTGATCGGCATCACCGGCTCTGTCGGCAAGAGCACGACCAGCGCGATGATCGCCCACGCCATGGCCGCCACCGAGCGTCCCGTGGTCTTCGGCGGCAACATCGGCGGCTCGCTGCTGGAATCGATCGACCAGATCACCGCAGACACGTGGGTCGTGCTCGAACTCTCCTCGGCCATGCTCTACTGGATTGGCCTCACGCAGCGTTGGTCACCCGGCACCGGCGTCTGCACAAACCTCTCGCCCAACCACGTCGACTGGCACGGCACCCTGGACCACTACGCCTCGAGCAAGCAAGAACTCCTCCGCTACCAAACCGCCGACGACGTCGCGATCCTCGGGCCGGGGCTCGAATCATGGGCCGGCGCGACGCGAGCACGCGTCGTCAACGCTGGCGACACACGCTTCGACGGTGTGCTGAAGATCCCAGGTGCGCACAACCGCCAGAACGCCGGCGTCGCGCTCGTCGCCTGCCGCGAGGCGGCGCCGCAGACCAGCGCTGAGGCGTTCGCGTCGCGCCTGGCAACCTTCGGCGGCCTGCCGCACCGGCTCGAGCTCATCCACGAGCGCGACGGCCAGCGTTTCTACAACGACTCCAAGTGCACCACCGTCAGCTCGCTCATGCAAGCCCTCGACGCGCTCCGCGACCCCGCACGCGGCACCTCCCACATCCATCTCATCGCCGGCGGCTACGACAAACGCGTCTCGCTCTCGCCCGTGGCCCATCTCGCGCCCTCGCTCGCCGGGCTCTACTGCGTCGGCAAGACGGGGCCGGTCATCGCCAGCGAAGCGAGGGCCCTCGGCACCGGTCGCGTCTTCGAGTGCCAAACCGTTCAGCGCGCGGCCCACGCCGCGATGGACGCCATGCGACCCGGCGATGTGCTGCTGCTCTCACCTGCGTGCGCATCGTGGGATCAGTTCCCGAACTACGAGCATCGCGGCGCCGCGTTCGCCGCCGCGGTGCGGGAGAAGTTGGAGAGGTGAGCCTTCAGCCTTCAGCCTTCAGCCTTCAGCACTCAGCACTCAGCACTCAGCACTCAGCACTCAGCAATGGCCGGGAGTCGGCGGGAGGCAGGCGGGACGCCTGCCCCAGCCGACACGGGAGTTTGACATGACTGTCCACATCGCTCGATCACGATCGCAGAATAGCCGCGTGACCGCGCACGCCCGCATGGCGATGGCGTTCGCCGTCGTCGTGGCGATCGTCGCCGCGGGCTGCGCTGGCACGCCGAAGCAGCCAGAGAACTCCCGCGCAGACGCCGGAACGCCCACGCCGTCAGCGTCCGCCCAGACGCCCGCGGTTTCGCCGATGCGGCCGATCATCGAGACCTCGGAAGGACAAGAGCAATCCGCGACACCGAAGCCCGCGCCCGCCGCGGCGACCTCGACGAGCGCGTCAGCCCCTTCGCCCGCTCCACCCTCGCCATCGCCACCGCCCCCCGGCCTCGTCACCATCTTCCCGTCCGTGCGCGTTGATCGGGCGGCGGGCGTGGTGGAGTTTGATGCGACGGTGCCGATCGACCCTCGCGACCCGAACACGCCGACGATCTTCTTGGAAGTCATCGCCTGCCCGCGCGACACCAAGGAGCACGAGACGCTGCTGGTGACGTCTGCCAAGCCCTCGCACATCCACGCGGCGCTGCTGCTCATCGGCCTTGAGCCCGGCGCGCCCGGGCGCGTCGAGTGGAAGGACAAGGCCCCGGTGCGCATCCCGCCGCGCGGCCCCGAAGTGGACATCACCTTCCGCTATCGCGACCAGAACGGCGCATCACACGAGGCTCGCCCCGCCGATTGGATCAAGGACGGTCAGACCGACCGCCCGATGCCCGGTCGCACCGGCGAGAGCACAGCGGCCCCGCGTTGGCTCTTCGCCGGCTCGCTGACGCGCAACGCGATGACCGAGTCGGGCGTGCGCATGCCGCGCTACGAGGCGGACGCCGACGGCACGCTGATCGGCTTCGCGACATTCGGCTCGGAGATGCTGGCGTACTCCGAGGTAATCTCACACGAATCCAGCGTCGACGCGCAGGTGTGGATCGCCGACGCGAAAACCATCCCGCCGGTCGGCACGAGCGTGGTGGTGGTGCTGAGGGCCCGTGGGGCGGGCGTCTCGCCTGCCCCTCGTTGACATCGGGCCGGTGTGCGACGGCCCGGTCGCAAAGCTCGAAGCAGCAGAGCAGCAAGTTGAACCCGCGCCGCAGCGCGTCCACTCGCTTTGAGCGTCTTGCGATCTGGCACAATCCGCAGCCAGCGCTGTCCGCGTGCTTGCTGAAGGCTGAAGGCTGTCGGCTGAAGGCTGAAGGCTCACAGCCGCCCTCCTTCCTATTCTTCACCCCCTTGTCCCCAGCCCCCCGGAGTCTCCCGATGCCCAAGAAAGTCACGCTCCCTGCCCACTACGTCGAGCTCCGCAAGCTGCACCGCGACGCCGCGACGCTTCAGTCGGTGGACGCGATGCTGGGATGGGACCAAGAGACGTACATGCCCCCGGCCGCCGCGGCTCATCGCGCCGATCAGCAGGCGATGATCAACGAGATGGCCCACCAGAAGCGCACCGCCAGCCGCATCGGCGAACTCCTGACGCGCTGCGAGCTGGACAAATCGCTCACCAAGGACGAGGCCATCAGCGCCAACCTCCGCGAGATGCGCCGCGACTACGACCGCGCCACGCGCCTGCCCAGCGACTTGGTCGGTGAGATCGCCCGCACGCAGAGCCTCGCACAAGAGGCCTGGAAGAAAGCACGCGAGGCCAACGACTTCAAGCAGTTCCGCCCGTGGCTGGAGAAGATGGTCGCCCTGATGCGCAAGAAGGCCGAGTGCTACGGCACGCCGCCATCCGGCGAGCTCTACGACAACCTGCTCGATGAGTACGAGCCTGGCATGACCGCCGCCCAGATCGACGTGATCTTCACCGCCCTGCGCCCCCGCCTCTCGGCGCTCGTGCAGCAACTGGCAAAGTCCAAGGCGAAGGTCTCGACGCGCGCGACCGAGCTCAAGCTCCCCGTCGCCCCGCAGCAGAACTTCGCCCTCGCGGTCCTCGGCGCGATGGGCTTCGACATGGAGGCCGGCCGCCTCGACGTGACCACCCACCCGTTCTGCAGCTCCCCCGGCCCGGCGGACACCCGCCTCACCACGCGCTACGGCTCGCCCAGCTTCCTCGAGCCCCTCAGCAGCACCATGCACGAGGCCGGCCACGGCCTCTACGAGCAGGGCCTGCCCAAGGCCGCCCACTTCGGCGAGCCGCTCGGCGACGCCATC
>JALHNK010000122.1 GCA_022843565.1 Phycisphaerales bacterium
GCGTTGAGGGCGGCGCCGAGGATGGTGGCGGTGTAATCGCTGCCGCCGCGCCCGAGGGTGGTGGTGACGCCGTGCTGGTTGCCGGCGATGAAGCCGGAGACGACGACGGGCTTGCCGGCGGCGACGATGCCGCCGACGCGTGAACGCACTTGGAACATCGAGAGTTCCATGAGCGGGTCGGCGCTGGTGAACTGATCGGTGGTGACGATGCCCGCTTCGTAGCCGTCCATCGCTGGGCAGGCCATCGCGGCGCCCATGAGCACGGTGCTGAGGCGCTCGCCATAGGCGACGACCGCGTCCTTGCTGCGGGGAGTGAGCTCGCCGATGGCCGCGATGCCCTCGACGAGCGTTTCGAGCTTGCGGAGCATCGCATCGATCGACGGCAGGCAGCCCAGCACGCGGGCGGCGGCTTCGTGATCGGCGCGGACTTTGGCCAGGACACTCAGCACGCCGGCGCGGTTGCCGGCCGCGGCGGCGTCGGCCAGATCGAGCATCTGCTCGGTCACGCCGTCCATCGCGCTGACGACGCAGACGACCGCGTGTTCTTTGGCTTGTGCGAGCGCCAGCGATGCGCTATTGCGGATCTTCTCCGCGCCAGCCATCGAGGTTCCGCCGAACTTCATCACGATCTTCATGGCTGCACCCTGCGGTGTTGATGGTCAAAGTCGATTTGCCAGACATCGATGAGATCGCGCAGAATCGCAGTAGCGGTCTCGGGCCCGCCGGCGCCGCGGCCCACGATCACGACTTCACCGCCGACGGTGCAGTCCAGCGCGACGGCGTTCAGGCTGCCGCCGACGTTCAGGGGCGAAGTCATCGCGACCTCTTCGGGCGCGACGGACATGCCTGAATCATCGATGCGGCCGATGAGCTTGATGACGCTGTTGCGCGTACGGGCGTCGGTCAGGCGCTCGCGGGCGATGCCGCGGATGCCCTCGCGGCGAACGTCGGTGATCGTGGCGCGCCGGCCCATGACGTGGTTGGCCAGGATCGTGAGTTTCATCGCGGTGTCCACGGCGTCGATGTCGTTGCTCGGATCGGTCTCGGCGTAGCCAAGTCGCACGGCTTCGGCGAGCGCGTCGTCAAATCGCTCGCCGGTTTCGGTCATTCGCGAGAGGATGAAGTTGGTGGTGCCGTTGATGATCGCGTGCAGGCCGCGGATGCGGTTGCCCTGAGCGCAGCGGGCGGCGAGGGCGAGCACGGGCGTGCCAGCGCCGACGGTGCCGCTGAAGCGGAAGCCGACGCGGTTGTATCGCGCGAGCTCAAGCAGCGCGGGCATGGCGACCGCCAGCGGCGCCTTGTTGACGGTGACGACGTGCATCCCGGCGCTCATGGCGCTGCGGAGGTGGCCGATGGCGATCTCGGGGCGGCGCAGGTCTGAGGGCGAGGTCTCGATGAGGACATCGCAGCCGGCATCGCGGATGGCGCGATCAGCGTGAACGCCGAGCTGGCCGTGGGCGGGCATGGCGCCGACGGTGGCGTGCGCGTTCTTGCACGCGAGCAGTTCGGCGGCGCTGAGGCCGTGCTCGCAGATGGCGATGCCCTTGGTATCGGCGACGGCGACGATCTTGGGATTGAGCCCGTGGCGTGAGAGCAGCGTGTCGCGCTGGGCATCGAGCAGCTCGACGAGCGACTTGCCAACAACACCAAAGCCGACCAGGGCGATGCGCATGGGGCTGGAGTATCGGACACAATCCGGCCAGAGGCAAGCGTGCGCCACCAATACCGCGTGAGTTCTGGCGCGGTTCGTGCGTTGGTGGTGGCCTAGGGGACGTTTCGGCGTGCCGCGGGCGATCGCAACGCCTCGCTGCGGTCGCACGCCGGATGCACTGTTTCGCAACCGGGCGTGTGCCGCGCGCTTCGACCGCCCGTCCGAAAACTCACGCTCGCAGCATCGCCTTCACGCTCGCCTTGGCGATGCCGACCTGCTTCCGCACCTGGCCGATCGCGGTCCCGCCGATCACGTCGCGCTTTGCGAGGACTGCATCGATCGAGAGCTCTTTGAAGATGTCCGGCCCAATGCGGGGCTCGATCGCTCGCATCTGATCCAGCGTCAGCTTGTGCAGCGGCACGCGGAGTTCAAGGGCGGTGCGGGTCAGGCGGCCGGCGGTGTGGTGCGCATCGCGGAAGGGGACGCCGGCGCGAACGAGGTAATCGGCGAGATCTGTGGCGGCGGAGAAGCCGTCGTCCGCCGCGGCGAGCATGCGGTCGCGGTTGATCGTGATGCCCGACACGCACTCGGGCACGATTCGCAGACAGAGCGTGAGGTGCGCGACGGAGTCAAAGAGCGGCTCTTTGTCTTCCTGCAGGTCTTTGTTGTACGCCAGGGGCAGGCCCTTGAGCGTGGTGGCGATGCGGACGAGGTTGCCGATGAGGCGGCCGGATTTGCCGCGGAGGAGTTCCGCGGCGTCGGGGTTCTTCTTTTGCGGCATCAGGCTCGATCCGCTCGTCACACGATCGGACATCTGGATGAAGCCGAACTCGCTGGAAGAGTAGAGGATGAGGTCTTCGCCCAGACGCGAGAGATGCACGCCGCAGAGCGCGATCGTCGAGAGGGTCTCGAAGACAAAGTCGCGGTCCCCCGCGGCGTCGAGCGAGTTGCGCGATGCTTCGAGAAAGCCGAGGTCGGCTGCGAGCGCTTCGCGATCGATGGGGTACGCGGTGCCGGCGAGCGCGCCGGAGCCAAGCGGCGAGACGCAGACGCGAGACAGGGCATCGCCGAAGCGCTCGTGATCGCGCCTAAGCATCTCTACGTAGGCGAGGCACCAGTGGGCGAAGAGCACGGGCTGGCCACGTTGGAGATGCGTGTAGCCGGGCAGCACGGTGCGTTTCTTCAACTCGGCATCGGCGAGCGAGACCAGTGCGTCGATCGCCAGTGCGATGAGCCGGCGAAGGTTGACGATCGCGCTGGCGGTCCAGAGTCGCACATCGGTGGCAACCTGGTCGTTGCGCGAGCGGCCGGTGTGGAGCTTCTTGCCAAGGTCGCCGACGAGGGCGATGAGCTCGCGCTCGACGAAGGAATGGACGTCTTCGTCGGTGGCGGAGGAGATCTTGGCTGTGGCGGGGTCGGATTCGCGCTCGGCGATGGAGTCGAGGGCTTTGACAAGCTTTGAAACGTCAGCGGCCTTGAGTACTTTCGCGCGCCCGAGCGCGCGTGCCCACGCGATCGAGCCCTCGATGTCTTCCATCACCAGCGCGCAATCGAACGGCAGCGAGTCGTTCAACGCCTTGAACAAATCTGACGTGTCACCATCGAATCGGCCGCCCCAGAGAGCCATGGGAGTTCCTTAAGAACGGGAGTGTGGTTGCCGCCGCCTCGGAGTGTCGAATCGATTCACGCCGCCGTGGTCAGGCTTTCTTGGAAGAGACCTTTGATCTCACCTTCGAGCCCGTGGTCTTGGTCTTCTTCACGCCCGCATCCTTCAGCGCCGCAATGCGCGCCGGCAGCGTGTACAGCCGAATAAACCCGCCCGCGTCCTTCTGGTCGTACACCGCGTCGCGGCTGAACGTCGCGAACGCCTCGCTGAAAAGGCTGTTCTCGCTCTTGCGGCGCACGGTGGTTGCCGTGCCCTTGTAGAGGCGCACGACGATCTCGCCGGTCATGGCCTGGCTGATCTTGTCGAACGCGGCCCACATCGCCTCGCGCTTGGGGGTGTACCACTGGCCGTTATAGATCTCGCGTGCGAACTCGAGGCCGAGGCGCTCGCGGAGATACGTCGTCTCGCGATCGAGGACGAGTTGTTCGAGGCCGCGGAGGGCTTCCATGAGGACGGTGCCGCCGGGGGTTTCGTAGCAGCCGCGCGACTTCATGCCGACGAGGCGGTTCTCGACGATGTCAACGCGTCCGACGCCGTGCTTGCCGGCGATGGTGTTGAGCTTGATGACGAGCTCATCGCCGGGCATGGCCTTGCCATTGAGCTTCACGGGGCGGCCGCGTTCGAAGGTGATGCTGACATCCTCGCTCTTGTTCGGCGCTTCCCACGGGTGCGTGGTGAGCATCCAGATGTCATCGGGCACGGTGTTCCAGGGGTCTTCGAGGGCCGCGCCCTCGTGGCTGATGTGCCAGAGGTTCCGATCGCGGCTGTAGATCTTGCGGGCGCTGGCGGTGGTGGGGATCTTGCGATCCGCGAGGTACTTCAGGAGGTCTTCGCGGCCGCCGAGATCCCAGATGCGCCAGGGCGCGATCACTTCGAGGTTCGGCGCGAGCGCGGCGTAGACGCTCTCGAAGCGGACCTGGTCGTTGCCCTTGCCGGTGCAGCCGTGACAGAGGCCGTCAGCCTTGATCTGCAGCGCGTAATCCACTTGAGCGCGTGCGAGGATCGGGCGCGCGATCGACGTGCCGAGCAGGTAGCGGCTCTCGTAGATCGCGCCGCTGATGAGCATCGGGAAGCAGAAGTCCTCGGTGAACTCACGCTTGAGATCGACCACGACGCAGTCTTCTGCGCCGCTGTTGATGGCTTTCTTCTCGACGCCCTTGAGCTCCTCGGCCCCTTGGCCGACATCGCCGACGACGGCGAAGACCTGACAGCCGTAGTTTTCCTTCAGCCACGGGATGACTGCGGAAGTGTCCAGACCGCCGGAGTACGCAACGACAACACGCTTGGCCATGTGAAAGTCCTTTGGGAAATTGCGCGGAAGCGTAGCGGGGAACCGAGTACGCAGAGGACGCGGGGGAAGCAGAGAGACGCAGTGGGGGACAGAGGGAGGACAGAGGGAGCCCTGAGCGCGAGCTCAGGGGTTTGTCGTGCTGGGTTGGGGAATGTACACGGAGTGGTCCGTGCGAAGCGACGGCCCGGACCTTCCGGCATTCCGGTCGACCTATTTCGAAGCGGGCAGTTCGAAGAACTCGTCGCGATGTGCCATCGCGTACAACAGCAACGTGCGCTCGCTGCCAGAATCGTCCATCTCATCGCAGGCGTCGCTCAGCTCGTCGAGCCACTCCGGGCGATCGTCGCCATCGAGCCACGCTTCGGCTTGTTCGATGGTGGAAATGTTCTTCGGGGTGAGCTTGATCGCCTTCTTGAGGATTTCCGAGTAGCCATTCTCCCCGACGGCCTCCGCAGCTTCGGCAATCGCCGCGAGTTCAGTGAAACAGTTGGAGAAGACGCCGGTGGCGAAGCCGCCACCCATAAGGTCCATGTAGAACTCGTGGTAGCGGAGCCAGTGCTTGCGGGGGAGCGACAGCGATGATCCGCCGCTGGCGTCGCGCTCAGCCTCAAGCGAATCGCGAATCGCGTCGTATGTTTCTGTGGCCAACAGTCCTTGCTCATCTGCGAACTCCGCATCAAGCAGGCCCGGCCATGCAGCAAGGAACCTGAGCGTGAGATCACGCGGAACACGGTGCATCATCGAGAATCTCCTTTTCATCGATACGGTCGGCGCCCGCTGACACAGTTTGAAGACCTTCAGGGCCGAATCAGTTCCACCATCACGCCCATCTGTGCCCACAAGCGGTTTTCTGCTTCGTCGTAGACGACCGAGCGTGGGCCGTCGATGACTTCGGCGGAGACTTCCTCGCCGCGATGGGCGGGGAGGCAGTGCATGAAGATGGAGTCCTTGC
The DNA here is from genome assembly GCA_022843565.1 of Phycisphaerales bacterium. GTDB lineage: Bacteria > Planctomycetota > Phycisphaerae > Phycisphaerales > UBA1924 > JACVCS01. The sequence goes on from JALHNK010000122.1 coordinate 5,561, forward strand.
GGCCGATCTTCGAGATGAGCGATTCGTTGACCTGGAACGCGCGGAGTGCGCGCTCTTTCTTATCGCTGCCGCTCTGGTGCATGGAGATCCAGGCGTCGGTGTAGACCACGTGCTGATCGCGGACGCGGGCGATGTCGCTGGTCACTCGGACGCTGGCGCCTTGTGCTTCGGCAACCTGGGCCGCGGCGCCGACGATGAGCTCGTCCGGGCCGTAGCCATCGGGGCTGAGCACCGTAACGTGCGCCCCCGCCAGTGCACACGCCTGGATCAGCGAGTGCGTGACGTTGTTGCCATCGCCGACGTATGTCACGCGCAGGCCCGCGAGCGTGCCGAAGCGTTCCTTGATGGTCATCAGGTCGGCCAGCGCCTGGCACGGGTGGTGCTCGTCGCTCAGGGCGTTGATGACCGGCACGCGCGAGTGCTCGGCCATCTCCTCGAGCGCTCGCTGCGAGAAGACGCGGGCGACGATGGCATCGACCATGCGGTCGAGATTCTTGGCGAAGTCCTTGAGGCTCTCGCGCTCGCCGAGTCGCTGGTCGTGATGCGGATAAAACAGCGGATTGCCGCCGAGCTTGGCGACGCCGACATCGAAGCTCACTCGCGTGCGGAGCGACGGCTTCTCGAAGATCAGGATCACCGACTTGCCCTTGAGCAGATCGCCGTACGCGTCGGGCTTGGCCTTGCACTCGCTGGCGAGCGACAGCACGCGCTCGAAGCGCGCGGGGCTGAGGTCAAAGACGGTCAGGAGGTCTGCGAAAGCACGCGGCTGCGATGCTGCGACGTTCTGGCGGCTGGGCGTCCCGGCGCGCGGTGCCTTGATCCCCGATGCTCGCTGTGATGCGCCTGCTGAGTTCGCGTTCGTCCGTGCGTTGCGTTTGGCCATAGGGCGAAAGCATACCGGCGTGGAGCGCATCGAGGAGCGACTGGCGCGGCCTTGACGGTTTATTCACTTCGCTTGAACGCAGCGAGCACGCGGTCCTTCACGCTCGCGCGATCGACCAGCGGTTGCGGGTAGTCCAGCCGCATCCGCAGCAGCATCGGCAGCTCCGAGGGGTCGTGGATCCCGTCGCCCTCGACATCGCGCAGCTCCGGCACCCAGCGCCGGATGAACGCGCCGTCAGGGTCAAACTTCTGGCTCTGGAGCACCGGGTTGAAGATCCTGAAGTACGGAGCCGCGTCCGTGCCCGTGCTGGCCGACCACTGCCAACCGCCGTTGTTCTGCGAGAGATCGCCATCGATCAGGTGCCGCATGAACCACCGCTCGCCCTTGCGCCAGTCGATGAACAGGTCCTTGGTCAGGTACATCGCGGCGATCATCCGCAGCCGGTTGTGCATCCAGCCGGTGGCCAGCAGCGCCCGCATGGCGGCGTCAACGATCGGGATGCCCGTGCGTCCCTGTGTCCAGGACTCGAAGTGGTCTTCGCGATCGCTCCAGACGATCTGCTCCGTCTCCGGCTTGAACGCACGCCCCATGCAGACGCGCGGGAAGTTGACCAGCACGCTCTTGTAGAACTCACGCCAGATGAGCTCGCTGATCCAACAGTCTGCGCCAGCTGACGGCCCGGCGGCGGCGAGGCCTGCGTTGACATCGATCGCGTGCTTGAGGCATTGTCGGGCCGAGATGAAGCCGCACGCCAGGTATGGCGAGAGACCGCTCGTGCCGTCGATCGCGGGGAAGTTCCGAGAGTCCTTGTACGCGTGGACCCGCGAGTGAATGAACGCCTGAAGTCGGCGTTGCGCCTCGCGCTCGCCGGCGGGCCAGAGCGTGTCGGGGACTTCGGACTCGAACCCGGGAATCTCTGACAACGGCGGATCGGGCGGCATCGATGCCACGAGCTCCGGCGATTGCTTCAGAGGAGCACCCCCGACGCGGACGCCGCCGCGATCGGGGAGCGCTGTCAGCCAGCGGCGTTTGAACGGCGAGAAGACTGTGTACGGCCCGTCGTCGCCGGTGCGGAGCTCGGCAGGCGGTATGACGGTCTGGTCGTGGAAGAGCGAGAGATTGCGGTTGCCCGACGCGAGTCGACCCGCGACGCGCTCATCGCGAGCGACCTCGTGAATCTCGTACTCACGGTTGGCGTACACGGCGCTGGCGTTGCAGTCGCTCGCCACGCGAGCGACGATGCCGGGCACGTCGGATACGCTCGGCGCCGTGCGGATCAGCAGCGGGATATTGAGTTTGGCCAGTTCGCCCGACAGTTCGCGGAGGCCCCGCAGAATGAACCGGATCTTCACCGGCGATTCGTCGTGGCGCTTCCAATCGGCCGGGCTGATGACGTACAGACCCACGACGCGGCCCTTGCTCTCGCGCGACGCCGCGAGCAGGGCGGTGTTGTCGTGCGTGCGAAGATCAACGCGGAACCAGTGGAGAATGGTGATGGCAGGCTTGGGCATGTGCGTGTCCCGGGGGAGTTTACAAACGAAGGCAGACCGCCGAGCCGAAGCCCGTCGGTCTACCTTGATCAGCGATCCGCACGGTGACCCACCTCTACGCACCCAACGCCCGGGCGTCCCGCGCGCCAAGGGAACGGATCGCTTCATTCATTTCACCCCGCTGCGGCTCCAGTTTGCAGAAGGGTGAGGATCTCGCGCCGGCTGTCGGGGTGGTCTCGATAGACGCCGCGAAGTGACATCGTGGTCATGACCGGGTCAGCCTGTCGCACGCCCCGCAGTTGCATGCACGAGTGCTGCCCCTGGACGAGCACCGCGACGCCCCGCGGCGAAAGGTGTTCTTCAAGGGCGCTGGCGATCTGGAGCGTCAAGCGCTCCTGCACCTGCGGGCGGCGAGCGAACACCTCGACGGTGCGGACGAGCTTGCTGAGGCCGACAACCTTGCCGTTGCCCGGCAGATACGCGACATGAGCCTTGCCGACGAACGGCAGTAAATGGTGCTCACAGATGCTGGTGAACTGAATATCACGCAGAACGACCGGCCCGTCGCACTCCTGATCAAACTGACGTGCGAGGTGTACGCCCGCGTCGTCGGTGAGTCCGGCGCACATCTCCGCATACGCGCGGGCGACGCGAGACGGCGTATCGAGGAGTCCGTCGCGCGTCGGATCTTCGCCGAGGCCCGCGAGCAACTCTCGAACCGCTCGCTCGATCCTCGCACGATCGAACCCGCCGGGGCCGGCTGCGCGGGGTTTCACACTTCCAGCGGCATCACGGTCCTCAAGCGCCGGCAAACGCAGGGGGGCAATCGGGCGCATCATGGGGCCTCGGGAGGAGTGCGGGGTGACGGAGTTGATGGGTGAATCGGGGGCGGACGCAGCGGTGGACGACGGTCCGGGAGGGGTGACCGCACCGCCGCGTGGAGCGCCCGTGATGGGGTTCGGCTCGGACTGGTGGTGGGTGTTGAACATCGGCGCGGGGTCCGAAGGGTCCGATCACAAACCAGGATGGGGGAGGCTCGCGGGAGGCGTTGGGGCTGGTCGGCGGGAGAACTGGCGAAAAACGCTCAGATATCGCCACGTTTCAAACTCTCCTGAAACCGTCGAAAGGACGGGAGAGCCTAACCCATGGCACTCAGCAGGTCAACCAAGTGATCCAGAAAAACGATCAAATCGTTCAATTCGTTCGCCAAGACCTTGATCATCCGCTAAAATCTGGACTACCGATGAGGCGGCATTCGATTCTGCCTCAGTTCCGGACGTTTGGGCTGTGAGTTCGACAATCGTCGGAGCCCTCAACAGGTCGCAAGACCGCTCGCAGGCCGCACCCATGGAACAGACCCTCAGCCCAAGCCAGCTCGCTCGCTCGATCGGTGTGAGTGAATCATCCCTGAAGCGGTGGGTTGATGACGGGGCGCTCAGTGCGGTGCGCACGGTCGGCGGCCATCGGCGCATCCCGATGAACGAGGCGGTGCGGTTCATCCGGTCGATTGGTGCGACGGTGGTTCGCCCGGATCTCATCGGCCTCGGTTCCGTCTCGGACGTGCCGTCGGACTGGACCGATGCCCAGGGCATCAGCGATCGACTGTATCGAGTGCTCGAGGCGGGAGACCTGCTCCGTTCGCGATCGCTGATTCACGGCATGTACGTCGCCGGCTGGAGCCCCGCCAAGATCTTTGACCTGCCACTTCGCAGCGCGATGGAGAAGCTCGGCACCCTTTGGGTCCATGCGGAGTGGGGGATCGTCGTCGAGCATCGGGCGACGAACATCGTCATTCAGTCGATCAGCCAGCTCAGGGCGTTGATGCCGGATCATCGTCCGGAGGCTCCGTACGCCGTGGGCTGTGCGCTGGAATGTGACCCGTACCTGCTGCCGTCGTTGGCGGCGTCGGTCACGCTCGCGCACGCCGGTTTCTCGGACGTGAACCTCGGGCCGGTCACGCCGGGGCGCTTGCTGACGAACGCGGCGGAGCATTACAAGGCGCGTGTGGCCTGGCTCTCGGTGAGCACGATCGCCGATGAGCCGGCATTCATCGCTTCGGTCGACGCCATCGCCGAGCGGCTGACAATGAGCGCGGCGGGGTGTCGCCTGGTCGTGGGCGGGCGCGCGATCACTCCCGAGCTTCGCGCCAGGATTTCGCCGGTGGCCAGTGTGTGCGGCGGAATGGATGATCTTGAGTCGCTGGGCAGGTCGCTCCTTCCGTCTACGAAGCCGAACGCGGGGTGAGCGGTCGCTCGCGCGAGGACCCAATGCTCAACTGAGTCCGCGGGGAAGGTCATATCGTGGTTATTCTCGGCGGGGTGTGGGCGCGGGGCTGAGGGGTTCTGCTGAAGTTGCGGCGTTCAAAGTCCGCCGACGGTGCCCGACGGGCCGGGCCGCTTTGCCAGAGCGTGCAGCCCGCACGCTTGACCAGTTGGTGCCGCCGCGATGGTGTCGCGGCGTGGGTGCGCGGTCGATCAAGCTGTTGTTGATCGCAGTGACCTCGGGCGCGGATACCGGGCCTGGAGTGGATGAGCGTGTTCGCGAGGGCCGGGCCCCTGTTCCCCAACTGGAGACGAAGAGATGTCGCAGAACCGATTGCGCAAGCACCCCAGGGTGCTGGTTGTCGACGACGAGCCGCATGTCGCGGCGGTGATCTCGTGCAAGTTCGCCGAGTTGGGGTATCGCGTGGTCTCGGCCAGCGGCGCCGCTGAGGCGCTCAACATCCTGCGACGCCACAGGTTCGACCTGGCGATTGTGGACTATCTGCTGCCGGGCACCGACGGCGTGCAACTCTGCAACGACATGCTCTCTCGCCCGACGCTCGCGAAGATCCCGGTCATCATGCTCACAGGCCTGCCGCACGCGTTGACCGAGCAGCACCTCACGGCGGCGAACATTCGGCGCATCATGAGCAAGCCGTTCTCGCCCAGTGATCTGTTGAAAGCGGCAGAGGAGATGATCGCCGCTGCGCGACTGAGTGTGGAGCAAGACCCGGACTCGTCGATTCAGGCCGCGGCGTAAGGGGAGTGGCGTGGGGGGGGGGGGGGGGGGGGCGTGAAACACGCGG
>JALHNK010000123.1 GCA_022843565.1 Phycisphaerales bacterium
CCCCCCGGCGCGCGAGGTGCGGATCGCGAACTTCCGCGTGCGAGTCGGCCCCGCGGCGGTCCGGCCTGAGGCGATCTCGGCGCACTTTGACGAGAATGTCAGCGATTCCGCAACGAAGCTGGTGCGCTCGGGCGCGATGACGATCCCGGCGTTTGCGCTGCGGTCCTCGGGCGTGGACGGGGTGCCAGCGCCGGCGAGCTTTGTGATTCCCTTTGACGTGCCGTACCTGTGGCGGGCCGGCCCGCTGATGGTCACGCTCGAGGCCGAGGGCGTTGACGGCGAGCCGCTGGCGCTTGAGAGCATCGCGCCCTCGGGGGCGATCGGCGCGGTCTACGCGGAGGACGGCGTCAGCGAGCGCGGGCAGGTCGTGAACCCGCCGGTGGTCGTGCTGATGCACGCCAAGCACCTTTGGCGCTCGCCGGCGGACATCGCGGATGATCAGGGCAACGCGCCGCCGATCGGCGCGAACAACGGCGTCACCGAATCGGACTACAACGTCTTCGTCCGCACTTACTTCGACAACAGCATCCTGGCGGACATCGCCGACGATCAGGGTAACGCCCTGCCCTCAGAACTGCCGAACAACGGCGTCACCGAGGGGGATTACAACCTGTTCTTCCGCGCGTACTTCGGACTCTGAATCGAGTGCGCCTCGCGATCGCGCTCCGGCTCGATCGGGTGACGCGGACCCGTGCCGGAACTCGCGGGCACGCTGGACTTCCGATTTCTACGGCGTCTTCGTCGGTTCGGCGGCGGGGGCGGCGGGCTTGGGCTCGTTCGACGGCGGCGATTTCTTTGAGCGTTCGGCACCGCTGGCGGCCAGGTCGAGGCGGCGCTGCTCGGTGAGGTGCTCGCCGAGGATCTTGCGCTGCTCGGGGGTGAGCTCGTTGATGATCTGCATGAACACACGGAACTTCTGCGCGCCGGTCGCGCCGGGGCCGGAGCGCTGCACCAGGTCGAGCACGCGCCCGCGGACCTTGGAGTCTTGTTCGGGCGTGAGGTTCAGGTTGGCCAGCAGCTTCTCGAAGTCGTTGGCGCCCTGGCCGACGACACGCTCGTACGAGCGGCGGACCTCGTGACCCAGCGCGTGCAGCGTCTCGCCGATGTTGAACTTGATGTTGTCGAAGGACTCGCCCTTGGATGCCGCGGCGTCTTCTTCGTCTTTCAGGCGGGCCTTGAGGTACTCGCGGACGAGCGATCGCAACTGATCGGCCTCGGCCTTTGAGAGGACTTTGGCGATCTGCTCAACGAGCTGGCCGCGCTTGCGGACGGGCTCGCTGACTTGCCAGAGCTCTTGCAGGTAGCGGGTGGAGGCGACCTTGTCTTTGGAGTCGAACGCGCCGGCGGCCTTGACGATGAGATCGAAGTTGTCGCGGACGACCTGGTCCATCGTGGCCGCTTGAGTGACGAGCACGTTGTCCACCTTCTCTCGCGTCTCCTTGCTCAGCGACATGATCTTCGCCGCGGCCTCGGCGGGTGTGACTTCCAGACGCTTCACGCGACCGTCGGCGTCGCGTTCGATGATCGTGAGCGGCTTCTTCTTCTCGCTGACACTCGGCCCGGCGAGCGGATCGCGGGGCGTGTCGGGCTCGGCGCTGAGCGCTGGCGCGGCGAAGAGCGCGATTGCCAGCGCGATGAGCGCGGCGGGCGTGCGAAGGGTCGCGTTGGTCGGCGGGGTCTGCATGGCGATGCTCCGGAGGCGGATCGGCAGAACTGTGGCTTGATCGAGCGGACGGGTGGTGGCGGTGCGGCCGCGCCGGGCGACCGAGAACTCCACCATGTTGTATGGGCCGAATCGCGATGCGGATTCAGGGCATTTGGCGCAAAGCGGGGCGGTTGTGGCGGCGACAAGAAAGAAGTGCGTTCCGAGCCCCGTCCAGCCGCCGAACCGGGGCGGTGATTTGCTATCCTGCGGGGCCATGACCACATCCCCTTCCACGGTTGTCGGAGCGCCGACCTCGCACGCCGAACTCGCGAAGCTGATCGCCGGGGCCTGCGTGCTTCGGGGCTCGTTCACGCTGCGCTCGGGCCAGACGTCGAGCTATTACATCGACAAGTACCTCTTCTCGACCCGCCCGGAAGTGCTGCGGCCGCTGGGGGAGCTGTTCGCGCAGCGTGTGCGATTGATTGAAACCGAGACCGGCACGAAGGCGGCGCGATTGGCTGGCGCTGAGCTTGGGGGCATCCCGCTGGTGACTGTCGCATCGCTCGCGACGGGCCTGCCGGCGCTGTTTGTCCGCAATGCGAAGAAGGACTACGGCACCGCCAAGCAGCTCGAGGGCGCGCTGAATGCCGGCGACGGAGTGATCTTCGTTGAAGATGTCGCGACCACCGGCGGTCAGGCGCTGGAGGCGGTGAAGGTGCTTCAGGGTCTGGGGGCGCGCGTGCTGGCGGTGATCGCGACCATCGATCGCCTGCAGGGCGCGCGCGAGAACCTGCAGGGTGCGGGCGTGCGGTTTGAGGCGCTGTTCACCAAGCGCGACCTGGGGATCACCGAGTGAGCGCGCGGGCGCGATCAGGAAGGGACGGTTGACGATGCCGGGGATCAAGAGCGTTCGGCTTGTCGTTGGGATGGAGGTCCACGTGGAGCTGAACACGCGGACCAAGATGTTCAGCCGCGCTCCGAGCGTGGCCAGCTCCGAGCGTGACGGCGGTCCAGCGCACGAGACGATGGGCCCGAACACGGCGATCGATCCGGTGGTGCTTGGGTTGCCGGGCTCGCTTCCGGTGATCAATCGCGAGGCGATCACCAAGTCGATCGGCGTCGGGCTGTCGCTGGGCTGCTCGATCGCGAAGGTGACCAAGTGGGACCGCAAGGGGTATTTCTATCCGGATTTGCCGAAGGGGTACCAGATCAGCCAGTACGACCTGCCGCTGTGCTTTGATGGCGCGGTGGATGTCGCGTCCGGCGAGGGCACGCGCCGGATCGGGATCATCCGCGCGCACCTGGAAGAAGACGCGGGCAAGCTGATGCATGAGGCGCCGGGGGTCGCGGCGGGAGCCGCGGAGCTGGATGGCTCGATCGTCGATCTCAACCGCGCCGGCACGGCGCTGCTGGAGATCGTCACGGCCCCGGATTTTCGAGACGCCGATGAGTGCGTCGCGTTCGCGCAGGATCTTCGGAACCTCTGCCGCTTCCTGCGAGTGACTGAGGGCGTGATGCAGAAGGGGCACATGCGGTTTGAGCCCAATATCAACTGCGTGCTTGAGCTTGAAGGCGGCACGCTGGTCAAGACGCCGATCGTCGAGGTGAAGAATCTCAACTCGTTCCGCTCGCTGAAGAACGCGATCGAGTTTGAGCTGCGCGAGCAGCCGGGGCGATGGATTGAGGACGGGCGCGAGATGAGCCCGGGCAACAAGACCACGCGAGGCTGGGATGATGTGAAGATGATGACGTTTCTTCAGCGGCAGAAGGAAGACGCCGCGGACTACCGGTACTTTCCGGACCCGGATCTGCTGCCGGTGGTGATCGATGAGGCGTGGCTGGGGTCGGTGCGAGACTCGCTGCCGGCATCGCCCAGGGCCAAGGCGACGGCGCTGGTGAATCACTTCGCGCTGACGACCAAGGAGGCCGAGGCGCTGACGGAAGATCGCGCGGTGAGCGATCTGTTTGATGCGAGCGTCGATGAGGCCTGCTCGCGGGGCGTGGCGCGCCATCAGGCGGCGCGGTTGATCGCGAACTTGATTTTGCAGTCCGGTGCCAAGCGGGCCAACGAGCGCACCGCCAGCGCCATCGCGCAGCACGGCCAGCACGCCCAGCCTGTTCTAGTGAGCGACCTTGGCGTCAGTGCCAAACACCTCGGCGAACTGGCGTCGCTGCGCGATGCGGGCAAGATCTCCGCGGCTCATTCCGACGAACTCTTTGGCCTGATTGCCGGTGGCGAGGCGGCAGCCGCGGGTGTTGAGGCGCTGGCGACTTCGCGATCAATGCTGCTGGTGCGTGATGATGGCGCGATCGACGCGTGGGTGAAACAGGCGATCGCCGACAACGCAAAGGCGGCCGAAGACGTGCGAGCGGGCAAGGATCAGGCCCTGGGGCGGATCGTGGGCAGCGCGATGAAGCTCGCGGCGGGGAATGCGGACGCCGCGACGATGCGGGAGAGGATTTTGCGGGCGCTGCGCGGATGAGGGAATCGTCAGTGGTCAGTGGTCAGTGGTCAGTTGTCAGTTGTCAGTTGTCAGCAGAGCAAGAAGCGCCAGTTGCCGAGTGTCACGTCGCACGCGCTTTTTTGAGTCCGTCGTGTTCCGATCAACTGTCCCACGTTTGATTCGAGCTCCATGCCCAAAGCCGCCCGTCGTCGTGTTCTGGTTGTCACCGGCTCGCGTGCCGAGTTTGGCTTGCTGCGCCCGGTGATTGATGGGCTGCGTGCGAGGAAGGATGTGACGGCGTTGCTGGCGGCCGGGGGTTCGCACTTGTTGGCCCCGGCGCGAACCGTGCGCGAGGTCGCTTCGGCGTACGCGATCGATGCGCGTGTGCCGATGCAGCGCGCCGGGCACGCGACGCGGGCCGATGATGCGCTCGCGGTCGCCCGCGGCGTGGATGGCTTCGCTCGCGGGATTGCGAAGCTCAAGCCCGAGTGGGTCGTGGTGCTCGGTGATCGCATCGAGGCCTTCGCCGCGGCGGTGGCCGGGTCGATCGCGGGCGTCGGCGTGTGCCACATCCACGGCGGGGATCGGGCCGAGGGCATCGCCGACGAGGCCATGCGCCACGCCATCACCAAGCTCGCCCACCTGCACTGCGTCGCGACGCAGGCCTCCAGCCGGCGCGTGCTTCAGCTCGGCGAGCCGCCAGAGACGGTGCATGTGACCGGCTCGCCGGCGATCGATGGCCTCAGTGAAATCAAGCCGCTGAGCGACGCGGACGCGGCGCCGTTTGGCGATCCGCAAACGGTCGTGCTGCTGCATCCATCGGGCCTGCCAGAAGCGCGAGAGCGGGCGATGGTGTACGCGATGATGTGCGCTGTGGATGAGATGTCCGCGGGCGATGTGATCTGTCTGGCGCCGAACGCCGACGCGGGCGGCGCGATCATCCGCGAGGCGCTGGAGCATCGCTGCGCGTTGAGCGGGCGGGGCGTGCGGTACACCTGGCGGGCTGACAAACCCGCAGCTGTCGCTGAGCAGAAGGGGCGCGATCGCAGTGATGCTTCGCCCCGGCTGTGGACGTTTGTTGAGCACCTGCCGCGCGAGTTGTTCCTGTCGCTGCTGAAGCGGATGGCCGCCAGCGAGCGTGACGTGGGGCTGATGATCGGCAACTCGTCGGCGGGTTTGATCGAGGCGGCGGCGCTGGGGATGCGTGTGGTGAACATCGGCCCGCGCCAGGACGGGCGCGAGCGGTGCGCGAATGTCGTCGATTGCCCCGAAGCGGAGCTGGGGATCCTCGGCTCAAAGGTGGACTGGGCGCTCTCGCTTGATCGCGAGGGCTTCGGAACGCACCCCTACGGCGATGGCAAGGCTGGGGCTCGAATCGCGGCGTTGCTGGCCAAGTCCGATCCCGCAAAGTGGATCCGAAAACGCAACACGTTCTAACGCGCGTGACCGCGAATCCCGCAACCTCGAACGCCGGGCCTGAGGCTCGGCGAAGGTCCGGGCCGAACCGCCAATGGCCCCTTCAGACCATCAAAGGCAGATACTCGCGAGCGCTCTCGCGGAAGCCTCGGGGCTGCACGCCCAAGTGGGCCCGCACCTTGGTGAGATCGGCGGTGCTGTCTTCCTGGGCCATGGTGGGCATGCCGTCGTCAAACGGCAGCCAAGCGCCCAGGCCGAGGAACCCGGCCAGTCGCGCGATGTAGATGTGCGGCTCGCCGGGGAGGCCGAGCACGGGCAGCTTGCTGGAGCCGGGGATGTTCTCGCTGTAGAACGTCAGCATCTTGTCCCAGCCCATGGACTCCGGGCCGGTGAGGTTGTAGACCTCGCCGATGCTGTCAGTGACGTTCAGGCTGGCGACAAACGCGCGGGCGACGTCTTCGACTCGCACGGGCGCGACGCGTGCGGGCTCGAACGAGATGCGACCAAGGGCGATGCCGTCGTCGTGTTCGACCATGCGCGTGAAGTACGGCATGAACCAGTAGGGGCTGATGGAGCCCATCGCCCAGCCGCGGACCATCTGGGTGAACTCGCCCTGCGGGCCGTGGATCATGCCGGGGCGGATGATGGTCCAGTCCAGGCCGCTGCGCCGGACAAGCTGCTCGGCTTCGAACTTGGTGCGCTGGTAGGCGGCGCGGCCATCGGGCGCGACGCCCAGAGCGGACATCTGGACAAAGCGGCGGACGCCCTGCGCGGCGCAGGCGGTGAGGAGAACTTGGGTGGCGTCAACGTGGATGCGGGCGAAGGTCTGGCCGCCATAGGGGCCTTCCTGCACTTCGCGGATGATGCCGAGGAGGTTGATGCAGGCGTCGGCGCCGGTGACGAGCTGCGCGGGGGTGCTGCCGTCGTGGATGTGGCCCTGCACGAGCGTGAGGCGCGGGTTGCTGGCGAGCACGTCGCGGGCCTTGGCCGGATCGCGAACCAGTGCCCGGACGGAAAACCCGGCGTCCAAGAGCTGACGAACGACCTCGCGCCCGACGAAGCCGGTCGCGCCGGTGACTGCAACTGTGCGTGCCTGGTCCATAGGCAGGAACCTTAGACGGTGCCGGGGGGCATGGGAAGTGGCAAGGCATGAGTGCCGAGCACGCGCACCTGTGGGGCAGGCGTCCTCGCCTGCCGCCGCGCACTTGTGGGGCAGGCGTCCTCGCCTGCCGCCGCAGACTCGCTGTTCGAGGCGCGTGGCCAGTGGCCAATGGCAGAGCGATGTTGTCGCGTGGTGGGCCTGTTGGGTCCCCGGAGGTGCGGTTTCGGCAGGGCAATGATGTCTCGTGACCTTGCGCTGCGATCAACTCGCGTTCTGGTATCGGCCCGGCCATCCGGTGCTGGATGGCCTGTCGATCGAGCTCGTGCCCGGCGCGCTGACGTGCGTGCTTGGGCCGAACGCGGCGGGGAAGTCCACGCTCGTGCGGCTGTTGCTGGGCACGCTGACGCCGCGCCGGGGTGTGGTCCGCCTCGGCGATGCGGACCCGCGCACGCTGAAGCCCGGCGCGCGGGCGGGGCGGATTGCGTACATCCCCCAATCGCCGTCGCTGGCCGAGGATTTTTGCGTGCGCCAGGTCGTCGAACTCGGGCGCATCGCGCGCGGTGCCTCGCCGGCGAGCATCGATCGTGCGATGGAGCGCACCGAGCTGGCGTCCCTTGCCGATGCCCCATTTGCGCAGCTCTCGGCCGGTCAGCAGCAGCGCGTGGCGATGGCGCGTGTGCTGGCGCAGCTCGATGCCGCGACGCCGCCTCCGGAACAGACGGTGATCCTGGCCGATGAGCCCTTCAGCGCGATGGACCCGCGCCACGCCGTGCGGGCGCTGGCGACGCTTCGCGAAGAGGCCCGGCTCGGGCGGACGGTCGTCGTGGTGATGCACGATCTATCGCTCGCGGCACGGCTGAGCGATCAAACGGTGCTGCTCTCCGGTCGGGGCGAGCTGATCGCGCACGACGCGACGTCGCGCGTGATGAGCGAGGCGCTGCTGTCTGAGGCGTTCCAGACGCCGATGGCGATCCACCGCAGCGAGCGGGGCGAGACGGAGGCGGTGGTTCCGGTGTTGCCGGCGGGGGTGGCGGCGCGATCGCCCGGCGCGGACTAGCCTTGGACCATGCAGGGCCACTACATCCAGCTCATCCTGGTCGCGGTCTTCGTGGGCTTCTCCGTGGTCCAGTGGATCGTGCGGAAGCTCGCGCAGCAGCGTGCGATCAAGGCGGCCCAGGAGATGGAGATGCGGATGCGCGAGGAAGCGCTCCGCACCGGTCGAGATCCGTTCACCGGTGAGCCGATGCGTGCGGTTGAGCGGGCACCTGAGCCCGCTTCGGCGTTTGCGCCGCAGGCAACGCCAGCGCCCGCGCCGCAGGCGGTGCAACAGCCCGATGCGCTGGCGCAGCGCCGCGAGCAACTGCGTCGGCTGCGCGAGCAGCGGGCATCGATGCGCCCCGAGGTTTCCTCGCCGCAGGCCGCACGCGGGCAGGGCTCGCCGGGTGTGGCGGCACCGGCGTCGCCCGCCGGTGGTCCGGTGCGGGCCGAGCTGTGGCCCGGCGGCCCGACGATCGTGATCAATCAAGGCGCGCCGCAGGCATCGCCCCAAAGCAACGCCTCGCCCACGAGCAACGTCTCGCGCCAGATGGAGCGCCCGCCGGACACGCGCCGGAACAGCCCATCGCCCCAGACACCGGCCAAGGCCGCCAAGAAAGCGCGCCGCCCCAGCGCCACCGAGCAGTCGCTCCGGGCGCAGGCCGAGCAAAGCGCGGCCCGTTCACAGCGACCGACACCGATGCCGGTCCCTGCGCAGACACCCACGCCGGAGGTCGACCGCCGCCCGGTCGTTCGCCCCTTTGCGATCCCGCAGACCGCCGCTCAGTGGCGCGCGGCGCTCGTCACCGGCGAGATCCTTCAGCCGCCGGTGACCGAACGCCCGCCCCGCGATTTCTGAGATTGCGTGCGTCTACTTTGGCTTCGCGGCTTTGTCCTCGCCACCGTCGCTCTGCACTGTGACCCATGTCACTTCGTCGCCGCGAACGGGCAGGCCCAGGGCCGTGACGCTCGTGCGTTCTTTGGCGAGCACGACGCCGATGCCCGGCGCGTACCACGTCAGCGATTCGTTCTTGACCTTGGCAACGCCGAGCGACGCGGCGAGGACGCTGCGGATTCGCAGGGCATCGTGTTCGCCCAGCGGCCCGCGCACGCGCTGCACGCCCTCGACGGTGACTTCGTTCCTCGCGCGGCCGCGCGTCTGGACAGACGTCGGGTCCTTCAGCGGGTGGACGATCATCTCGAACTCGCTGACGGTGCTTCGGCCCGGGCTGACCGACAGGTCCGCCGGGATCACGACCATGAACGGCACGAAGTCCGTGCGCACCTTGTCCTGGAAATCCACGACCGACGTTAGGTGAACGGCGCCCGCTTTGTCGCCAGCGACCAGCGAGACTTCCTCGCCCTGCTTCGGCGCGCTGTTCCCCATCGGGTTGGCTCCCGGTGTGTCGTCGCCCTCGCCGATGACCTCGCGAACCGTGACGCGACCGCCCGATACCTCACGACGCACCCTGCGCACGACCGAGGGATCGGCCTCGCTCAGCGAGCGCTGGAACTTGGACACCTCGAGCGCCAGCAACACGCCGGTCACCTCGGGGAGCGACTCCGACCGAAGCGCTCCCAATGAATAGCCCGCGGCGCCGGTCGACGTGTTGGCGGTGGCGATCGTGTCGCCGGGTGATGCGTCGGGATCGCCCGAGAGCGGGGCCGATGCGCACCCGCCCAGGGTCATCGCGCCCAACGCCACCAGCATTCCCGCTCGCACTCGGCAGTTTCGTGGGCTCATGTGCAAGGCTATGGGTGCGCCGTGGGCGGGGCGCTCGAGATATACTGCTCGGAATGAACCGCACACTCTCATGGGGACGTCGGCCGCTGTTTCGCGTGCGATCACTCTGCGCTGCGTGCGCCATCGGCGTCGGGCTGATGCTCGCGGCGGGCTGCGAGTCTGAAACGACCAAGCGCATGGGTGAGCAGGGGAGCATCTTCGCGGCGTTCTCATTGCCCACTCCGGCGGAGGCGGCGCGGTTCGCGGTCGATCCCTACGACGCCAACAAGCGAATCGTCGGCCTGGCGCTGCTCTCGAACGCGCCCTTCGGCGGCGACGAGGTGTATCTGAAGGTCTATCGCATGGCGCTCGGCGCGCCGCCGGCGGAGAAGCCCGACTCGGACGCCGGCGTGCAAGCCGTCGCCGCACGCGCGCTCTCGCTCCACGGCACCGGCGAGGACGCCCTGCTCGTGCTCCCGCTGCTGGAGAACAGCGACCGTCGCGTGCGGACCGACGCGGTCCGCGCGCTCCAGCGGCTGCACAATCCCAAGGCGATCGACGGACTGATCAAGCGCTCGTCGGCGCTCACCGAGGAGGATGTCGATGCCCGGGCCGAGTCGGTCACGGCGCTAGCGCAGTACGCCGAGCCGCGCGTGCTCCAGGCGTTGCTCGCGGCCTTGAGCGACGACTCGCTGGTGGTCAATCGGGCGGCAACGTACTCGCTGACGACGCTGACCGGCCAGACACTGGGCGATGACCCGCGCGCGTGGCTCGATTGGCTGGGCAAGACGCGAGCGCCGTTTGAGAAGCGGCGGCAGTACGTGTACCCGCACTTTGAGCGCGACCGCTTCTGGTACGAGTACATCCCGTTTATCCCGCCGCCGCCGAATGAGCAGCCGGGCATCCCCGCGGGGATGAACCCCGCCAACGCGGCGAGTTGATCGTCGCCGATCAACCAATCTGCCCTTTGCCGCCGGCGCTCCTGACCATGCTGCCCCGACGCCCGATGTCTCTGCGAACGCACCGCCGGCTCAAGCTCTCGCTGGTGTTTGTGGCTGCGCTGCTGACGGCGGCGGTGATCGGCGGTTGGTGGCTGTCGCTGCGAACGCCCCGCTGGTGGCTCGATCTTGACGCCAAGGATCCCGCGTTGCACGCCGCGGCGGAGAGCGTCGAGAACGGCGTGACCACGCTGCTGTCCTCGGCGCGAGACACCGCCCCCGGCCAGCGCGCGAGCCTCCCCTGGCGCATGACGCTCGACGACCGCTCGGCATCGGCGTGGCTGACCTCGCGCTTGCCTGCGTGGGTCGAGCATCGGCTTGGCGAGCGGGCCTGGCCGAGCGGGCTGTCGCAGGTTCAGGTGGTCTTCGAAGACGGGACGATCATCGTCGGCGCTCGATACTCCGGCGCTGGCGATGCGCGGTTCGTCTCGATCAGCTTCACGCCGATGATCGACGCCGAGGGCCGTCTGTGGCTCAAGGGTGCCGGGGCGCGCGTCGGCGAACTGCCCGCGCCGCTCTCGACGGCCCTGGCCCCGCTGGATCGCAGCGCCAGCCCGTCGCTCCGGTCGCTGGCGGCGCTC
>JALHNK010000124.1 GCA_022843565.1 Phycisphaerales bacterium
GCGCCCGCGTGCAAACCATCGGATACTCGCCCGATGCCGACTGGCGCGTGAAGTATGACGTCGCGACCCACCGCGTAGAGCTCGCCTCGCCCGCCGGCGGCCCGGTCGTCGCGTGGACGATGAACATGCCCGGCGCGCACAACGCGATGAACAGCGCCACCGCCGCAGCGATCGCGATCTCGCTCGGCGCTGATCCCGCGATTGTCAGCCGCTCCCTCTCCGCCTTCCGCGGCGTAGACCGCCGCAGCCAGTTCATGGGCCAACGCCCCCACCCGCTCGGCGGCGTCGTCCGCGTCTACGACGACTACGGCCACCACCCCACCGAAGTGGACGCAACCCTCAAGGCCCTCCGCCAGTTCGAAGCACCCGAACAACGCAACGGCCGCCTCATCTGCGTCTTCCAGCCCCATCAACACAGCCGCACACGCCACCTCATGGACGAGTTCGTCAGCGCCTTCAGCGCCGCGGACATCGTCATCGTCCCGCACATCTACTTCGTCCGCGACAGCGTCGAAGAGAAACAGAAAGTCACCGCGGCCGACCTCGTCGACCGCCTCCGCGAACGCGGCGTCCACGCGATGCACCTCTACCCCTTCGAAGCCATCGTCGAACAACTCGAGAACCTCTGCCGCCCGGGTGACCTGTTGGTGGTCATGGGCGCAGGGCCGGTGAACAAGGTGGCGCAGGGCTTCTTGGCTTCGGGGAAGAAGGGGTTGTCAACGAAGTGACTTGAAGAGGTTTTCAACGAAGTGATGGAAGGAATGGAAGAGCTTCCGCCGGTTCCGTTCTCCACGCGACGGCGAGAGTCTTGATCGCGGAGGAACGGAGGGGAGCGGAGAGGTTGAGCGTTGATCGTCGAGATTTGAGATTTTGAGATTTGAGATTTGCCACTCCCCCCAGAAATCCTGCGCGACCAACCCATCCCCACGTGGTTCGGCGTCGGCGGCCGCGCGCGCCGCATGGCTCATCCGCAGTCGGTCGCCGAGCTCATTGAGTGCATCAAGATCGACCCGAATCTCCGCATCCTCGGCGACGGCGCGAATCTCCTCGTCGCCGATGAAGGCGTCAGCGAGCTCGTCATCGTCCTCAACCGCGGCGAGTTCATCGACGTCCAGATCAACGACACCACCGGCCACGTCATCGCCGGCGCCGGCGCAAACCTCCCCAAGCTCATCACCGAGACCGCACGCCGCGGGCTCAGCGGCATCGAAACCCTCGGCGGAATCCCCGCCACCCTCGGCGGCGCAGTGGTCATGAATGCCGGCGGCACCTTCGGCCAGATCGGCGACTGTGTTCACGCGGTCCACGCGATCGACCGCGCCGGCAACACGCTGAAGCTGGGCCGCGAGCAACTGACTTTCAGCTACCGGCACACCGACCTCGGCGACCACCACGACCTCATCATCACCCGCGTCGAGCTCGCGCTTCGCCCGCACGCCGGCGATCCCACCAGCGGCTTCAGCGGCGCCGAAGTCGTGCGCGCCAAGCTCAAAGACGTCATGGCGTACAAGAGCAAGAGCCAGCCCATGAGCGCCAGCAGCGCCGGCTGCTGCTTCAAGAACCCCACGCTCTCGCGCTCGATCACCATCACCGGCCCCGACGGCGCCCCCACAACACTCGGCGAACCCAACCAGCGCGTCAGCGCAGGCATGCTCATCGACAAGGCCGGCTGCAAGGGCCTCCGCATCGGCAACGCCGAAGTCAGCCCGCAACATGCCAACTTCTTCATCGCCCACCCCAACTGCACCGCCACCGACATCATCGCCCTCATACGATCGGTCCGTCAACGCGTCGGCCAAGCCTTCGGCGTGAACATCGAGCCCGAAGTCAAGATCTGGGGGGCGGAGCTGTAACAGCCGTCAGCCTTCAGTTCCGAGCCTCTGCAGATGCCACCGGGCGCCTCGCCCGAGTTTGTCGAACCCTTCGATTCCCACGTTGTCCTGATCGCTTCCCGATCGATTTGCCAGTTGCTCATTTGCAAATTTGCCATTTTCCCCGCCCCCACCCGCGAAAGATCCCCCATGCCACTCCCCTCCGTTCTCGTCCTCGGCGGCGGCCCCGACGCCGAACGCGAAGTCTCCATCAAGTCCTCCACCGCCATCACCAAGGCCCTCAACGCCAGCGGCCAGTTTGACGCGCGCCTCGAGATCATCGATCGCATCGACGCCGCGTGGCTCAAGTCCCAGCCCGCCGACCTCATCTTCCCCTATCTCCACGGCCCCTGGGGCGAGGGCGGCCCGCTCCAAGACATCCTCGAACTCGACGGTCGTCCCTTCGTCGGCACCGATGCCCGCGGCTCACGCGCCGCCATGGACAAGGTCGCCAGCAAGGTCTTCGCGATGGACGCCGGCATGCAGACCGCCCCGATGTGGATCCTCAGCACGCGCGACACCGTCTGCCCGTCGCGCCTGCCGGTCGTCATCAAGCCCGTTCACGAGGGCTCCACCATCGGCCTTCACGTCTGCACCAGCCGCGCTGAGTACGCCGCCGCCGTCGGCCTCATCGCCAAGGAACACGCCGAACGCATCGCCCAAGGCCTCGACCCCCGCGCCTACATGATCGAGCCGATGATCCGCGGCTACTCCGGCCGCCCGGCCCGCGAGCTCACCGTCGGCATCATCAACAACGAAGCCCTGCCCGTCATCGAAATCAAACCCAAAGACGGCCTCTACGACTACGACGCCAAGTACGTCCGCGACGACACGCAATACCTCGTCGAAGGCGTTGACCTTGAGCTGGCCGAGCCGGTGGTCAAGAAGATCAAGAAGATGACCGTGCGCCTCTTCCGCCAGATGGGCCTCCGCCACATCGCGCGTGCCGATTTCCTGCTCGACGAAGACGGCACGCCCTGGTTCCTGGAGATCAACACCACGCCGGGCTTCACCGATCACTCGCTGGTGCCCAAGGCGGCACGCCAGATGGGCCTGGAAATGCCCGCACTCTGCGCCAAGCTCGCCGAGATGGCCCTGACCGACGCGGCCCCCAAGCCAGCACGCCCACCCGCAGTTCTCGCCACTGCTCACGAGTTCGAAGGCGAGGGCTAAACCGTGCCATCGATGTGGTGCTTCACCACATCGATGCGGCCGTGCCTGATCAACCACCCGTGGGGCAGGCGTCCTCGCCTGCCTCCCGCAGACCAACGCGCCACTCTCCGGGTTCCTCTCGGCGGAGGTGTCGCGGCGGCGGGCGCGAGCACGCGGACTTTGGCGACGATCGCGTGTGGTGCTAACTGGCGCGCTTGTGTGGGGTGGTTTGGGGGCGGGCGGAGGGAGTTGGTGTGGGGATGGGTGGCAGAGGGCCATACTGCGGCGCATCGCAGGGCACGCGTTCGCGTGTCGCGGGGTCACATGGCACATCGCACATTGCTACATCGCACATCGGAAGAGAGTTGGAATCTCTGTGGGATGCTGGCCTTACCGATGTGGTGGCGATGGTCCCCTCTCGGAGAGAGGGGGTACCCATTGGCAGAGGATTCGGGGTGCCTTGTTGCGTTTCGGGCGTTTGTTTTGTTCCGGGAGCGGGTTGCGTTGCCGTGGCTTGCGTCTTGACCAGTGTGCTCGCGGCGCGCCGGGCTTCGAGTTCGTTGAGGCTGTAGGCGACGATGTGCGCCAGGCGGTGCAGCGCCGTCTCGCGGCGGATCGGGGCGCGGAGTTGGTCGCGCAGCGCGCTGAGCTTTCCGATGGCTTCGATTTCGGCTTTGGCTTCTGGTGTTTCCAGCAGCGCCATCATCTGGGAGAACGACAGCCGGAACTCGTCGGCGATCTCGGGGATCGTGCGATCCGAGTGCAGCATCGTGGCGATGAGGCGCGCGGCGGTATCGGGGTTGGCGGCGATTGACGCGGTGGGTGGTGATGATGCGATGTCCGTGTGTTTGACCATGTGGCGAGTGTGCGCCTTGGTCGGATCTGGGGCAAGAGGGTTCTGTGGGTGAGGCGCGATGTTGCGCGCAAGGATGTCGCGCGGGGGGAAATTCTTCGTTGATCGAGGGTGTGGAAGATGAAGGGGTCTGCGGAGGCAGGCGAGGACGCCTGCCCCACGGCTTGATTCGGAGGCAGGCGAGAACGCCTGCCCCACGGGATCTCTCAGCCCTCAAACCTCGGCCCTTTCCCCCCCTTCCCCCCTCACCCCTTCCCTACATTTCCTTCAGGCAATCGGCAAGATCTGCCGATCTCCAGAACGTCTATGGCCAAGGAAACCCCCTCGCAAACTCGATGGCAGAAGCTCGCGACGATCGCGACGGCGGTCATTGTCGTTGGATCGATCGCTGGCCTGGTGATCAGCCGCGATGCGCTCATGCAGCGAGCCGCGGCGATGCACGATGCCGATCATCTCGGCCAAGGCACCGAGGGCGGCGACGGGCCAAACGTTGTGATCGAGTGGCCCTTGATCCCCGATCGCATCGGGCCCAAAGGCGAGCCCGTGTCGTGGATGAGCGCCTCGCTCCGCGCGCAGCTCAGCGAGCTGGTCCGCAGCGAGCTGACGAACGACCCGATGGATCACGCATCGCTGAAGCGAGCCGCGGATCGGCTGATCGCCACCGGTTGGGTGCGTGAGCTGCACGAAATGTCGCGCGTCGCCGATGGCTCGACCCGGGGCGGCGCCGGCACCGTCCGCGTCCGCGGCCTCTGGCGCGCACCCGTCGCGCTCGTCCGCTGGCAAGACCGCGACCACCTCGTCGCCTCCGGCGGCGAACTCCTGCCGATCTCCTACCCGGCCGGCAGCGTTGGGACTCTCAAAGTCATCACCGGCGCGTTCGGCGCACCGCCCGACATCTACGGCGAGGCATGGTCCGGCGGCGATATCCAGGCGGCGCTGGCACTGCTGGCGTACTTGCAGCCGACCGAGGCGTTCTCGCAAGTCTCCGGCGTAGACGTCGCGTCATACGTCAAGCACAAGCGACTCGTCATCGTCACCGACCAGAACGCCCGCGTGATCTGGGGCTCAGCGCCCGGCGAGTGGAAGCCCGGCGAGCCGAGCACGCAACAGAAAATCGCCTGGCTCGTCGGCCTTCGACGCGACGCCCGCTACGCCAACCGCATCGACGCAGGGCGGGCACAGGTGGACCTGACCGTCTCCTATGGCGTCTTCAGCGAAGTCACACAGCAAGGCCCGCAAGACGCACCCGCAGTCGAGCCCGAACCCGCGAAGAAGAGGCAGCAGGCGAGAGGACGGGAGTGAGAACGCGGACGTGAACGTGTATCGGGGCGGGGGGTCGTCAAGTGTCAGATTTTCAGAAGTACCAAGAACACCTTGAGAACTTCTACAGGTTCGTCGCCGCTTCAAGTCCGCTGCCGGCTTCGGAGCAGGTGCGACAGAGCCTGCTTGACCTTGTCGTGTGGGTCGAAGGGTTTTCGTCGAGTCTCGCAGAAGAACGAGTGGACCAGCTTGTCAAGGCACTCAGCAATCGTGCGCCGGACGCCGGGCCGATGGGCGTAGTCGTGCCTGAAATGATTGCCACGGCGGTGCTCGAAAGTTCTGCCCGCCCGAGCAGCTTTGTGTTCAAGCATCGAGACGACGCGGTGGTTTATGTGTACACGGCACTGCTTGTGCTGCACTCGTGCAGCATCGAAGACACGCTCGGAAATGATCGCCACTTCTTTAGAATGCTGGATTACGCCACGTCGCTCGCCGCCGCGCACGGCATGCTCCACGACTAAAATCGCGTCCTTTTCACGTTCACGTTCACGTTTCCGTGTTCACGCCTTGACCGCGGCCCGCGCCGCGCCTCGCGTCACGACGCTCGCGTCTTGTCTCGCCAACAGCTCGTCCCACTCCTTCACCATGTTCACTGCCAGCGCCCCATAGTCCTCAGCGCCGGCACACTTGGGGGCGTACTCGTAAATCGTCTGGCCGAAGCTCGGTGCTTCCTGGAGTTTGACGTTGCGGCGGATGACGGGGCGGTAGACGCGCCCGTTGCGCCAGGGCACGTCGGTGCCGCGAGCTTGCTCGAAGAAACCGTCGAGGTCGGCGACGACTTCACGGCCGTGGGTGGTGGTGGAGTCATGGCAACACAGAATGACGCCGGTGACATGCAGGTTCGGGTTCACGGTGCGCCCGACGAGCGCGACGGTCTGCATCATTTTGCCCACGCCCTGCAGCGCCAGGAACTGCGCCTGCATGGGGATGAACACCTCGCGGACGCAGGCCAGCGCGTTGAGCGTCAGCACGCCGAGCGAGGGCGGGCAATCCATGAGGACGTACTGGTAGCCGGCGCCGTTGCTTTGGGCTTTGTCGATGGCGTTCCGCAGGCGGGTGAGGCGGTCGGTCTCGGTGGCCAGCTCGGTCTCGGCCGCGGCGAGGTCAGTCTCGGCCGGGAGCAGATCGAGGTTCGGCCTCGCCGGTCGCACGACGGATTCGAGCGTCACCGCCGGATCAAGCAGCAGGTCGTAGATCGTCGGCGTGCGCTGCGCGTCGGATTCGCTCGACGTTCCAACGCCCAGGTGCAGCGTCGCGTGCGCCTGCGGATCAAGATCCACCAGCAGCACCTTCCGCCCGGCCTTGGCAATCCCCGCGGCGATGTTGACCGCCGTGGTCGTCTTGCCGACGCCGCCCTTCTGGTTCATAAACGCAATCTGGCGCACCATGGGGCCAGTATACGGAGACACCGATCGCCCGCGCCGCGGCTATGCCCCAGGCCGCCCGCCGTCCTGCCAAGCCTGCATAACCTTCGCCCCATGCTCCAGACGCTCGATGTGCTTGAACAGGACGCGACCCGTGAGCTCGCGGCGGCCGCGGACGCGGCTTCGCTGGAGGCTTGGCGCAACGCGTTCATCGGCCCCAAGGGCAAGATCAAACTCGCCATGGGCGCGATGAAGGACGTGCCGAAGGAACAACGCCCGGCCTACGGCCAGCGCGTGAACGCGATCGCCGGCTCGCTTGAAGAGCAGTACAAGGCCAAGCTCGAGTCGCTCGGCGGCGCGGCGCGCCCGGTGGCCAAGGGGCCGCGTGTTGACGTGACCGAGCCGGGCGTGATCCAGAGCGACGGCATCGGCCGCCAGCACGTGATCACTCGAGTTCGCGATGAGCTGGTGGACGTCTTCGGTCGGATGGGATTCAGCGTTGCGACGGGGCCGGAGCTGGAAGACGACGAGCACAACTTCATCAAGCTCAACATCCCGCCGGACCATCCGGCGCGCGATCCGATCGATAACTTCTACATCGATGACCCGGCCAAGCACCCTCGCCCGCGCATGCTCCGCAGCCAGACATCGACGGTGCAGGCTCGCGTGATGGAGAAGCACGTGGCCGATGCGGCCAAGGCGTTTGCTGCGGGCACGGGGCCGCAGCCGCGCGGCGGGTTGACCGGTCCCATCAAGATCATCGCGCCCGGGCGCGTCTATCGCCCGGACACCGTGGACGCGACGCACTCGTTCATGTTCCACCAGATCGAAGGGCTGTACATCGACTCGCACGTGTCGATGGTCGAGCTGAAAAACACGCTGCTGCAGTTCGCTCGCGCGTACTTCGGCAGCGAGGCCGAGATCCGACTGCGGCCGACGTTCTTCCCGTTCACCGAGCCCAGCGCGGAGCTTGATCTGCGCATCCGCCTGCGGGCGGATCAGCCGCTGCGCTGGATGGAAGTCGGCGGCTGCGGCCTCGTGCATCCGCACGTGCTTCAAGCCTGCGGCGTAGACCCCGAGGTCTGGTGCGGATTCGCCTTCGGCTTCGGCATCGAGCGCCTGGCGATGGGCAAGTACGCGATCCCGGATATCAGGATGCTGTTCGAGAACGACTTGCGATTCCTGCGGCAGTTGTGAGAGGGAAGGCCGTTCACGCTCCGCCGCGGGCGGCTTCGGTGAACTGGACTTCGCGGAAGCCGTCGGCCATTCGCAGCTCGCCCTCGCCGACGTTGAGCATGTCCTCGATCGCCAGCGGTGCGCGGCTCGCGATGACGAGCACGAGCGTGTGGCGCACGTCGCACCCGGCCAGGCCGGAGACGCGGTCCAGCGAGAGGCGCAGCGAGTCGCACATCGAGCGCGCGGTCGCCTCGTCGGTCTGCGGCATGAACACGACGATCTCGTCGCCATTGGTGCGGGCCACGACGTCATCGCGCCGCTTGATCGCACGCGCCGCGTTGGCTGAGAGGGAGATCACCAGATCGCCTCGTTGCTGGCCGAGGCGCGTGTTGATGGCGTGCAGGGCCTTGATGTCGATGATCACCATCGCGACAGGGGCGGCGCGAACTGATGCCTGGCCGAGCGCGATGGTGGCGCGATAGAAGAACGCGGCGCGGTTGCCCAGGCCGGTGAGCGGGTCGAACCGGGCTTGGTCGTCGCTCATCTGCCGCAGAGCGACGAGCCTCAAGACCAGGAAGCACACGGCGCCGAAGACGACCGTGCGCATGAAGGCGTTCTGAAACAGATCCCATCCCTCGAACGTCGGCGGATCGGTGAACACCTGCGCAACGTACCACGCGACGCCGCAGAACAGCGTGATCGGTACGCCGACCAACCGGCCGCCGAGCCAAGTCGCGATGACGACCGGGACAAGATACAGCGGCAGGACCGAGGTCTTCGAGCCCGTCTGTTGATCCACGACCACCACGACCACCAGCGCGAGCAGACTAAGGCCGGCGGCGACGATCTGTGCCGGCATCTCCGTGTTCTTGCGGGTCGCGGTAATGTCAAGGCTTACTTGGCTCATGATTCGTTTGTCTCTCACTACCCCGCCTGATGCCCGTGCCGGCGTGGAACACACGCCGCGGCGGACCTGTTCATCGGCTGGAGTCTAGCCGAGCTTCGTGCGATTCAGCGCGTCGAGCACGTACGGGCGCGCGAGTGTTCATCATCGGAACACGCGGGCCCAGCTCAACAGCGGTCCGTGCTGGTTATTGCTCGGTCGGCGGCGTGGAGTTCGTCCGGGAGGCGGGCGAGAACACACTCGCTTTGGCCAGAAGGGCGCTGGCGATGAGCGCCAGCGCGAGCGCCCCCCCGGAAATCGTGAGGCCGGAGGCCATGAGTTGCTCTTGTGCGTTGTAGTGGAGGTGTTCGAGCATGGCGACGGCGACGCCGCGCTGGCCCGGGGGCGAGAGAATGACGGCGCTCTCGATCTCCTGCATCGACATCGCCAGCGCCGCGACGCCGACGCCCGCGGCGGCGACAAGCGTTGCGTGGCCGGTGCTCAGCCACCACGCGCGCGAGGCGCTGCCGCCGGCGAGCGCCCGGGTTTCGCGGAGTTCCTGGGCCTCGCTCCGCCCGATCACCCAGCCAACGGCGATGGCCATGAAGCCGAAGCGTGCGACGTGGGCGACGATGAGGCCGCCGCCATCGGCGAGCCAGTTCGAGAGCGGGTCCAGCGCGGGCACGCCGCCGATCGTGGCGATGAGCGTGTTGACGGCGGCCCCGATCAAGACGCCGGGGACGATCGCGGTGACGCAGAACGCGCCGAGGCAGAGTTGAACGATGAGTCGAGGGCCGGATCGGCCCGACGGCACGCTGGAGGCGACGATGTGTGAAGCGATGGCGAGCGCGGCGATGACGAGGCCGACCATGGCACCGGTGGCGAGCGATGCGCCCAGTGCGCTGCCGTCGCCACGAATGAAGGCGCTGATGCTGGACCAGCGTTTGAGTCCGATGCCGAAGAGGACCATGGGCACCACGACGCTGAGGGCCGCCGCGAGGACCAGGAGGATCAGATCGGTGCTGCGTGGCGGCGTGGGGCGTGCGGTCGCGCGGGGCTGTTCGTCCAGGGTCGTCAGGATTCGTGTCACCAGCCACGCGCCGACGCACGCGACCAGCACCAGCGGCCAGGCCAGGAGCCACACGTTCTCTGCGCTCTGGGTGCCGAGCATGGCCCAGAGCTGGATCGCGAGCGTTCGCACCTGTGCCAGGTGCAGCGGCACGCTGGAGCCGATGGCGACGAGGGCGATTGCCAGGATGCTGGTGGCCAGGGAGCCGCGGACGAGCATCGCGGTCATCAGCAGGCGTCGCGGGCCTGAAGCGCCGTCGAGCGACATGGCGTCGGCGTGATCCTGATCCAGGCGTGCGACGCCGGGGGCGAGAATGAGCGCGCTGAGGGGCCAGGCCCAGAGGGCCAGGCCGATGACACCGAGCGATTGATCGAGCAGCGTGATGAGGTGCGGGTCGAGCCGCGCGATGAGATCGCCCAGGGCGGTGCCGGGTTGGCGGAGGACGCTCCAGCCGGCGTAGGCGAGGTACGTGGGCATCATCATGGGCACGCACGCCAGCGCGAACGCCAGCCGGCGGTGGCGAGGCCAGAGCGCCATCACGCGCGCGGGGCCGATGGCCATCAGCGTTGCCAACGCCGCAACAAACAAGCTGATCAGCAGCGTTGACAGGAGCGACGAAGCGAGCCCGAACGCGCCGTCGGCGGCGGGCCATGTCGCGCCGCCCGTGTTCAAGCCCACGCCCGCGCTCGGGGCAGGATCGGGCCCGACCTCCGGCGCAGCGCGGCGGCTGAAGGTCGAAAGCACGCCGAGCGCCGCGGCACCCAGAGGGGCGCCGACGCACGCCACAGTGAGCACAAGGATCAGCGCCGCGGCACCATCGCGAAATGGTTGGATTTTGAACGGCATGGAGCAGGGTTGACGAGCTCTGGGGCGGTTGTGGGTCGAACGTTCGGGAATATGGTCGGACCTGTCGCGATCGCTCGGAGGACGGTATCATGGTCCCCTTGCACCCGGCGAGTGGTCGGGCGCGGCAGAGAGACGGGCTCCTGGCGTGTGGGCGTTCTGGCCACGTCGTGGGTCAAGCCCGAGCTGAGAGCGATCCTCCAATCGGGTGAGAAAGCGAGTACGCCGATGATTGATATCCGAAAGCTGAAAGAGCTGG
>JALHNK010000125.1 GCA_022843565.1 Phycisphaerales bacterium
CGTGGCCTCGGTCTCGTGCAGCTCGCCGCCCAGGACGCGGATGCAGAGCGAGACGCCGGGGCTGCCGGGCATCGGGCGGACGTGGAGGCGGATGTTGTTCGAGAGCCAGAGCGAGTGGACGCCCGCGTCGCGATGCAGCGTCACGCCCTGCACCGTCAGCGCCTCGACCGGTGCCGGCGCGGCAGGCGCGGGCTGCACGGTCGCGACGAGCGGAACGACCCCGACCGGCGCGACCGACGGCGCCGACGACGCGGCGCACGCGACCGGGCACTGCGTGAGCACGCCAATCGCGCCGGCGAGCGACGCGCGAAGCATGGTCAGGGTGGGGCGCGGGGGCCGCTGAATCAGCGAGCCCACCGGCGCAGGGCGACGGATGGACATGACATCAACCATACCCGAATCATCGGGCGGGGTTGCGGTGGGAATCTGGGCAAGGGGCGGATCTGGGCTGGAATTGTTGGGCCCAAGGCAGGCAGGCGGAACATCTGCCCCACGGGGTCTAGAGCTCGTCATACGACCCGAGCTTGCGGAAGCGGTCGTACCTCTGCGAGACCAGGGTGTCCAGGTCCAGGGCTTTGAGCTCGGGAATGACGCGGAGCAGGAAGTCCTCGATCGACTTGGCGGCCCCGCGCGGGTCGCGATGGGCACCGCCCAGCGGCTCGGTAATGATGTTGTCCACGATGCCCAGACGCAGGTTGTCCGTCGCGGTCAGGTTCAGGGCTCGCGCCGCCTGCGAGTTGGTCTGCTCGTTGGCCTGCTTCCAGAGGATCGCGGCACATCCCTCGGGGCTGATGACCGAGTACCAGGCGTATTGCATCATCGCGACGCGATCCGCGACCGCGATGCCCAGCGCGCCGCCGGAGCCGCCCTCGCCGATGACGATGGTCACAATCGGCGTGCGGAGCATGGACATCTCTCGCAGGTTGTAGGCGATGGCCTCAGCCTGGCCGCGGGCCTCGGCACCGAGACCGGGGTAGGCACCCTGGGTGTCAACGAACGTGACGATGGGCACGCGGAACTTCTCGGCGAGCTTCATCTTGAGCATCGCCTTGCGGTAGCCCTCGGGGTGTGCGCAGCCGAAGTGGCACGCGAGCTTCTCCTGCGTGGTGCGGCCCTTCTGATGGCCGACGATGAGGACGCGGTGCGGGCCGATGCGGGCGAAGCCGGTGACGATGGCGGGGTCATCGCCGAAGCGCCGGTCGCCGTGGAGCTCGCAGAAGTCTTTGCAGAACAGATCGATGTAGTCGCGGGTCTGCGGGCGCTTGGGGTGTCGCGCGACGCGGACGGTCTGCCAGGCGTTGATATCGCGATAGACGTCCGCGAGTGTGGTGAGGCGTTGCTGGCGCAGGTCCTCGGCGCGTCGGGCCAGCTCGGTTGCGTCGGGCACGCCGAGCGTCTCTGCGCCCGCGGGCGCGCCGCTGTCGGAGGCGGTCTCAGCGCCGGCGGGCGCTGGCGGAGCCGCGGCTCGCCGGATGTCGGTCTCGATCGCTTCGATCTGGCGTTCGAGCTCCAGGACGGGCTTCTCGAAATCGAGCTGATAGAACGTGGACATAGCGGAAGTTTAGCGGGCGTAAAGGGGTGTTGCGCGGGGCGGCGGACGGGCCGGTGGCGGGGCGTGGCCAGGGGCGCGCCGTTCTCGGACGACAGCGGATTTGCCACAGTTCGATAACCCATCGCGGCAACCCCTCGGGTTCGAATAACCGCGTCCGACTGCGCCGCCCTCGCCGCCTGTGCGGGCTGGTGGGGCGGCGACGCGCGATCGACGTGGCCGAGCGGTGAACGGTGCGTTCTGCGGCGTCGATGTCTGAGGCGTGCGAGCGGGCGCGTCGCCCACGCACGACGGACCGGTATGGATGCCGGACGTCACGACCCGGATCACCAGTACGGTGAACCGGGAGCAGGGCCCCGACCATCGGGGTGGTCGGCGGCTTGAAGCGCCCTTTCTCGCACACGGAGGTAGTTCAGTATGTCACGCATCAACACGAATCCCAACAGTCTCATCGCCCAGCGCAACCTTCAGGCTAACAACAAGAGCCTGAACACCACGCTCGAGCGCCTCTCCACCGGCGTCCGCGTCAACCGCGGCAAGGACGACCCGGCGGGTCTGATCGCCAGCGAGAACCTCCGCGCCGAGAAGTCGGCCCTTGGTTCGGCCATCAACAACGCCGAGCGCGCTGACCAGCTCGTGAACATCGCCGAGGGCGGTCTTCAGGAGCTCAGCAACCTGCTGACCGACCTGCGTGGTCTGGTCACCAGCACCGCCAACAACGCCGGTCTCTCTCGCGAAGAGAAGCAGGCCAACCAGCTCCAGATCGACTCGATCCTGCAGACCGTTGACCGCATCAGCGAGTCGACGAACTTCCAGGGCGTGAAGCTGCTGAACGGCAACTTTGACTTCAACACCAGCACCGTTGCCACGGGCGTCAGCGACTTCCGCGTCAACGCCGCCAAGGTGGCCAAGGGCTCGACCGTCGCGGTTCAGGCCCTGATCACCAAGTCCGCTCAGACCGGCACGCTGTTCCTCTCGACCGGCGCGACGCTCGACCTCGGCGGTGGTGGTAGCGGCCTGTTCACCATCGAAGTCGGTGGTGAGCTCGGCAGCCGCGAGCTGTCGTTCGCCTCGGGCACGAGTCGCGCTCAGATCTCGGCCGCGATCAACACCTACAAGGATGTCACCGGTGTGTCGGCATCCACCTTTACCTCCGGTGCGATCACCAACATCCGCCTGAACTCGACGAACTACGGGTCGGACTCGTTCGTCTCGGTCAAGACCGTCAACGCGGGTGGCATCGCCGGTACCGGCGTCGGCATCTACGGCGCGAACGGCGCCGCTGCAACGCTGAACCCCTCGACCACCATCAACTCCACGTTCGCCGCGGCGACCAACGGCGTCCGTGACGTCGGCCAGGACATCGTCGCGACGATCAACGGTGTGTCAGCGACCTCCAAGGGCCGCAACATCCGCGTCAACACGGACTTCCTGGATGTCGAGATCACGCTGAAGACCGCGACCGCGACCGCACTCGGCGGTGTCGCCGCCTTCACCATCAACGGCGGCGGCGCCGAGTTCCAGCTCTCGTCCAAGGTCGATGTCGGCGGCAAGGTCGCCCTCGGCATCCAGAACGTTGCCGCTCGTAAGCTCGGCAGCAGCGACCTGGGCTTCCTCAGCAACCTGGCCAGCGGCAAGTCGGCCAACGTGGTTGACGGCAACCTCGAAGCCGCTGCCAAGGTGGTTGATGAGTCGATCCGTCAGGTCTCGGGTCTGCGTGGTCGCCTCGGTGCCTTCCAGCGGAACACCGTTGGCAGCACCGTCCGCAACCTGAACGTCAGCCTCGAGAACAGCTCGGCGGCCGAGTCGGTGATCCGCGATGCGGACTTCGCCAGCGAGACCGCGAACCTGACCCGTTCGCAGATCCTGTCGCAGGCCGCGCAGAACTCGCTGAGCCTGGCCAACAGCCAGCCCCAGTCGGCCCTGGCCCTGCTGCGAGGCTAAGCCCTGAAGTTCTGAGAATCCCGCTTTGAAACAGCCGCCCCGGCAGGATGCCGGGGCGGCTTTCTTTTTGTCGGGTTCGATGGGTCAGGCCCGATATCCCGGTTGATCATGGCACGCGCCGGCGACAGATCGATCTCCAAGGCCAAGCCGAGTTCGCGACGAAGCGGCGCGGGCTCGGGCTCGGCTTCGGCGCCGCGGCGTAAGGGCGGTGCGGCGGTGAGGTTGGGCCGGGGGCAAGACCCGCCTCGGAGAGGCGGGCCACCAAAGGCAGGCAAGCGCGGGCCGCTCGGTGGTGTCAGTGTGCCGGGGCTGATTGGTGATCCGCTCATCACGCAGTTCATCGCGTTCCTGCGCATCGAGTGCGGCCTGAGCCGGAACACGCTGCTGGCATACCTGCGCGATGTGCGGGACTTCTTGAATGACGAGCGGCTCGGGTTGGTGGTTGCAGAGGTGGGGGCTCGTGAGCGCGCCGAGGGGCGCGGCGAGGCCGCGGGCCGACCCGACTCGGAGAGGCGGGCCACCAATGACACGGCACTCGTCGCGCGTCTTGGCGCACTCTCGCCGAAGGATCTGAGCGACTACATCGCGTCGCTCCGCTCGGCCCGCAAGCTCAGCGGCAGCAGCGTGATCCGCCACTTGGCCACGCTCAAGGTCTTCTTCCGCTTTCTGGTCGCGACCGAGCGCTTGCTGAAGAACCCGACGGACCACCTGGATCGGCCGACGCGATGGCGCAAACTGCCGAACGTCATGACGCCGCGCCAGGTGAACGCGCTGATCGAGGCGACACGGGGTGAGCGAGTCAAGCCGGGACGTTCTGAGGAGCCGGGAGCGCAGGAGCCCGCCTCGGAGAGGCGGGCCACCCAGGACACGCGGGCGGCCGGAGGCACTCGGGCCACCGAGGGGAGAAACGCAACGATCGCGCTGCGTGATCGGGCGATGCTTGAGCTGATCTACGCCTGCGGCCTGCGCGCCAGCGAGGTGTGTACGTTGAACATCGACGACATCAAGCGCGAGGCCGGCGTCATCATTGTGACGGGCAAGGGGGACAAGCAGCGGATGGTGCCGATCGGCAAGCCGGCGCTCGGAGCGATCGGCGAGTATCTACGGGCGGCAAGGCCGCGGCTGGCGACGGGGCGCTCTGGCGATACGCTGTTGCTCTCGCGCAGCGGGCGGGCGCTGGAGCGCGTGGCGGTGTGGCAACTGGTGAAGAAGCACGCCCGCCGCGCGGGGCTGGACAAAGTCCACCCGCATGTGCTGCGCCACAGCTTCGCGACGCACCTGCTGGCCGGCGGCGCCGACCTTCGCGTGGTGCAAGAGCTCCTGGGCCACGCCGACATCGGCACCACCGAGGTCTACACGCACGTCGATCGCTCGCGATTGCACGAGGTGATCAAGAAGCACCACCCGCACGGGTGAACGCCGCCCCCCACTCTCGCCCGCCCCCCCACCCCCGCACCGTCTGCCCCCCGCACTCAGGCATCCAACTGGTGCCAGCGTCTGATCAGCTCGACCCGCGAGCGCACGCCGAGGTTGCGATAGATGCCCTTGACCGCGTCGTGAACCGAGTGCGTGTTGCGCTTGAGTGACTGGCTGATCTCTTGCTCTTTCATGCCATCGATCAGCATCGGCAGCAACTCGGCCTGGAGGGGCGTGAGATGGCGCGTCATCGAGTGGTGGTGAGCCAGGCGCCGCCCGATGCTCATGTCGAAGCCGCGCTGCAGGAACGGCGCCAGGGCCGCCAAGGCGGTGATGCACGTCGCCTCGTCCCACGTATCGAGCTCCACCCCCGGTGGCGCATCCACTTGCACGATGAGTGTCCACGGGTGAGCGGGGCCGGCGATCGTCCGCGCCAAGCGCACAGACGCCCCGAGCCCCAGCGTGCTCCGCAGCGTGTCCAGCGCCGATGCGCCGCCAGCGCCGGACCCGGTGTGATTCACGCCGTTGGACGCCCCGCCTTGGGCGGACGCAATCGGCGCGCGACCGATCCACCCGCGGCAGAACTCATCGCTCTCGGGCGCGCGATCGTTCCAGTTCGGCAGACGCTCGCCGGGACACGCCGCTTGCAGGTGTTGCCGATAGCGGGTGCGCACAGCCGTGGTGGAGTAGCCCGTCAGAGCCGACGCCACGCACGACCACGTCAACGCCGTGCGCGGCTCAAAGATCGCTGCCCAACACCCGAGCGTCATGCTTCCGGCGGGCGGCGCCACTTCAGTGCGCAACGACATCGCGATGTCCACCCATGCCCTCACGCTCGGCACCACATGCCCGAGCCAGTCTTCAACGGTTTCATGCGGCGCACCGCCGACACCAAGCACCGCGTTTCCGAACGCGCGGTACTTGGCCAGCGTCTGTACTTCTTCTTCGCTAGACCCCGGCCCTGGTTGTGCAAATACGTCACTCATGCAACACTCCGATACCAACCGACCAGCACGGCTCGCAGCGTTCGGAACACACCAGACCGCAAGAGCACGCCGCGCATGGTGGTCTCCGGAGCATTCTGCCCACGCGAGTGAGGACACCAAATCCGCACGAACATCTACGAAGCGAGCACAATCACATACAGTCACGTGCTCGACATCCTGCCGTTCGCCCAACCAGCCCACGCGGCTTGGTTACGCCCCGCGCCTCGACCCGAGCCATGATGTTCCAAGGGGAGGGCGAAGTTGTGGAAAGTGTGAGATGGGGAGAGCAAGGAAGCGTCAAGGCCCGACGTCCGTGCGGAGGCTGGCGATGAGCATCCTGAGATTGGCGTCCGCCTGCGCGTCAAGGCCATTCCCTGGCTGATCGAGGAGGGCCTCCAAATCATCCAACAGCTCCAAAAAATCGGCCTTGTCTTGACGAGTGGTAAAGACGGGCGCACCATTCGCCTCGTATAGGGCGATTACCTTCGCGATTCGGTCTTCGTTCTGGCCCGACAGGTCCTTGCAGTCGCCGTCGAGCGCTTTGTACAGTTCGCAGAGCGCCCACCGCAACCACTCTTCCCACGTATTGAACGGAGGAGGCATACATAACTCCACTGCCCACGGAAACCGAATTCTGGCCACCACAACGAATTTCTTCGGTTTCCCCACGCGGGACTTGACGGCAACCCGAGGATGTACGACACTGGCCCAAGTAGTTGGACAGGAAGTTTCAGAATTCTTCGCGGTTGGGTAGTTGCGTTTGGGGCGATAGCGGCACACTTTCGGTCGAGGGAGCTTGGCGGTGGAGTCTCGCAACGCCATTTCTTCCGAGGGTCCCATCGATCGATCGCTCCTGGGGTGCTTGAGCCGCGATCAGGTGGCCGGGTTTATGATGATTAACGAGGCCGCGATTCGCGGGCTGGCCCGGTCCAAGCTCTTCGCGGCGACCCAGGGTGTGGTCGATAGCGAGGAAGTGTTCGCCTCGGTGGTTCGACGCCTCGACCGACTCGCCACCCGAGGTGGGGTCCGGCCCAGGTCCGAGGCGGAACTCTGGGCCTTGGTCCGCACCGTCACCACCAATACCGCGATCGAGAAGAATCGCCTGGTGGTCCGGGCCCGTGCGATGGTGGACAACGAGGGCGTATACGCCAGGGAGCTGCTGGTCCGCCTGGAGGCGTGCGCCACCGACGACGAGGCGATGCTCCTGGTCCACCGGATGGCGCTCTTCCTGTCTGAGGCGGTGGAGCGCCAGATCCTGTTCCTGATGCTCAGAGGAGCGTCATTCCCAGCGATTGCCACGGCGCTGCGCTCGACCGAGTCGGCTGTTCGCAAGAGGTGGTCTCGACTTAAGGTGACGCTGGAGGAACGATTCGAGCATGGATATTTCGACGACTAGCTCGTCCACATTGCGGAGCATGCTCGCCGACGAAGCGATGGCGGCCGCCCTGGTCCCTTGGGCCTGCCCTTGCGAGTTTGGGCCCGATGGCCGGTATCAACTGGAAGAACTGATCGCGTTCGGGCGGAGATCGTTCGTGTACCGGGCCCGGGATTCGCGCCTGTCAAGCTCGGGATTCGATGCACACGTGGCCATCAAGATCACGCCGCGCAACCCCATGCCCGCCGTTGCTTCGAGTTCCGAACCCGTTCCCCACGTCGTGGGGCCTGAGGGAGATGCCCTCGCGGCGCGCCGCGTCACCCATCCCAACGTCCTTCAGATCCTCGATCGCGGAGAAGACGCGACGGGCGCCAAGTATCTGGTCGCCGAGTTCGTGGATGGAGGGACGCTCGCCGACCGCTCTGCGCCTTGGGCTCCAAAGGATGCCGCTGCACTTGTGGCCATCCTCGCCCACGCCGTCCAAGCCGCCCACATGGCCGGCGTTGTCCACTGCGATCTCAAGCCTGCCAATATCCTGCTCACTAAACAGGGAGAACCCAAGCTCGCCGACTTTGACCTGTCCTTCTCTCCGGTCAACCGCGATGAAACGCATCGCGGCAACCTCGCCTTCATGTCCCCCGAGCAGTTCAATCAGGACGAAAACAGCCTGACCCCGGCGGCTGATGTCTATGGTCTGGGTGGGATCCTCTTCTGGCTCCTCACGGGCGAGTTCCCCCACGGGACCACGGCAGACGAGATCGTGGCCTTTCACCGCACCCAGCAGCGCGTAAGGCTCCCCGCGATCGACTCGGACCTTGCCATGATCTGTGGTAAGGCGATGGAACGCCAGCGCTCTAACCGGTACCTCTCGGCCCTGGGCCTCGCGGCGGATCTTGAGAATTGGATCGCCGGACGCCCCATCGAATGGACACGGCCGAGCCCTTGGAAGCGAAGTTGGCTCCTCGTCCGCCGCAACTCGTTGCGAACCGGACTGGTGCTCGCGGCGCTGTTGGCGAGCGGTGCCGGGGCATACATCACGTATGACAAGACAATCGGAGCCAAACAGCGGGAGCTCGCCACACAGGCGAAGATGAACGCCAATACTCAGAAGGAGCTCGACGCGGTTCGTGCAAGGCTGAAGTTCGTGATGCGCACCGTGTCCGCGGCCATTGGCAGTGGCGGGAGTGGGAGTGTCGAGCGCGTCCTCCCCTCCCTCTTCTGGATGGAGTTCTTGCGTGGCCAGATCGTGGCCAATGCCAAGGGCGACGTCGAGTTGCCCCCCCAACGAATCGAGGGACTCGAGCAGATCGTGCAGGACGCCGATACTCGTGGCACGGCCATGCACACCGACATGCTCATGGCAAGATTCGCACTCACCGGCTACCTCGTCGATGCCGGTCGCGGATCCGACGCCCTTGAGCAAGTCCAATGGATGGAAGCGCACTGGGTGCCCACGCTCGACCCGGAGGATGTTGTTGTCCTGGGCGTGGCCACGCTGCGGCAATGTGCCGAGATCGAACTCGACGCCCTGCGACTCCCGTCCACGAAGCCATTGATTGCACGATTGCAATCGCTACGGCAGCGTCTGATCGATGATGGCCGAAGCGCCTCGATGGTGGGGATCGTGGAGCGTGTGGTGAAGCGGATCAAGCCAACGGCGAAGGATGCCGCGGGGCCGTCCTGACGCGAAGCTGTGATGCGAGGATGTGGAGTCTGGTCGATATGAGGCGCTGGACGATGCACGAGCAGCGCGTTCGCCGTGCGCCATCGGTCATGCCGGTTGGCATCCGGAGTGTCGAGCGGGGCGCTGTCGAACCTACTTTGGACGACCGGATCCCATCCAGTGCGGCGCATCGCTGATGCCAAGGAGCCAATCCGCTGTGACGCCGTACTACCGGCAGACTGCCACCACGAACTCGACGCTGGGCTTGCCCCGCACCATCTGCCGCCGAACACTTTCACGGTTGAGCCCAGTCCGACTGGCGATCTCCCGAATGGTGTCGGTACCCCGCACATGGCTCGATCGAAGCTGCACGGCCCTTTGCCAGGCAACGTCGAGCAAGTCTGGGCGCGGCAAGTGCGCTCTCCCATCGGCGCGCGGACGCTGACAACGACGACGGTCGACCGCATGATTGAGATCAGCCTTGCTCGTGCAGCGGGCGACACACGCCGGCGACGGCGGTCGCGGACCACTGCGTGCGAAGATCCAGAGGCGCGTAGGCCGCGTGCTCGTGGTCGCTGTTGAGCACGATCGCGCGTTGGCCAACGAGGAGCTGACCGTCGGGCGCTTTCTCGTGTCCGAGGATAAACGTGCCGACGTTCCACCGAGTCGCCAGCGAGTCGATGAGTTCGGAGTTCTGCCCGCGGCCCCAGACCATGATGTGCGCTGAGCCGCGCCGGGGCGTGAGATCATCGTCTGTCAGCTCGCGTTCGAGCACAGACGGATCGAAACGGTCCCAGAGGTCGGGCCCGGGCAGCGAGTGTGCGCAGAGCAAATCCGTCGGCCCACCGTCGCCCGCCTTCGCATCCCCGGCGCCGACAAATCGCACCGCCAGCGGCAGCGAGCGGATGAACTCGCCGATGGCGTCTTGCACAGCCGGGGCGTCATCGGGGAAAGCGTGCTCGACGCCGCGGTTGAAGGCCTTGACGACGTTGACGCCGTCCTTGACGATGCCTGCGCCGACGATCTGGGCCAGCTCGTGATTGGCCAGCAGGACGTGGACGCGCTGGGGGAACCTGGCCTTGATGTCGGCGCAGCGCGCCAGCACGCGATACGACAGGTCCATCTCGTTGAAGAGCTGATCGGGGTGGATCAGCTCGTGGAGCGTGAGGTGCGCGCCGTGTGCGTCGTCCAGCGCGTTGTCGTCGCTCAGGCCGGCGAGTTCCATCAGTCGCGCGAACGAGATCGGATTGTCGTGTAGATCACCGGTGGCGATCAACCGGCGGCAGGCGTGCTCCGCCGGCACCACCTCGATCGACCCGCGCCGGAGGGCGTTCTCACGATTCGCCCGCGCGCCGGCCAGGAGCGCGGAGATCACCGACTCGGGATCACGAAGGTTCAGCGGCATCGCAAAGAGTACCGCGGAACGATCACCCGCGGTCCGCACCCTCCCCCACTCGCCACCGGTCCTACCGGGGGAGGTGGCGAGTCCGCGAGCCGGAGGGGGCCCGAAGACTCCCGGCGATTGTTGTGGTCACGAGTATGTCGCAGCCCCGCCCCCTCCGCCGCGAGGCGCGGCACCTCCCCCGGTGGGAATGTACAGACCGGAGACATAGGTAACACCGCGTCAGGACATGGGTGACACTTTGATCGCGGACTGTTCGGCTTCAAAGGAGGCTGAGCATGCCGTGGGAGGTGTCAA
>JALHNK010000126.1 GCA_022843565.1 Phycisphaerales bacterium
GCTCTTCCGATCTAACGTGCTCGCCCGGCTGGATCGCTTCTTCATCAAGCTCTTCCAGGAGGAAGAGGATCTGGCGCTGCACGTGGTGCTGGATGTCTCGGCCAGCATGAACGCCGGCGAGCCGGAGGCGTGCAACAAGCTGCTCTTCGGCGCGCGACTCGCGGCGGCGCTGTGCGCAATCGGCTTAACCAACAACAACCGCGTGCGGCTGAGCTTGATCGGCGCGGGCGGGGCGGGTGGCGGGCTCCGCGCGCTGGAGCCCCTGCGCGGGCGACGGAACATCGAGCGCGTCACACGGTTCCTGCTTGAGAGCGCGTTCACCAGCAGCGGCGCGGCTCTTGCGAACGTGGCCGAGGGCTCGTTCACCAGTGCGATGAGAGCCATCGCAAGCGATACGAACAGCCGCGGGGTGATGGTGCTGTTGAGCGATGTGCTTGTGCCGCCGCCGGAGGGGTATCAGCCGGGCCTGAAGATGCTCGCGGCGGGGGCCAGCGGCGGGCGCGGTGGGCGCACGGCGCTTGGCGGGATGGATGTCACGATCCTCCAGCTTCTGGCACCCACAGAGCTGGACCCACAGCGTTCAACCAGCGCGGCGTCGCCGTCGGGTCTCGCGGGCGATCTGCGATTGACCGATGTCGAGTCCGGACGTGCGGCGGAGGTGACGGTCACGCCCGAGCTCAGCGCACAGTTCACGCGGGCGGTCAGGCGCTTCATCGAAGATCTGCACGAGTTCTGCAACAAGCACGGGCTGGGCCATGAGCTGGTGACCACCGACACGCCGGTCCACTCTGTACTGATCGACACGCTCCGGCGGCGAACGCTCCTGAAGTGAGACGCCGGCGAAGAGCCTTTCACGCATCGCGCATATGCTCTCCTCCTATGCGCGATGCGGTCGTTCGATGGTCACTGTTCATCTTCGGGCTGCTGGCCCTTGGCCCGGTCGCAGGCTGGCTGACCGGTGCGCTCCGCGCTGGCGACGGTTTCTCACACGTCGAGCCGATTCTCGCCGAGTCCGGCGGCGCGGCCGGCGTCCTGCGTGCGGCTGTGGGCATCGCGCTGGCCATGGGCTTTGGGGCCCTGGTGGCCCGGATGACCAGCACCCGCTGGGGGTACTTCTGTGCTGGTGCGGTCTTGGCGTGGCTCGCGGCGGGGTCGGGGCGGATCGACGAAGTCCTGCGCGTGTCGCCCGATCGGGCCCAGTTCGGGCTCATCGCTCTGGAGGGCGCGCTCCTGGGCGCTCTCGTCTGCGCCGGGGCCTTCGGCGTAGGCATCGCCGGGCGGCAGGGCCAACGTCTTGACAGCGTGCCGCACGGCCATCGCGAAGACCGGCACGACCCCGCGGGCGACGATCGCGCGATGATGCTCCAGCGCGCTGGAATCAGCGTTGTGGTCTGCGTCGTTGCCAGTGTGCTGGTGTCGTACGTCGCGGCGGTCTCGACGCTGAAGGGTCAGACCATCGCTGCGGCGATGCTCGCAGCGATCGTGGCCGGCGTGTTGACGGGCCTTTTGCACAAGCAATCTCAAGGGTGGGTGCTGGCGGCGGGGTTTGGGATCGTGGCTGCGCTGGCACCAGCGGCGGCGTTGTTGCTGGAACCCGGTGCTCCCAGCGCGTTGCTGCTGAGGGCGAACTCGATGGAACTCTTGGCACCGGCACGGGTGATGCCGCTGGATTGGCTGGCGGGGGCGATGCTGGGATTGCCGATCGGGGCCAAATGGGGCGTCGGGCTGGCGACGGCTGAGAAGACGTAACAGTGGCCTGGCAAACAGCATCCAAATCAACGGTCTGGGCGAACCACGCATCGACGGGCGAGCACGGAAAGGATCGAATGGACAAGGGCGCGACGATCAGCGGAGTCAGCGGTAAGGCGATCCCGGACGTGCAGGGGCAGGGCGATGTTCGGCGCGTCGCGATCGATCGCGTTGGCGTCAAGGACGTGATCTACCCGATCCGCATCTCCATGCCCAGCGGCGGGGAGCAGGGCACTGTCGCCACGATCAACATGTATGTGTCGCTGCCGCACCACCAGAAGGGCACGCACATGAGCCGCTTTGTCGAGGTGCTCAACGAGCACGACATGGCGATCACGCCGGCGGATATCGCGGGCATTGCGCGCAAGATTCGCGAGCGGCTCAACGCGGCCGATGCGCATTTCGCCGCGGAGTTTACGTACTTCATCCGCAAGCTCGCGCCCGTGTCGGGTCAGCCGGGCCTGATGGACTACAAGGTGACATTCGAGTGCAGCTCGGGCGAGACGGACGACTTTGTGATGGGGGTCACTGCGCCGGCCACGAGCCTGTGCCCGTGCAGCAAGGAGATCAGCCGCTTCGGCGCGCACAACCAGCGCTGCCACATCGGGGCGAAGGTGCGGACCGACCCCGCCAAGGGTGTGATGTGGATCGAGGACCTGGTGAAGCACCTGGAGAACGCCGCGAGCACGCAGGTATACGCGGTTTTGAAGCGACCTGACGAGAAGTTCGTGACCGAGGCGGCGTTTGAGAATCCGAAGTTCGTTGAAGACATCGTGCGCGATCTGGCGATCAGCCTCGAGGGCGACGACCGCATTCGGTGGTACTCGATCAACTCTGAGAACTTCGAGTCGATCCACAACCACAACGCGTACGCGGAGATTACGCGGGCGAAGAAGTAGGCACTGGGCACTGGGCACCGGAGGGCGAGGAACAATCGCCGTCAGTCCCCTTGTTCGCTCTGCTGACAACTGACAACTGACAACTGACAACTGACAACTGACAACTGAACACTGGAAACCGGCTTCCGATTCATGTGTTCGCGAGCTGGCGGATCGCGTCGCCGGACATGCGGTGGATCGTCCACTCTGACAGCGGCTGCGCGCCGAGCTTGAGATAGAAATCGATCGCCGGCTGGTTCCAGTCCAGCACGTTCCACTCGATGCGGCCGCAGTCGCGTTCGATCGCGATGCGGGCGAGTTCGCGGAGGAAGGCCTTGCCTAGGCCCACGCCGCGTGCGGGCGGGCGGACGAAGAGGTCTTCGAGATAGATGCCCGGCTGGCCGGTCCACGTCGAGAAGTTCATGAAGAAGAGCGCGAAGCCCTCGACGGTGCGAGTGCCGTCGGGGGCGACGACCTCGCCAATGAGGCACTCGGCGACGCCGGCGCCGCGCCCGTCGCCAGCGGGATCGCCGAACAGAGCACGCCGGAGTTGCTCGGGCGTTGCCACTGCGGCCTGGGGTTCGCGTTCGTACTCGGCCAGCTCGCCGATGAGCGTGAGAATCACGGGAATGTCGGCGGGCGTCGCGGGGCGGAGTTGTGTCGGCATCGGCGAGGGTAGAGTGGCGGGGGAAGGCTCACATGCTCAAAGCAGCACGGCTCAAAGCAGACCTTTCAGCGGTCGGGATCGAAAACTCGCCCAAACGCCCGCGACATTAATCGGCCCGTTGCGCCGGAACGCACGGGCGCGACAGAGCACGCTGACGACTGACGGCTGAAGACTGATCACTTGCCGCTCACCGCCGGCCCTTGAAAGCTCACGCCCCCGCTGGCGTTCCGCGACGAGATCGCCCGATACACTCTGTCATGGTTGGCAAGGGATTGCTGCCGGAGTTGTATCATCGACGGTTGTTGCTGCTCAGCGCCGGCGGCGTGCTCGCGCTTCTGCCAGTGGTGGCTCGCTTTGGCCAGCTCACGCTCGCCCAGGGCGGCACGCATCGCGCTCGGGCCGAGGCCAAGCTCGTTTCGCATCGCTGGGAACCGACCACGCGCGGGCGCATCCTGGATCGCAAGGGGCGGGTTCTGGCGGTTGATCGACCGAGCTTCGATATCGCAGTGGAGTACCCGGTCATCACCGGGCAATGGGCCTATGAGCAGGCCGGCATCGCGGCACGCAAGGAGGCCGGGCCGCTGTGGCGTCAACTCTCACCGGTGCAGCGCGAGCGGCTCGTGCAGCAACGCGCCACGGAGTTCACCAAGCAGCTCGACGAGGCGTGGCGGCAGTTTGCGCTCCGGGCTGATCTGACCCTCGAAGAGCTCGAAGATCGGCGAGCGGAGATTGTCAGCGAGGTCTCTCGCCAAGCGTCAACCGCGGTTGAGGCTCAGCGGCGCGCGCTGGAGGACGAGATCAACAAGGGCTTCGAGCTCACGCCGAACCTGGAGTTCGAGCCGGTCGCGACGGCGGAGGTGGCCCAGCCGATCCGCGAGCAGCGCACCTGGCACGTCATCGTTCACGATGTTGATGACGAGGTGGCGCTGCGATTCCCGTTCGAGACCACCAGCAAGCCCGCCAAGGCCCGCGCCGGCGGTGGTGCGGGGAGCGGGGTTGAGCAGCCCTTCTGGATGCCGGGGCTGCATCTGATTGACGGCACCGGGCGCGAGTACCCCGGCGAGACGATGGACGTGCTCGTTGATCGTCGCACATTCCCCGGCCCGCTTCGCAGCGAGACCCCGCTGCTCTTCACGGTGCGAGGCGTGATGTCGAATGTCGTCGGCTGGATGCGCCGCCGCCCTCTGGATCAGGACTACTGGTGGCAGGATCGTGTCGCCCTCGGCGCTTCGCCCGATGCACGCCAGCGTGCGAACGACGCCGAGATCGCCACCTGGAGCGAGGCCCGGCGTCAGACCGGCGCGGACGCCGATGACGCGGACCCGCGCGGTTACCTTCCCGGTGAGAGCGTCGGCGCCACCGGCCTGGAATGGGCCATCGAGCAAACCCTGCGCGGCTCGCGAGGGCGCGTCACCAGAGACGCCGAGACCGGCGTCGAAACCAAGGTCGAGCGTGCCCCTGGGCGCGACGTGATGCTCACGCTCGACGCATCGCTCCAGGCCCGCGTGCAGGCGCTGATGAGCGGGGACGCGGGGCTCACGGTTGTTCAGGCGTGGCAGAAGAACCGCGC
The DNA here is from genome assembly GCA_022843565.1 of Phycisphaerales bacterium. Classification (GTDB taxonomy): domain Bacteria; phylum Planctomycetota; class Phycisphaerae; order Phycisphaerales; family UBA1924; genus JACVCS01. The sequence goes on from JALHNK010000126.1 coordinate 4,865, forward strand.
GATCGCCACCGGCACAGAACTCAGCGGCGCGTGCGTGATCATCGAGGTCGAGACCGGCGACATCCTGGCGATGGTGTCATCGCCGGGCTTCACGCGTGAGCAGGCACGGACGAGCCCGGACACCGTCTTTGCTCCTGAGAACAACCTCGCGATCAACAAGGCCTTCGCACGCCCGTACCCGGCGGGATCGATCGTCAAGCCGCTGATGTACTGCGGCGCAGTGACCGACGGCGTGTTTGACGCGTTCAAACGCATCGACTGCACGGGCCATCTCTATCCCGATCAGCCGAACACCTTCCGCTGCTGGATCTACAAGCAGTTCAACGGCATGACGCACAGCGCCCAGCTCGGCGGGCCGCTGGATGTCACCAGCGCGATCATGGCCAGTTGCAACATTTACTTCTTCAACATCGGCCGTGCGCTGGGCCCCGAGCGCATCGGCCAGTGGTACGAGCGTTTCGGCGTCGGCCCGAACGCCAAACACCCGCGGCTGGGGCTCGCGCCGTACTTCCCCGGCAGCGCCGGGCGGATGGTGCCATCAGCCGCGGCGAGTGCGGATGAGCCGGCGGTTGATAGCAGCGACGAAGACCGCGCGGAGATGGGCATCCCTGCGGAGACGCCGATGCGCCGCACCGGCGTTACACCGGGCAAGGGCGGGCTTTCGCTCAGCGAGTCGATCCTGATGGGCATCGGCCAGGGGCCGATCGCCTGGACGCCGCTGCACGCCGCGGATGCGTATGCGACGCTGGCACGAGGCGGCGTGCGGATCGTTCCGCGAGTGCGCATCGACGAAACGCCCGTGATCGAGGACCTGAAGCTCGATCGGCGCGCTGTCGATCTGGCGCTGGAAGGCCTGCGGCGGGCGGTGACCGAGGAGCGCGGCACCGGCCATCACATCTCGCTTGACGAAGGCCGCAAAGAGAACATCTTCAACGCCCAGGGGGTCAGCGTCTGGGGCAAGTCCGGCACCGCCGACTCGGGCCTTCGCGCCCGCGATCCGCAGGATCGCCCGATCGTTGACGAGCGCGGCAACCCCGTCAGCCTCGATCACGCGTGGTTCGTTGTCCTCGTCGGACCGCAGGGAGGACGCCCGAAGTACGCGGTGTCGCTCCTGGTCGAGCGCGGCGGCTCCGGCGGTCGCATCAGCGGCCCGCTGTGCAACCAGATCATCCACGCGCTCATCAGCGAAGGCTATCTGGGTGCGGACCAATGACGCTCTTCAGGCGGTACTTCGGGCCCGATGCGTCGCTGCTCACGCCGGCGTGGCTGAGTGTCGGCGCAGCGGCCATACTGACGCTCCTGGGCGCGTACTGCATTGATGTCGCTTCGCAACTGGAAGCACCGTCGAGCGCCGCGGAGCTTGCGCCGCGAACGATGAAGCACCTCGTCTTCATGGGCGTCGGCATGGTCGCAGCGCTGGGCATCGCGCTGCCGGATTATCGGCGTTGGCGGTTGGCCGCGTGGCCGATCCTCGGCGGCTGCATTCTGCTGCTGATCTTCCTGCTGGTGCCCATCGTGCCGTCATGGCTCGTCGCGCCGCGCAACGGCGTGCGCGGCTGGATCGACCTCGGACCGATCGACCTCCAGCCGAGTGAACTGACAAAGCTCGCGTTCGTCCTGTGTGCCGCGGAGTATCTCCGCGTCCGCCAGAATCACCGCACGCTCCTCGGACTGGTGCCCCCCGCGATCGTCGCAGCGATCCCCACTGGGCTCATCTTCCTCCAGCCGGACCTCGGCACCGCGATGCTGTTCGTGCCCGTGCTGTTTGCGATGCTGCTGGCGGCCGGGGCTCGGGCGAGGCACCTGCTGCTGGTCTGCGTGCTGGCGGCGCTGGCGGCACCGGCCGCGTGGCCGGCGCTGAAGCCCTATCAGCGCCAGCGCATTGTTGATGTCTACCGCGATTTCACCGGCAGCCCGCGCGCCGGCTCGCCCACCGCCGAGCAGCCGCAGACGGCTCGGATGCTTCTGGGCGCTGGACAGACATGGGGGCTCTCGGACTCACGCACGCGCGCCGTCGTCCGCTCCAGCCGCCTGCCCGAGCGGCACAATGACATGATCTTCGCGGTCTATAGCGCTCGCTTCGGCTTCGTCGGCGGGCTGGCCATGCTCGCGCTCTACGCGCTCTGGCTCGCCGGCGCACTGCTCACCGGCGCTCGCACGCGCGACGGCTTCGGGCGGCTCGTGTGCGTGGGTGTCGCGACGTTCATCTTCTGCCAGATCGCGATCAACCTCGGCATGGTGGTCGGCATCCTGCCGGTCATCGGCATCACGCTCCCGTTCGTTTCGTACGGCGGCTCAAGCCTTGTCAGCGTCTGGCTCATGACCGGCTTCGTCATGGCGATCGGCCTGCGGAAGCCGCCGCCGTTCTCGTCGCCGGCGTTCCAGTTTGAGGATTGACGGGGTGTAGCGATGGGCACTGGGCACTGGGCATCAGATGCCGGAAGGGAACACATGACATTGATGGCAGCCCTTGCGTGCTGAGCGTTCGAAGCGGCAAGCCCCTTGGGCAGTACCGGAGGATTCGCCGGTACAGCGCGAACCTTCGGAACCAGAACTCGCCTCAACCGTACAATGTTCAGCATGTCAACGATCGCCGCCATCACGAAGCTTGCTCGCCGGCGTGTGGCCCTTCAACTCGGTGCCCGGGCGGTCGGCCCCGCGCTTCTCGCAGGGTCAATCGTCGGCCTCGGCTCGATCGCGATTGCACGCACATTCGGCGATCCCGCGATCGCCGGTTGGCGCTCGACACTTGACGCGGCGCCATGGTGGCTGTTGCTCGGCGCTCCGGTCGTCGTCGGCGTTGCCGGGGCGATCACATGGGCCCTGGTGCGCACCGCCGGCTCGCAGCGAGCCCTCGCCGCACTGTGCCGCGTCGAGTCACTGCTTGGTTTGAACAACCAGATTTCCAGCGCCCGCGAGTTTGTGAAGTCACCATCAACGGGCAGCTTCGAGCTCGCCGCGATCCGGCAGGGTGAAGCCGCGGCGGCGGGCGTGAGCGCCGCGCAGATCGCTCGCGTGACGCCGGTGCGCTTCGGACGGAGCACAGTGTGGGCCGGGGCGATTCTCGCATCCGGCATCGCGGCGGGGGTGTGGATGCCCTCGCAACTGTGGTCGAACTGGTTCCCGAAGGGGCCCGGCGTTTTGGCGGTGAATGAGACGCCAACGCCCGCGGCGATCAAAGACGCCGCGAACGAACTGGCAACGGTGAGAAACACGATCGAGCCCGCGACCCCGGCTGCTCAGCCATCGGCGGCGGACGCCGCGAGCGCTGGGGCGCTTCGCAAGCTCGAGGAGTTGGAGAAGGAGCTCGCCGCGGGCTCTGTGTCACCTCGCGAGGCTCGCCAGCAAGCCGCGAAATCGTTACAAACCGCGTCGGACCAGCTCGAGCGAAGCGCCGCAGATCGTCGCGCCGCCGCCGAGGCGCTCCGCCAGCAGCTCGCATCGGCGGCGCAGCAGCAGACTCGCGACGATCGCGGCGCACCGAACGCCGCCAGCCGTTTGGCCGAAGCCCTCGCGGCGGGCGACCCGGCGGGCGCAGCCCAGGCCTCTCGCGAGCTTGCGCAAGACGCGGCGGCGGTTTCGCCTGAAGAGCGAGCCGCGATAGCCGACGATTTGCGACAACTCGCCGAGAAGCTGGAGTCCGCGTCGGCAGACGGCGCACCGGACGCACCGGCGACGCAGGCCGCGACCGAGGCGCTCAAGAACGCTGGCACCGATGAAACGGCGGCGAAGGACCGCCTGGCGAATGCCGACGAGCAAGCGGTTGCCGATGAACTTCGCAAGGCGGGCGTGCCGAGCGAGCGTGCTGAGGATCTGGCGCGGCGCGTGACCGAGGAGCAGCGACGCCAGCGAGCGGAGTCCCAAGCCAAGAACGACGCTCGCGAAGTCGCCGATCAGATGCGCCGCGTCGCGGACGATGTCTCGAAGCCATCGCAACCCACGCAGCCATCGCAGCAACCCCCCACCACCACTCCGACGCCGACACCCGCAGACAAGCCGTCGCCCGGAGCGGCACCGCAGACGCCGGATGCGAGCATGCCGCGCGATCCGGGCGCTGACGATGCGAAGCCGAAGCCGCCCAACGATGGCGGCGACGCTGCGCCACCGGACGCGGCACGCCCGCCATTGAGCGAGTCTCAGACACCGCGCGATCGCGACGCGAACACGAAGCCCGCGCCATCGCCGGATGCCAAGCCCGTGGACGCCAAGGGCCCGCCGGAAACCCGACCGGGTGAGTCGACGACGAAGGACTCAAAGCCCGCGGACCAAAGCCGCGAGGGCACGCAGCCGAACCAGAACTCGCCCACGCCGGATCCAGCCGCGAAGCCAGCGCCATCAGAGAGCTCCGGCTCGAAGCAATCTCCGGGCGATCGCACCGCGAAGCCCGATGACAAGTCGTCACCAAGTGACGAGCCCGCGCCGAGCAAAGACACGCAGACGCCGCAGCGCCCCGGCGATCGCGCGCCGGGCGAGCAAACTCGCCCCTCGCCATCAGACAAAGCACAGCCAACACCCGGCGAGAACAACAGCGGCTCGCAACCGGACGCAACGCAGAAGCCGTCGCCGGACAACACGCCGGGGACCAAGCCTGCCGGCGAGCCGACGCCTTCGGATGGCGCGGGCGCAAAGCGATCGCCGGACGATCGCGCAGCGAAGCCCGAGGAAAAGCCCACGCCGAACGCCCAGCCCGCTGGAGGCACTCCGCGCGATGCAACGCGCCCGCAAGACGCGCGCCCGCAGGAGCCGCAACCTGGGCAGAAGCCGGACGCAACTCGCCCGACATCGGCCGAAGGAACTGCGCCCGAAAGGCCCCAGTCTCAGCCGGGCGACACGCCCTCGGACACACCGTCGGAGAAGTCTCCGAACAATCCGAACGACAAGGCAAGCGGCACACCATCAGACAAAGCAACAACGCCTGAGCAGCAAGAGCGGCCCGGCGAGAAGTCGCCCGATGCGACGAATCGCGAAACCCCCGGCGACACGCCGCGGCCGGCGCCAGATGCAAAGCCGGACCCGGACGGCAAGCCCGCGCCCAGCGATTCGCGGCGCGATCCGAACGCAAAGCCCGACCCGAACGCTCAACCCGATCCGAACGCGACGCCCGAGTTCCCCAAAGAGCTTCCCAGTGCCGAGCAGCTTGGCAAGATGCTCGACGAGATGTCCAAAGCACCGCGCGACGCTCAGCGTGACGAGGCCGCCGCGGCCAAGCTCCGCAAGCAGGCCGAAGAGTTCATGCGCAAGGCCACGCCCGAGCAGCGCGATCAGCTCGAGAAGTTTGCCGAGGAACTCGCCAAGCGCCAGCAAGACAAGCAGCCGCCCGATTCTCAGAACCCACCGCCAGGGCAAGATTCCGCGAGCAACGCGCCGAAGCCGGAGCAATCTCCCGACGCGAACGCACCGGGCGGTCAGCCGCCTGATGGACCGAAGTCCGCGGGCGCTCAGCCATCGCCCGATCAGGATCAAAGCGGCCAACGCCCGCAGTCTTCGCCCGGCCAAGGCCGCGTCACCGGCCCGACGCCCGATCCGAGCGCCAAACGCGACGAGCGTGCATCCGCCCCGGCCGCACCCGACGGTCGCGGGGGCAGCGAGTCTTCGGCAACGCCGCCGCAGAACGCAACGCCCGGCCCATCCCGCGCGACGCGAGCGCAGGGGCAGC
>JALHNK010000127.1 GCA_022843565.1 Phycisphaerales bacterium
GCCGCCGCTCGCCGCGCCCGGCGCGGCCCTATCTTCCGCACAATGCGTTTGCTGCACACCGAGCACGATCTCACGCCATTTCACGCCGGGCGATTCATCCCCACCATGGGCGCACTTCACGACGGGCACGCCTCGCTCATCCGCGCCGCAGTCGCGGATCGCGACGCTCGCACCTCGCATTCCCCCGTCATCGTCAGCATCTTTGTCAACCCCACGCAGTTCAACGACCCCGCCGACCTGCAGCGTTACCCGCGAACACCGGAGGCCGACGCCAAGATCTGCGAAGCCGCCGGCGCCGACGCGATCTTCGCCCCAGACGTCGCCACCATCTACCCGCCCGCTCTGGCGATTCCTGCCCCCCCGCTCCCACTGGTCGCGACAGCCCCGAATCTCGAAGACGCACTCCGCCCCGGCCACTTCGCCGGCGTGTGCCAGGTCGTCCAACGCCTCTTTGATCTCGTCCGCCCCGCGCGCGCCTACTTCGGCGAGAAGGACTGGCAGCAACTGCAAGTCATCAGCGCCATGGCCGCCGCCGCCCAATCCCAGCGCCAACCCGCCCCACTCATCATCCCCGTCCCCACCATCCGCGAACCCGACGGGCTGGCGATGAGCAGCCGCAACCGCTTCATCCCGCCCGCAGATCGCGCACGCTCGACCGCCATCTGGCGCGCCCTCAACGCGGCTCAATCTCGCCCGACCGTCAATGCCGCCGAAGCGGCCATGACAGAAACGCTCTCCGGGGCCGGGCTAGAGATTCAGTACGCCGTGATCCGCGACGCGCAGACGCTGGGCCCTGCACACCCCGATCGCCCAGCGCGCTCCCTCATCGCGGTGAAACTCGGGCCTGTCCGCTTGATCGATAACGCGCCGTGGCGAGTGTGAGTCCCTCACGACCCCGCCGGGCTTTTCGCCGGTCGCCCCCGCTTTACTCGCAAAGGTCGCACCGGAGGCAGGCCCATAACCCACCGTGACCTCTCCGCGCCGCGGACTCATCAATCCCCCCCCCGCGTTCTCCGAAACAACCCTTACGGTGTGTGCTTCTTCAGAACTCCACTCGGACGCTCACGATGCCCAACCCCCCGACGAACCAACCAAGCGGCGCGACGAGCCAGGTCGTCAGTACCGCCGCCGGCGCCGGCACCGAGAGCTCCCGTCGCGAGTTCGAACGGGTCACCTGTGCCATCGCGGCCAAGATCTTCGAGATCACCCCGGAAGACTGCCTCCTCCCCGAGTGTCCCGCGCTCGCAAACGACCTGAGCAAAAGCGGAATCGGCCTTCGCTCGCGGAAGCTCTTCAACATCGGCTCGCGCGTAATGATCCTTGTGGCCACAAAGTCGGACAGGCCACGTCCGTACTTCGGCATCGTGCGTCAATGCCGCTATACCGGCAAGGCGATCTACAGCGTCGGAGTAGAGCTCACAGCCGCCGTCAAGAGCCCGACCATCACCCGCTGGATGGTCGACAACCACATCGAGACCTAAGCCCACCCGTTTCAGATCCAAGAGCCACGGCCGAATCGTCAATCGCGACGGACTCTCCGCACTCGGGCCTCGACCGAAGTGCCCATCGCAGAGGCCCACGTCCGCAGACGACAACCCAAAACCGTGGACTCACCGCGCGGCCAGACGACCCAATCATCGCGACCCGTCTTCCGGGAACGCGCGTGTTCAACGCGAACTCCTGAATGGGTGCATGCGTGCTCATCACCGATGGATGCTCGAAACCTGCGACGGTCGCTGACCGGCCCGCGTGCAAACACGCACCCCTAGCGCCCGCCGTCGCTATCATGGCCCGACGCCGCAGCCACCCGCCGGCGAGTCGAAAGGGCCACCTCGTGCAGAAGACTCCGCTCCACCAGTTCCACCTCGACAACCACGGCAAGATGGTCGATTTCGCCGGCTGGGAACTCCCCATCACCTACGCCCGCCCCGTTGGCGAATCCGGCCTCCAGGCCGAGCATCACCAGGTGCGCACCTCCGGCGGCCTCTTTGATGTCTCGCACATGGGCCGCCTCTCGATCACCGGCCTGCACGCCGCGGGATTCCTCGAGCGTGTCTGCACCCGCCGCATCCGCGACATGAAGAACACCCAGTGCCGCTACTCGCTCGTCTGCAACGAGCAGGGCGGTATCAAAGACGACGTCATCGTCTACCGCCTCGATGACGACGACTTCATGGTGGTCGTCAACGCCTCCAACCGCGAGAAGATCGTCGAGCATTTCAACACCGTCATCAAGGCCGAGGGCAAGAAGGTGAAGCTCGAGGACAAGACGCTCTCGACCGCGATGGTCGCTGTGCAAGGCCCGAAGGTGATCGAGTTCATCGGCAAGTTCAGCCGCGAGATCCCGACCCTGAAGCGCTACTGGTTCACCGTCAAGAACCTGCTCATCGTGAAGCTCTACGTCTCTCGCACCGGCTACACCGGCGAAGACGGCGTGGAGGTCATCCTCCCCGGCGCGATGGTCGGCATGGCCATGAAGATGATCATGAAGGACGTGGACCCCAAGGATCCCAACGCCCTCATCAAGCCCTGCGGCCTCGGCGCACGCGACACCCTCCGCATGGAAGCCGCCATGCCGCTCTACGGCCACGAACTCGGCGAAGACACCAACGCCCTCTCGACCGGCCTGGACTTTGCCATCGCCATGGACAAAGACACCGGCGACCGCCCCGAGCCGTTCATCGGCCTCGCCGCGCTCAAGGCCACGCTCGCCGCCGGCGGCCCGCCCCAGAAACTCGCCGGCTTCAAACTCGAAGGCAAACGCTCCGCCCGCCAGGGCATGCGCATCCTCATCAACGACAAACCCGCCGGCACCATAACCAGCGGCTGCCCCAGCCCCACGCTCGGCTACCCCATCGCCATGGGCTACCTCGACAAGGCGCACCTCGCCGAGGGCACGAAAATCGAAGTCGACACCGGCCGCGACCGCATCGCGGGCGAAGTGGTGAAGATGCCGTTCTATAAGAAGAAGGCGTGAGGCGCGAGCTTTTGAAATTTCGAATTTGAAATTTCAAATCGCGATCTTCTTTTCGGCCCCCGAACCACCCGCACCGCGGCAGTCGTATCTCCCTCCGATGACCAACGCGTCTGCCCAATCGCGTCCGAAGTCGCTCGCGCAACGGATCATCGTGAGCGCGTGGTTTGTGATCGCACTCGCCGTGCTCACCTGGTCAGCCTTCGGCCTCAAGCGCGCCTTCGATTTCTCCGCCGAAACCTCCCGCGCCGAGCGCGGCGAGCCCGCGCCCATTCGCGGCCATTACGACCTCTCGCGCCCCGGCACCTACGAACTCACGCTCGACCAGTGGTACGGCTCCGCCTGCCACCAGTCGTTCGCGGTCGTGATCGACTCAGTCGCATCCAACGCACCAGCCAACCCGTTTGAACTTCGGGTGCACATAGCACTCGACGGCCGCACCGTCCCCGACGATGACTCCGACGTCGCGGTACTCACCGACGAAGATCCCCTTCACGATCGCACGTCGTTCCGTCAAGGCCAATGGCCGCTCACGCTCGAGGTCGTTGCGCCCGTGCAATCACCCGGCGCACGACTCGAAAGTCGCTACCGGATGTGTGGCCTCGAACGCTCGATGTCCAATGTCCTATTCGTGGTGTACGCGATCCCCTTCACGCTCGCGACCATCATCGCGCTCGTCTCGGGAACATGGCTCCGCCGTCACACCCGCCGCACCTCGACCCCACTCACGCCCGCGGCTTCCAATCCGGGATCGCCGCCTTGAACTCCGGGTCCGTCTCGTCGAACACCGGCACGATCTTGTCCTGCAAGATCTCCTCGATCACCAGCTCAAGGTCGCTCCGGCCGTTGCGCTCGACCATCGGCCGCGCGCCGTCCATCAGCTGCACAAGACGCTTCTGGATCAGCGCCGTCAGCTTGAACCGCCCGCCGACCTTGTTGATGATCTCGTCGCTCTTCAGGGCCTCGATCATGGTGCTCCTCAATCAGTCTGCGCGGCCGAGCCGCTAGTCCACTGCCCGAACAATCTCACTGGTCCCCCACCGAACCGCCGCCCCATCCCCCTACTCCACCCCTCTCATTTGCCATTTCCAACGGTGAGCGATCAGCCAAAATTGTGGAAAGTTGTGAAATTTCCCACAGCCTTCGCCGATGGTGTATACTAGGCCTCTCGGGCCGGGGGTGTGAGATTGTTCGTCCCGTTCATCGCGGGATTCCGTCTTGGCCTTGTTCTCGCCTCTGACTTTGCTCCGTTGTGGGCCCTGCTTCGGCAGTCGGCCCCTCCGGTGACGGTCGTTTGATATTGCGATCTTCGTCGCGAGTGCCCCGGATTTTCGGGGTCGATCGCTCGTCGATGTTTGACCATGATCTTGGCGTTTTTCCCTTCAGGGCGCTGTGCTCCGGGTGGCTGCATACATCGCTGGCCAACACCCCCGCCCCACTGCATGCAAGGACTTCGCGGATGCTTCTGAAACAATGGTCTTTTGGGGACAAGGTCGTCCACCTCGATCGCCCGGAATGGGGCATCGGCATGATCACCACGGTCACCGCCGACTCGCACGAGGGAAAACCCTGCCAGCGGGTCATCGTCCGCTTCGAGCGCGCCGGGGTCAAGACCCTGTCCACCGGCATCGCCAACCTCATTCCAGCCGAGGACGCCCCAAAGCTGCACGACATGAGCACCGGCGACAGTGCCCATGACCCGCTGCTCGGCGACCGCGGGGCCGTCGCCGCTCGCGAGGTCATGATGAAGTTACCGGACGTGGCCACCGACCCCTTCACCACCGCCACCGCCCGGCTCAAGGCCACCCTGGCCTTGTACCGCTACAGCGAGCAAGGCGGCTCGCTGATCGACTGGGCAGCGGCTCAGTCCGGCCTTCGCGACCCCATGACCCGCTTCAACCGCCACGAGCTCGAAGACCTCTTCCGGCGTTTCGCCCAGGTCCGAGATGAGCACCTCCGCAAGGTTGTTCTCGAAGTCAAGAAGACCGAGCCCGCCGCCATCGCCCCGCTCATGAAGCAGGCCCCGCGCGGCGCCATGAACGCCATGAAGCGGTTCGACAACATGCGCTGATCCCGCAACACCCCCGGGTGTCGCCCGCCGGCAACACCCGGCACAGACCCACCTTCATCCCGCAAGCCCGATACACTCCGCCCGAGGACGGAACCTCGTTTTCATCGACGGATCGATCCCTTTTCCGGACCTTTGCGCCTGGCACGCCAGTGCATCGAGTCCCGGCGCGGGCGTTGTTTCATGTTCAGTGTTCCCGTCAACCGCGACGCGAACGCGAGACTGAGACGCCCCCACATCCGCCGCCTTGCTCGCACGGGAAACCCTGCACAACGCGGCACTAGAAAGGACGATCGCAAATGAACGACCAAGACTTCCAGAAGCGTTTGGGCGACCTCCTCGAGCAGATCAGCACCCTCCCCGAAGGTGACCGCGAGCGACTCTCCGAGCTCGCCAGCGAAACCAAGGACCGTCACGACCGCATGAAGAAGACCGTCTCCGACCTTCAGGAATCCCTCGATTACCTCCGGCTTTCGGTGAAATACGTCATGTTCGATCTCGAAGCCACCCGGCGTGAGAACGCCTATCTCCGCAAGCTACTGGAAAAGCAGGCCAACAGCGGCGACTCAACCGATGAGTCGGACAACTCCAACGAGTAAGCAACGCCCCACCCGCCCGACGCTCCACCAAACCAGCTCACCACCACGCGGCCCGCGGAATCTTCCGCGGGCCGCGCTCGTTCCACCGTCCGGGCGCGGGTTCTCAGCCATCGGCCGCCGACACCCCAAGCGAGCGACTCACGCGTGAGAGCCCTGGGTCTTTCAGAAGATTCGGAGACCACGCGACCGCACGCTGCATCGAAATCTGCGCCGAAGACGTACACTTTCGTGGGTCGAACGCCTGTTTGGGCCGAGTCACGCATCTTGGGGACACGCTCGCGGGTCTGGTGGTTTTCGCCGTCGGTCGGCAAGGAGAATCTGATGAACGCTCTTGCAACACACACGCCGACGATCATCGTCGCGACGGCGGGATCTCACCGCGCGCGTTCTCTTGCTCCGATCGCTCGCGGCATCTCCTCGTCGCTCGTGATCGCGCTCCTCTTGCTGTCTGGAACTGCCAGCGCGATGGGCCAGGGCGCGCCCGCCGCGACGCCGCCCGCTCCGTCACCATCGCCCTCACCATCGCCCAGCCCCGCGCCGCCGCGGCCCCCGTCGCCGCCGGTGTTCAACTCCCCGCCGAATCTCTACATCACACCGACGACGCCCCCGGCGTTGGTCGGGCCGGGGTACAACCGTCCTCCGGTTCGGAACATCAGCCCGCCGCGAGTGATTCGACGGAACCCTGAACGCGGCTTCACACCGGGTGGACCGATCGTCATCGGCGGGGACACCGTGTATCCGCACGCCGCCCCATATGTTGACCGCTCGGGCGTCTCGATCCGAGGCGATTTCGCGACCGACAACTTCCGCATCGGCTTCAGCGTCAACAGCCCGAACGTGTACTTCCGCAGGCACTGGGCCGATGGCTACGCGGGGCCGCGCTATGTCAGTCGATGCCGACCGAATGAACTAATCAGCCCGATCGGCTTTCGCGTCTGGGACAACTACTACTACAACAGCTACGACCCGGTCTACGGCACCTACAGCGAGCTGGATCCTCGCGTGAACCCGGACCTGAAGCCGACGACCGCGACGCCGGCAAACCCCGGCTCGATGACGCCCGGCCAGCCCGCGCAGATCGTGCCGGCCCCGAGCGCCCCGCAGCAGCCGATCATCATCTCCGCGTTTGATCGCGGCGTGCTGGCCATCCGCGCGTCGGAGTTCGAAGCTTCGGCGAACGCCCTCCGCGAGCACCTGCGCGCGTTCCCGCGTGACGTCGTCGCCATGCGATTGCTGTCGTTGGCGCTGATCGGCCAGCGCGAGCCGGCTGAAGGCGTGGCGCTTCTGGTGATGGCCTATCAGCTTGACCCGACGCTGGCGTATCGCCCGGTGTCTGTTGAGTTTGAGAACTCCAGCGACTCGCGCGCGGCGCTCTCGCGCGTGTCTGAGTTCGCGGTGGCCTTCGCCCAGAAAACCGGCACCAGTTCATCCTGGCTCGCGGCGATCGTCACCCTCCAGGGCCTGGATCGCAAGGCCCCCGCGTCTCGATTGCTCAAGCGGGCAGAAGACAATGGCCTCGAAGCCCGCATCGCCGATGAGCTTCGCAAGGCGCTGCGGTGAGGCAATCGGCAATCGTGAATGCTGAGCCGCTTCCTCGCCGGCGAAGTTGCAGCGTGCATCCACGCCTCAACCCTCTCGCCTCAAGTCTCACGCCTCCCCGTCACGCCGCGATTCGCAGCGTTGCGGATTGCGGCGTGGCTTCTCGTCGCACCGCCAGCAACGTGATGTCGTCGAGCTGGTGGAGCGAGCCGCCTTGTTGATCGAGCGCGCGCTCGAGATCCGCGATGGCTTCTCGGAGGCCGGCACCGTCTTGCCTCGCGCGCGTCGCCATCCGCGCGAAGTGCCAGAGGTGGCGTTCGTGGCTCGGGAACGTCGCGGCGTCCGAGTCCGCGCACGCGCCCTCGAAGGCGCGTTCGAAGCCGTCGGAGTAGATCGCCAGCGAGTCGCCCTGCTCCAGGCTGACTTTGAGCGAGGGGTACGTGAAGTCGGGGATTGCGCCCAGCGGCGGGCCGCCGGCGTCAAGCTCGACGCGCCCGACGCCGGAGTACACGATCGGCGCCGGATGGCCCGCGACGGCGGATTCGAGCTCCCAGGTGCGGGTATCGAGCACGCAGTACGCCGCAGTGACCAGCAGGTGCGTGGGCCCGCGCCGATCGATGAACGCGTCGTTGAATCGCGAGAGGGCCTCGCCGGGCGAGAGGACTCGCGCCCCCGGCGCGTGCGACTCGGTCATCGGCATGAGCTTGCTCAGGAGCATCAGGGTGATCGCGGCCGAGACGCCGTGGCCCGCGGCGTCGGCGACGAGCAAGCCCAGGTGATCCGGCCCGAGGCGCACGACATCGAACATGTCACCGTTCAGGCTGGAGCTGGCTCGCGAGATCGAGCCGATCGAGAGGCCATCGACCTTCGGCAAATCGTGGTTCAGCAGCTCTCGCTGCAGCAACGCCGCGGATTCCATCTCGTCGTGCGTGCGCTCGAGCATCGTTGACGCCGCCTGCGTTGCGCGCTCCAGCGCCCGGCAACGGAGCGAGAGCTCGCGCGTCGCGCGGCTGGACGCCATCAGCCCGAGCAGCACCGAAGCGACGTTGCGATCTTCGGCGCTGTGCGCGAGCTCAACAACAGGGCCATCGGCGCCGGAGCCCAGAGCCACCGGCGCATCGGTGATCACCAGCAGCGGCACGCCTGCGTCGGCGGCGAACTCGGCCAGTCGCTCGCGCGCGGGACGGGCGTGCTCGCCCCGTGTGATGAGCATCACGACGTTGGTCGCGTCGATCGCCTTGCGGAGTGCCGGCGCCGCCCACGCCTGACTCAGCGAGTCGACCGACAATGCGATGCGCTGTCGGACCGGGCAGAACGCGCAGATCGCGCCGGCACGGGCGCGCGCCGCTTCGAGCGGGACACCCGCGACGAGCACCAGGACTTTGAGCGAATCGGGGGGCATTGAGGTCGGTCGGCAAACGGGAATCGGGAATCGGGAATCGGGAATCGGGTGAGGCGGTCGCTGAAGGTCGGCGGAGACCGATGCGCGAGCGCGAGTGCCGGCGCGCAGGCGCATCCGATGTTGAATGACTATCGGCGGATGTAGGGTTGGGCTGAAGCTGCGGGGCTCGTCCAGGCTGCTCGGCTGAGCGTCTGCGTCGCTCGTTTGGCGCGAGCGCGCCGCATCGTGCGCCGACTTCGCGGGCGGCTCGGAGCGTGAGTGTGCTCGCGTAGACGGCGCGGCCCGAGCCGCGATCTCGCGTGATCATCGCGTGTGTTCTCGGTCCTTTGCAACTCGCCAGTGGCTGGCGCACGATCTGGGCGGTCTCAGCGGGCTCGTTTGAGCAGCGCATCGCGATCGAAACTGATCAGGTCGCCGTCGTTCACTTTCAGTGTCTTGAGTGTGCCGCCGGCGAGCTCGATGACGAACTGCGACGGGAAGCGGCTGCTGTAGGGTTTGAGCCGCGAGTTGTATGTTGGGTTGTTCGCGTCCGCGGGCGTCCCCTCGCCCTTGGCTGCATCGCGTGGCGGCTCGGGGGTCATTTGGTGTGATGCGACGACGCGCCCGGCGGAATCGAGATAGATGATGTCGATGGGGATAGGGCAATCGCGCATGACAAAGCCGTGGACCGCGACCTGCTCGCGCGGGAAGACAAAGAGCATGCCGCCGTCGGGCTCGATAAAGGTGCGTTCGGAAAGGCCGCGGAAACGGGATTGGTTGTCCATCGCCAGTTCGAGGTGGAACTTCTTGCCGCTGATGGAGACGGTGGCGATGTTGGCACCGGAGCGATCGTCGCACCCGGCGGGGCCGAGCGCGAGCATCGCCAGGAACACACCGAGCAGCAGGAACGAAGCCGAGCGTTCGAGAGTCAGTTGCCACGCAGCAGCCATGCGTCGTCCTCCGGTGTGAACTGGATCGGTCCGGGGCGGTTCTTCGCGAACGCCGCCATGTCCAGAGAATACGCGAAGTCTCGGGCGCTCATCGGCTCGCGCGACTCTCGACCGCACCAGTGCGCGATGAGGCCGATGAGTCGCTCGGGCGGGACGGAACGCTGGCGATAGGTGTCAACGCGGGTGTCGCCGTGGCGCTTGGCCAGTCGGCGGCCGTCGGGCCCGACGACGAGCGGCAGGTGCAGATAACGGGGCGGGGTGCCGAGGTCGAGCGCTTCGTAGAGCAGCACCTGGCGCGCGGCAGAATCCAGCAGGTCATCACCACGCACCACGCGGGTGACGCCCTGGCGCGCGTCATCGACGACGACCGCCAGTTGATACGACGCCTGGGCACGCTTGGTCCAGAGCACGAAGTCGCCGATCGTCTTGCCCGGGCAGCGCGATTGCGGGCCCGCGAAGTCATCGACGAACTCCACGACGCGCGACGCGGGGGTGAGGAATCGCCAGTTGGTCGCGGCCTCCACAAAGACCGCGGGCTCACCGGCGCTCGTGGGTCGGAGCTCGCTCGGGAAGACCGATTCGCCGGTTGATGGCGGCGCAGGCGACGCTGAGTCTGCGGCTCGCACGGGATCTTCGATCATCTGCGGGGCGCTCGCGGCGGCTTCGATCTCGGCTCGCGTGAGTTCGCACGGGTAGGCCAGGCCGCGCTGGGCGAGGGATCGCATCGCGTTGACATAGGGTGCCGGGTCCGCGGATTGGACCAGCGGCCCGATGTCCCAGTCCATGCCGAGCCATTCGAGCGTGCGACGCACGCCGTCGATCGCGTCGGGCTTGACGCGAGGGCCGTCCAGATCCTCGATGCGGAGGACGATGCGCCAGCCGGCGCGCCGGGCCAGGGCCCAGTTGACCAGGAACGTCCGGGCGTTGCCCAGGTGCAGCGCGCCGGTGGGCGAGGGCGCGAGGCGCGTGACCTCTGGAAGGTT
>JALHNK010000128.1 GCA_022843565.1 Phycisphaerales bacterium
ATCGGGCATCGGGCATCGGGCATCGGGCATCGGGCATCGGGCATCGGGCATCGGGCATCGGGCATCGGGCATCGGGCATCGGGCATCGGGCATCGGGCAGCGGGCAGCGGGCACGGGGGCGTCATGGCGGCTTTGGCGCGGTGGGCGGGATGAGCGTTACCGATGGGCCATACTCATCCACCCAGCGATCCGCATGGTGCCGACGACGTAGCACGCCGGGCTCTTCGAAGTGCGGGGCTTCGCATCACGACGATGCGGCTCTCGACGCTCCGCGTGATGAACGACGCGAACGAGGCCCTCGACGCTTCGGAGATCTTCTCGCGTTTGGTCACGCTGGACGCCGAAGCAACGCGGTCGCCACGCGGCGCGGCCGAGTCGCCCATCGATCGAGTTACCGTCTATCGGACGCTCAATACGTTTGTCGAGAAGGGTCTGGCGCACAAAGTTGACCCCGGCGATCGCGTCTTTCGCTTTTCGCTGACTGATCACGCTCGCTGCGCCGATCACAAACACGACCACGAGCACCCGCACCTGATCTGCGACTCCTGCGGCAGCGTCCGCTGCATGCCCGATGCGCAGGTGGTGATCCAATCGAAGCCGGGCACGCCGGGCCAGCGTGGGCGATCTGCGCCCGCCCCGCGTGTCGTGCGCCAGCAAGATGTGACGGTTCGCGGGACGTGTGAAGAGTGCGAGGGGAATGGGGGACCGGGATGAAGCCACGGGTGTACATCGAGACGACGATTCCCTCGTTCTTCTACACCACGCGACGATCACTCCAATCGCGCGCGTGGAGCGAAGAAACTCGTCGCTGGTGGCGAGATGAGTCGCCCGGATTCACGCTCGTGACTTCGGAGTACGTCATTGCCGAGCTGCAACTGAGCACGCGTGGTCGGGCGGAGTCGCGCATCGAGTTACTGCTCGGGCTTGACCTGCTTGAACGAAACGCGCAGGTCGACCGTGTCGCCGCGACATACATCACAAACAAGCTGATGCCGAGTTCGAACCCGACCGACGCGTTCCACGCTGCACTCTGTTCAGTGCATCACGTTGACTACTTGCTCACCTGGAACTGCCGGCACCTTGCGAACGCAAACAAGGCCGTCCACCTGCGCGCAATCAACGCCCGACTCGGCCTGCCAACGCCCGAACTGACGACTCCCTATAATCTGTCATGGCCAGAGCGAAGACCATCGTGATCGACGATCCGCGTGATCCGCCGGAGGTCCGCGAGGTTCGTCGTGTACGCGCGAAGCTGTGGGACGCCAGCGGGCAGACTCTCGACGGCTATTCCAAGCTCTGCGAGTCTATTGCCGGGGCCGCGCGTGCCAAGAGGGCCGTTAAGCGGGCCCGCCCGAAGCCTCCGCGAGGACGCGGGCACGCGGCGTAGCTTTGGATTGACGCAGACGCTCGTTGCGTCCGGCGCTCACAGGTGCCGGTCGTCCATCGCGCGTCGACCAGTGCCCACTGCCTAGTGCTCGATGCCTGAATCCAAATCCCCCACCGCCGTCAGATCCGCCTGCGTCATCACGTCGGGCAGGCTTTGCAGCGTGCGGGCGTTTTCGATGCGGAACTCCGCGGTGCGTGTGCGACGCAGAGCGGTGAGATATCCGCCGACGCCGAGGGCGGTGCCGATGTCTCGGGCGAGCGAGCGGATGTAGGTGCCCTTGCCGCAGAGCACGCGGATGCTCAGCAGAGGCCAGGCGTAGCTCTCGAGCGCGATGGCGTGGATCGTCACGGGGCGCGCTGGCAGCTCAACGAGGTTGCCCGCCCGCGCCAGGTCGTATGCGCGCTGGCCGTCGACTTTCATCGCGCTGAATGCGGGCGGGCGCTGCTGGATCACGCCCACGAACTTCTCCAGCGTGCTCCGCACGTCATTCTCGCCGGGCGGCGAGGTGACGCTCACCGGCGTGCGCTCGCCCTCGGCATCATCGGTCGTTGAGAACGCGCTGAGGTCGATCGTCGTGAGATACTCCTTCTCACCGAGCATGACCTGATCGCACAGTGGCGTGGCCTTGCCGACGAGGACGACGAGCAGGCCGGTGGCAAGCGGGTCCAGCGTGCCGCCGTGACCGACCTTCACGCGCTTGGGGGCACCGCCCTGCACGAGTCGCCAGCGCACACGACGGCACACGTCCATCGACGTCGGCCCCAGCGGCTTGTCGATGAGCAGGATGCCCGACGGCGTGGGGATCGGCGCTGGCGTGGGTGGTGGTACGTCGGGCATGGTGTGGGGCGTGACGGGAAGGCAGCGACGGGCACGCGCCGGCGAACGCACGGGCGACGCCGGACGTTATGGCAGGTCGCCGCCGCGGGCTTCGCGGATCGCGTCGGCCCGTTCGCGCCGTTCGCGTGCCCGCTCGATGAAGCGTTGTTCCTTCTCGTCGGCGGCGTGCTGGTTTCGCGGGGCCCAGCGACAATCGGCGCTGATCGCGTAAAGCCCCGAGACCCACGCAAACGGCACGACACCGGCAACGATGAAGATCAGCCCCGTCCACATCATGCCGATGAAGCCGAAGCCGAAGGCCATCTGTTTGTTGAACGACGGCGTGACGCTGATCCAGATCGCGGTGAGCGTGAGGCCGAAGAGGCAGGTGCTGAACTTGTAGTACGCGCTGTCATCATTGACCCACTGCGCGAGATTGCGCAGGGCGACGAAGATCGGCATCGAGCCGACACTGGCAAAGACGGCGCACGCGCCCGCGAGCGTGATGAATACCTGCGCCTCGCGCCCGGCGTTATCGCTGAAGCCGCCGGCGAACGCGCTGGCGGCGGCGAAGCCGATCGCCAGCGGCAGCAGAAACTGCGAGAACGCGCTGAGCTTGTTCAGCGCGCCGTGGCCCTCCAATCCGAGTTCCTGCTCGACATCGCCGCCGCCGCCGGGGTGGGGATATCGCAGCGAAGATCGCGGCGTCATCAGCATCATGCAACCGATCCACCACGCGATCGCGCCCGGGAGCGCGATCGCCAGGAAGACCTTCCCGAAGAACGGTGCCTCGACGTCTTGCAGCAGCCCCATCCGCACGCCGAAGAGCGACCACCATGCCGCGGCCATGCCGCTCATGAGCACCAGCGCGCCGAAGAACATCGTGGTCGTCGCCAGCGCCAGACGCTTCAGTTCATGCAGCGGCAGTTGCGTGAACGGGATGAAGACGAACCGGCTCACCCATCGCTTTCCGGTCTTGGCCTGATCGCTGACGCGATCGCTGGCGTGCAGTTCCGCGTCGATCGGCGTGCCGCATTCTGGGCAGTTGCCGACCTCCTTCAGACCGCGCAGGTTGTACTCGCAATGGCGGCACGGGCGATCCTCCTGGATCAGAACGTGCTGGGCCATCTTCGCTCGCAACCATTTGGGATCAACTGCCACGCGCTGGGTCGCCTCCGATCATGGCCGACACCGCAGGGGTGTGCCGCGACGAAAACTCACGGCGTTTTTACTTCCATCGCCGCCCGCACCGCGTTCTTGAACATTCGCAGACCGGGCGTGTCCATCGACCGCACACTGGCGTCAAGGCTCGTCCAGAAGGGGTGGCGGTTCCAATCCAGGAATCGCTCGGGGTGCGGCATGAGCCCGAAGACCCGCCCGGAGGGATCGCAGACGCCGATGATGTCATCAACGCTGGCGTTGGGGTTGTCGCCCTTGGAGTATCGCAGGGGAATCTGGCCGCAGGCGCGAAGGCGCTCGATGACTTGGGGGGAGCGGGCGACGACGCGCCCCTCGCCGTGGGCGATTGGCAGGCGGAGGATGTCTTTCTGGAGAGATGCCGGCAGCGAGCTGAAATCCTCGCTGAGGCCCGCGGTCCAGATGCAGCGTGACGCGGGATCAACCTCGAACCCGCACCAGCGATCGATGAATCGCCCGCCGGCGTTGTGGGCCAGGGCGAGTTCCTGTTCCGGTGGCTGCTCGGGCCAGGCGAACGTGTCCGTCTCCGCCGGCGAGACCGACGGGCCCGGCAGCAGGCCCGATTGCACGAGGATCTGGAAGCCGTTGCACGCACCGATCATGGGCACGCCGCGGGCGACGGCGTCGCGGAGCGCTGGCCAGAGCTTGGCCTTGAGCTTCGCGGCGAAGATCCGCCCGCTGGCGATGTCATCGCCATAGCTGAAGCCGCCGGGGAAGCCGACGAGATCGGCGTCCTGGAGTTGGTGCGGCGCGTCGATCAGCGCATCGAGGTGAACGAGCTTGGCCCGGGCGCCGGCGAGCGTGAACGCTCGCAGGAGTTCGGCGTCACAGTTGGTGCCGGCGGTACGGACAACGATCGCGAGCGGGACGTGCATGAGGCGAGGGTAGACGGACGGGGGCGGGGCGGACACCATGACGCCGGCGTGTGCTGGCCAGCGAAACGAGGGGCCGCCGGCCGAGAGACGGCGAGCTTTCAGCGATCAGCGATCAACAGTTAACGCTCGTCGCTGTCGGTCATCGCGTCGTCGGTGGTTGGCTCATCTGGGCTCTTCATGGCCATCTCAAGCTGCTCCAGACGCCGCGTGAGTGACGACAGGCGCGAGAGCACCTCCGCGATCTGCGTGCGGAGTTCCTCGTGCTCGCGATCGGTGAACATCGCCAGCTCTTCCAGCCGCTCGACGCGCGATTCGACCGGGCCGATCGATGGCGAGCCAGCATCGTCAGCGGGGCGTGAATCCTGATCAGGATGCGGGCGCGACGGGTCGGTATTCATGCCAAGCTCGCGGGGCGCGGGTATGCTGGCGGCATGAACCAGCGTACGCACGCCGCCGGATTGATCGAACTGACAACCACGCTCGTTGTCGCCACGGCGTTTGCCTCGGCGTGCGCTGCACAATCGCCCGATGTGAGCCTCGCCTTCGCCCCCCCCACCGCTGCTGCCCCCTCGGCTGCCACGACTGCGAACGCCGCGGGGCCGTCATCGCGATCTGCATCGGTCGCGCGGGTGGAGCCCGGCGCACCCGCCGGCGCGAACGCATCACCGGCGCCAGCGACAACAGGAGAAGCGACGAGCCTCTCCCTTCAACCTAAGCCCTCTCGCCGCTTTCTTGATGCTGGCGGCCTGTACCTGACGTTCGGCGGCGGTGTCGCGAACGATTTCAGTGAAGCGACAGACTCCAACGCCTTCTTCCAAGTCTCGACGTTCGTCGCGCCGCGCTTCGAGCTTGGTGGCGAGGTCGGCGGCTGGTACTTCAGCCAGCGCGGACGCGACACGCCCGGCGCGAGCGTCGCGCTCTCGCTGAAGTACCACTTCCTGCCCGGCGACTTTGATCTCGGCGAGCCCGATGACCGCACGCTCACGTTCTTTGCCGAGATCGGTGCCGGCGTGGTTTTCTCATCGCTTGAGGTGCCCGCCGGCGGCACGCACACGAACTTCCTCCCCCGCGCCGGCGGCGGCCTGACGTATGCACTGAGCGAAGACGCCCGCCTCGTCGCGGGCGTGCGGTGGCACCACATCTCCAACGCTCGCATCAGCTCCAACAGCAGCAACCCGGCGCGCGACGGGTTGATGGTGTATGTGGGTGTGACGTTTGAGCTGCCGTGACGGCGCGGCGTTCAACACCGGGGCGTTTGCCGCGGGCGTTCTTGGGCACAACGCATGGATGATCCGCGACCAATCGACGCGCCAGCCCCCGCGCCAAACTCGTTGGCCACGCTCGGGTGTTTGACGTGCGGCTACAGCCTGCGCGGGCTTCCGGCTGACAGCGTGTGTCCCGAGTGCAGCACGCCGATCGAGCGGAGTGCGCAGTGGGCGCTGCAGGTCAGGTGTCGGCTGGGAAGGCCGAAAATGCTGCAATCGGGGCTGGTGCTTCACGCGTTGGTATCGCCGCTGGCGGCGCTGGCGATCTTCGTCACCTTCTCGCTTGGGGATCTCGGCGCGGTGGCGATCGCGGTGCTGGCCGGGGTGTCGTTCGTGGTCGGGGCAACACTGCTTGCCGGCGCTGAAGTTCTGTCGCGACGCGCGTTCATCGCGACAATCGGCGCGGGCGCAGCATCACTCATCGCGATCGGCGTGGCCTCATTCGCGAACCTGAGCGAGCAACTCGTCGGAGCGCCGCTGGCGCTCGCGGGCATCGCGAACTTCGTGTTGATCGTGAACACCGCTCGCACGCATCGACGGATCGGCGACGCGATTTCGCGGACAGGGCGCGGGCTGGCCGGGCGGCTGTTCTTCGGGGTCACGATCGGCTGGCACGGGCTCTGTGTCGCGTGGGTGCTGCTGATCTGCGTCGGGCTTCTGCTGTCCGCCGACGCTGGAGTGGCGCTGGGCATCGTGTACCTGTACACATGCTTCGTCCACGCGCCGTGGTTCATCTGGCTTGGCGTGCGCAGTCTGCTGCTCTCTCGACGCATCGGCCGCCTCGCGCGAGACCTCGCCGGTGCGCAGGGTTAACCGCGCGTCGGGCCTCGGAAGCGTTGTGATCAAGTGCGTTGCTCGCTCAGCCTGCCTTGGCGGGTGTCAGCGTCGGCGCGCCGGCCTGCATGTCCGCGATGACCACGCGGTTGCGCCCGCCGTGCTTGGCGCTGTAGAGGGCTTTGTCGGCGAACTCGACCCAGCGTTCTTTCGTCAGTCCCGGCAGCAGGCCCGAGAGGCCGGCGACGCCGATCGAGACGGTGACGCGATGCTCCGGGTGACGCGGGAATGTCACCGCCGACAACGACTCGCGGATGCGCTCGGCAACGATCTGAGCGTCCGCAGCGCCGGTGTGCGGCATGATGACCACGAACTCTTCACCGCCGAAGCGGCACGCGACATCGGTCGCGCGGATCGACTGCGTGATGACCTTGCCGAAGCCCTGCAGGACCTCGTCGCCGGCCGGATGGCCGAACGAGTCGTTGATCTTCTTGAAGTGATCGATGTCGCAGATGATCATCGACAGCGGCGTGCCGTAGCGCTGGAATGCGGAAACCTCCTGCTCCCAGCGACGGTTGAACTGCTGGCGATTGCCCAGGCCGGTGAGGCCGTCAACCTCCGCGCGAGTTGCCAGAAGGCTCAGGAGTTGCTGCGTGCGCAGCGCAGAGCGAATGCGAGCTCGCAGCTCGCCGAAATCGATCGGCTTGCAGACGTAGTCCACGGCACCAAGGTCGAAGGCGGTGACCTTGTCCGCGGAGTTCTCGATGCCCGAGACGATGATCACCGCGATGTTGCAGAGCTTGCTATCGGCCTTGAGCCGGCGCAGCGTCTCGAACCCGTCGCACCCGGGCATGTCCAGGTCCAGCAGGATCAGCGTCGGCATCTGCTCGGTCGCGAACGCGACCCCTTCGTCGGCGTTCGAGGCCGAGATGATGCCATAGGGCTCGCTCCGCAGGCGAGCTTTGACGAGTCGATGGACATCCACCGAGTCATCGATCAGGAGCACGATGGGTTTGGAATCGGTTTCAGACACGTCGGATCAGCCTCAGAGAACGGAACGCTGCGATCGCTCGTGGGCCCAGTCGCAGCGGAATGATCGGACCAATACAGCGAGGAAGTGAGCGCGGGACCAAACGAACTCTGCGTCAGCGGACGAACGGTGCCGGGAAGGTCGTTCGCACACGAAGGAATCGGGGGGATGCGGCGGCGCCGCGCGCCCGCCGGTACACACCCTTAACGAGATATACGTTGGCAAAGGCGGATCAGCTCATCAAACTTCGCCCGAAGTTCGTCCGTGCTGGCCTGGCTGCTGCCGTCGGCCAGGGCGTGCAGAGTTCGCTCCAACTCGCCCGCGGCGGAGCTGAGCGTCGGGAATCCGTATCCCCCGCAAGCCCCCTTGAGCTGATGCGCGAATCGGCTGACGTCGTCCAGCTTCTGCTCGCTCCAAGAGCTCAGAAGACCCTGAACGCGGTCGGGCATTTCTGTCACAAACATGTCCACGAGCTCCGCCATCTCGGCGTCATTGGCGTACTGGCTACGAATCGGATCGGTGCTTGGCGTCATAGGCAAGAGCTCCTCCACCCATCTATCGACCGGCTCAACGGCTGGATCAACTCGCGGGAGGGAACCGGCACCAGTTCCATGGAAAGCCCGAAGAGCAGCCTCATTCGGGGATCGGTCCGCGGCCCAGATCCGCCCGGCATCGCCCGCACAACCCGCCAACGCGCCATGGTCCAAACCCGATCCAATCAAAAACCCCGGCGCGAGCACGACTCCGCCGCTCTCTTTTGGTTTCTGTTCGCTTGCACGCCGCGAACTAGGTGGCTGTTTGCGACGGTTGGACGGTCCTCGCGGTGAAGCCGGGCGGAGTATGTAGCCGATGCTACTATGTAGCCATGGCTACATTCGACTGGATGATTCGATCTTTCGCGCGTCAAGCGTCCGATGGGACGACCGGGACCGGTTCCGCCGCGACGCGCGTGCGACGCGCCGTGATGACCTGCGCTGCACTGCTGGCGGCCTGTGGGCTCGTCGCGTGCGAGCGGAGCCCTGAGCGCACGGGCGGGGGCGGCAAGCCGGTGGTCGTCTGCACCACCGGCATGGTGGCCGACCTTGCTCGCGCGATCGGCGGCGACCGCATCGAGCTTCGCACGCTGATGGGCCCCGGTGTTGATCCGCATCTCTACAAGGCCTCGCCAGGTGATGTGCGAGCGCTGGAGAGCGCGGCCCTGGTCCTTTACAGCGGCCTGCATCTCGAGGGCCGCATGATCGAGCCGATCGAAGCGATGGCCCGCACCAAGCCCGTTGTCGCGGTCGCCGAGGCGGTGCCCGTGGAGAGGCGACGCAAGTTTGAAGGCGAGTACGCCAGCGACCCGCACGTGTGGATGGACGCGTCGCTCTGGTCGCTGGCGGGCGGTCGCGTGCGCGACGAGTTGATCAAGCTCGATCCTGCCGGGCGCGAGCGGATCACCGCGGCGAGCGCCACGCTCACAGCAGAGCTTGCGGAGCTGCATCAGTGGGCGATCAAGCGGCTGGGGCAGATTCCCGCCGATCGGCGGGTCTTGGTCACGGCGCACGACGCCTTCGGCTACTTCGGGCGGGCCTACGGCGTTGAAGTGCTGGCGGTTCAGGGCGTCAGCACCGACAGCGAGGCGGGCCTGCGCGACATCAACGCGCTGATCGACACCCTGGTGAAACGCAAGATTGGGGCGGTCTTCGTCGAGACCAGCGTGCCGCCCAAGACGATCCAGGCGCTCGTCGAGGGCTGCGCCGCGCGCGGGCACCCAATCAAGATCGGGGGCGAACTCTACAGCGATGCCCTCGGCGGTCCGGGCTCCGGTGCCGACACCTATGCCGGGATGTTCAGGCACAACGTTGAAACGAT
This sequence comes from Phycisphaerales bacterium, assembly GCA_022843565.1. Classification (GTDB taxonomy): domain Bacteria; phylum Planctomycetota; class Phycisphaerae; order Phycisphaerales; family UBA1924; genus JACVCS01. The sequence goes on from JALHNK010000128.1 coordinate 9,199, forward strand.
CGCCACCGCTCTCGGTGCCGGACCAGATGCGGCGCCGCTCGGCGCGCCGGGTCGAGATCAAGGGACGACCAAGTGAGCACACCGGCGCTGGAGCTTCACGACCTGACCGTGGCCTATGAGCACCGACCCGTGCTGTGGGATGTTGATCTTGCGCTGCCCTCGGGCGAGTTGATCGCGATCGTCGGGCCCAACGGTGCCGGCAAGTCCACGCTGATCAAGGCGGCGCTCGGGCTGGTCAAGACTCTGAGCGGCGACGCGAAGTTCTTCGGCCAGAGTCTGCGACAGGCCCGCCACCGAATCGGATATGTGCCGCAGCGCGAGAGCGTGGACTGGGACTTCCCGGTTTCGGCTCGCGATGTGGTGCTCATGGGCCGCTACGGGCGGCTCAACTGGCTGCAACGCCCGCGGGCCGCGGACCACGCGGCGGCGGACGAGGCCCTGCAATCTGTCGGCATGACCGACCTGGCCTCGCGGCAGATCTCCCAGCTCAGCGGCGGCCAGCAGCAACGCGTGTTCCTGGCGCGAGCGCTGGCGCAGCAGGCCGATCTGTACTTCATGGACGAGCCCTTCGCGGGCGTTGACGCCTCGACCGAGCGGGCCATCGTCAACGTGCTGCGCGAACTGCGGGAACGCGGGCGCACGGTCATCGCGGTGCATCACGACCTGCAGACCGTCGCGGAGTACTTTGATCGCGTTGTGCTGCTCAACACCCGATTGATCGCGGCGGGGCCGGTCGCGGAGGTGTTCACGCCGGCGAACCTGCACCGGACATACGCCGGGCGATTGACGCCACTGGACGCCGCGGGCGAGGCGATGCGGCAGGCGGTAACGCCGAGCGGCGCTCCGAACGCCGCGAGCGGGCCGGCGGCGAAAGTCTCGATTCTCGGCGCGATCGACAGGGGCACCTCGTGAATGAGCTGCTGCGGTTCATCACGATGCAGGACGGCCCGAGCCGCACGGTGACGCTCGGCGTTGGGGCGCTGGGGATCGCTTGCGGCGTTGTCGGGTGCTTTGCGCTGCTGCGGCGGCGTGCGCTGCTGGGTGATGCGGTGGCGCACGCGTCGCTGCCGGGGATCTGTCTGGCGTTCTTGATCGTCGGTGAGCGGAGCCTGCCGCTGTTTCTGCTGGGCGCGCTGGTCATGGGCCTGGGTGCCGCGGCGGTGATCGGACTGCTGCACG
>JALHNK010000129.1 GCA_022843565.1 Phycisphaerales bacterium
ACCGTGACCACGCGGTCGAAGAAGCCCTCGCCCGCGGATCGCGCCGCGCCCTGCGTGCTGAACGCGTACGACTTGCTGATGCCCGGCGACGCGCCGTCCACGCCGAGCGTCCATGTCACCACCGGCCCGGGCGCGGTGCCGCTGGCCAAGACACGCCCGCTGGAGCTCAGCAGCCGCCAGCTCACCTCGGTCGCCTGGATCCCCGAGAAGTCATTCGTCTCCACGATCCCCGCGCCGGTGCGCGTGAGCGTCACCATTTGCTTGGTCTCGGGGTTCCACCCTTTCACCTCCACCTTGATCGATCGCAGTGCGCCGCTCGGCGGCGCCTCCAGCGGCGAGAGGTCCACCGTCAATCGCCCGCCCTTGCGTGCATCGATATGCACGCTCACGCCATCCTGACCCGACGATCCGATGTTCAGCACCTCCAGCCCGCCGTCCACCGTCTTGCGCGGCGTGCCGTGACCGACGCCCTCGACCGCGAGGCCGCCGGCCCAGATCGGCGTGCCGACTTCGACGCGCGTGATGTCCACCGACTCCAGCCCGTCGCCGGTCACGCTCAACTCATCCAGCACGCCCGCGGGCACCGTCGGTGCCACCGGAGTGAACCGCACCCGCTCAACCCCTGAGATCACGGCACCGCTGGGCAACACGACCTCGCTGGACGGTGAGCAGCAGCGCACGATGCTCGCGCCGTCCGCAGTCAACTCGCACTTGAGCGTCGTCGACAAATCGGGGTTCATGCACCCGGGGATCTGCACGCCCTCGTCCGCTTCGACGATCACACTGGCGACCACGCTGCCGTCTTGGCTCAGGCACTCGACGCGGGTCTGCGTGCTGCCGCGCTCGGTGGGGTCGAACTTGACGATCGGCATGCCCCCGCCCGGGCTGTACGCCACGCGTTGCTTGATCAACGTCACGTGCCCGACGTAGTTCTTCTTTCCGTTGCCCTTGATCGTCAACTCACCGCCGGGGGCGCCGCCCGCACCGCCACCCGGGCGGACAACCATGTCAAACGCCACCGAGCGGGCCGCCAGGTCGCGATGGATCACGCCGTCGGCCGCCAGTGACTCGCAACTGCCCAGGTCGAACGTCACGCCCTCGACGCCGCTGGGGCCGAACTGCGACACGTGCAGCGTCCGCTCCACCGGCGCACAGGCCAGCGGCGGCGGCAGATCACACCCCTCGGCGATCGAGACGTCGGTCGAGCCCCAGTGATGCAGACCGCGATGGACGATCAGCACACCGTCGGGACCGGCCTCGCTCCCGGGCGCGATCACGCACGACCGCACGAGCGAGGCGTCCTCGACGGTGAATGAAGAAAGCCCGCTGGTGGTCACCCGAAGCGAGCTCATCGTGCCATCACCCGGGCAGGGCGCCACGATACAAAGGATCGGGCGCATCTCGACCTCACCCACGCCCACCAGCGGCGTCGGCGTCAGCCCCGTCACCGAGATCAACCGCGCCTTCGTCGCGGTCTTGATGTTCCACACGGACTTGTCGAAGTCCTTCTTCTTCTTCGCGACCGACCACGGGCTCGGCGTGCCGGGCGTTGCCGCGCCCGGGTCGCTCATCACGCACTCCAGGAACGCCCCGCTACGCGTCCCCTGGGCCATCACATGACCGGTCGTATCACGCACCACCCACTCCACGCTGATCGCGCCCACGCTGGAGAAATCGCCGAGCACCGCGCAACGACCGGCGCCGAAGCCCGTCACACGCACCTGCCCGAGTGGTGCGCCGCCGCCGATCGCCTGGGCCGTGCAACGCGCGCCGGGGGTCCGCATCAGCGGACCAAAGTCCGCACTGAACACCGCGCCCGCCTCGGCGTCAGTCTGAATCTCCACACCGTCGTTGCCGCTGGACCCCAGGTTGTGCACGTGCAACCGGCGACCCATCGGCGGATCAAACGTCGCCCCGCCCAGCCCCGTGTGCAAAATCCCGCTCACCCGGGCCGTCGGCTGCGCCAAACACATCCCCGCACAGCAAACCAGCGTCAGGGCCGTCGTCAGATGATGCACACGCGTCATGGCAAAGCTCCAAAAAATACAACCACTCACCACGCACACCAGCGCGGCACGCCCAGAGTTGACCCACAACACGTCGACCTTGCACCCCTCAACCCCATCTCAACGCAAAGTTCACATAACCGCCACGCCGAACAATCCAAACAACTACCGCTCAAACTTCCCAAACCCCGTCAGGCCCCGCGACCCGGCCGTTTCAGGTCCACGTTCATACTCACGCTTGCCTTCACTCCTGCCCCCTCACCGCCCGCCACCGCACCACATCCGCGTCGCGTCCTGAAAGGGTCGCCACCATGATCAGGTCGTCGAGCATCAAGCGATACCACGGATACCGCAGCCCGCATACCCGCGCGTACGTCTCGGCCGACGGGGTCAGAAGCTCCCGCGCCTCATCCAGCGCCGCCCGCCGCTCCGGGCCCTCGGGCGGCAGCTTCTTCAGCATCGCGTGCGCAACTGCGAAGCGCACGTGCCCGACCTGGTCCAGCGCCGACACGCCGAGTTCGTCCACAGTCCTCAGCGCACGGCGTGCAAGCGCCTCACCCTCGCGGACCTGCCCCAGTTCGGTGAGCGTCACCGCGAGCTGCGCCTGCGCGAGAGCCGTGGTGTGATGATGCTCGCCGACACATCGCGTCAATCGATCGATCGCCGCTTGATACCGCTCGCTCGCTTCCACGTGCTTCCCGCTCACCGCCAGGGCCCACGCCAGCACGCGCTCGCTGTTGCCCGCCAGCAGCTCGTCGCGCGATTCGTCGGGGATCGACGCGTGAATGCGGCACGCCCGCGCCGCGACTTCAGCCGCGCGTTCGGCCTCCCCGTCGAACAACATCGGTGGCACCGCCTGCGTCAGCGCCGTCAGCACCGAGAGGTCGTTGGCCCCGTACTCGCGCGCCAGCACATCCGCGGCGCGCAGCGACGCCGTCCAGCGCGGCGTCAGCATGAACTCGCGCTCGGCGGCGCGCATGATCGTCAGCAGGGTGTTCACGATCGCCGGATCATCCGGCCCCAGCAACAACTCCTGCAGCTTCAACATCTTCTGGAAGACCGCGGTCCGCCCCGTCGGGGCGCTTTCTTCATGCGGCCCGTCATCCGTGCCGCGCACCATCGCCACGTCGCGGGCCACCGCGTCCGCCACACCCCCGGCCTCGGATCCCCACACCTGCCCCAGAAGTTTCGAGAGCTCGGACTCCGGGCGCAAGCTCGCAAACTCCGCGGCCGCCGCGATCGACGCCAGCGTTTCCGAATCTCGGATCGGCAGCGACCGCAACCGGCGCGTCAGCGCAACACGAAGAAGGCCCTCGCATACTTGAGACTGGTCTGAGACCTCTGCAACCGTGCCCAGCGGCACATCCCGCCCAAGCTCATCCAGCAAGACCCGCGCGCGCAACACAGACATCGACGCGATCAGCCGATCGCTCTCGTTCTCCGGCAGGGCCGCCAGCGCCTTCAGCGCCTCGCGTGCCAGGTCGGCCGCCTCCTGCGGACGCTTGCTGGCCATGAGCACCTTGGCCAGGAGCAATCGCGACTCTTCGAACGTCGCGCCCGGGCCAATCAGGCGCAGCCGCATCTCCATCGCCTTCCTCGCGACCCGCTCGGCCTCTGCGTAGCGGCGCCGTACCAGCAGCACGCTGGCGAGTTGGTGCAGCGTCTCAGCAATTTCCGGGTGCTCGCGTCCATGCGTCAGACGCAGACGCACCAGGCCGTTGCGCAGCGAGACCTCGCTGTACTCAATCAACGCCGCGGCTTTCTCACCGCCGAAACTCGTGTAGATCCCGCCCCAGATTCGGCGGACCTGCTGGTCAACCTCGGGATCGTCGGCGAAGGCGTTGAACTCCAGCCGGTAGAACAGCCGACCAAACCCTGCGCTGACCAGGAGCTTGAGCTGCGGCAGCGACGGGTCCGGCGCTGGGATCGCTTCGCGCAGCACCTCGGTCACGGCGCGGGCGCGGGCGGACTCAAGTCGCGCCTGGGCTTGGCGCTCCGCGGCCAGACGTCGCGACGCTTCGGCGCTGGACAAGCTGGAGTAGACCACCCCACCGCCCACCAAGAGCGCGAGGAACGCGAGGGCCGCCAGCGCCACGCGCCCGCGATTGACCATCAGCGTGCGCCGCAGCACATACGCCGCGGATTCGGCCCGAGCCTCGACCGGCTGGCCATCGAGGTATCGCTCGATGTCCCGCCCGAGGGCCGCGGCGGACTGGTACCGCCGCTCCTTCTGCTTGCGCATCGCGCGATCGACGATCGCTTCGATATCCCGCGCGATCGAAGCGTCGCGCTGGCGCAGCGGGATCGCTGGCTCCTCGGCGATCTTGCGCGCGATGTCCAGGATCGAGCCCGTCAGCTCGTAGGGCATCTTTCCCGCGAGCATCCGATAGAGCACAACGCCCAGCGAGTACACGTCGGTCAGCGCGTCGATGGCGTCGTGCGATCCGGCGGCCTGCTCCGGCGAGGCGTACGCGGGCGTGCCAGCGAAGTCGCCGGTCATCGTGGTGCTCACGCTTGTGAGGCGCGCGATGCCGAAATCCACCACCACGGGGCGCACCGGCACCGCGCCTGAGCCGGAACTCTCGGCCGCGATCAGGATGTTCTGCGGCTTCAAGTCGCGATGGATCACGCCGTTGAGGTGCGCGTGGTGGACGCCCTGGCAGATGCTGACAAACGCGCGGAGAAGGGCGCGGCGCTTCTCGCCGGCGTTCTGGCCCGGTGGCGTCCACTGATCCAGCGGCACGCCATCGACGTATTCCATGATGACCACGAGCCGGCCGTCGGCGAGCACGCGCGATTCGTAGATGCCGACGACGTTTGAGTGCCGTAGGCGGGCGAGGATCTCGACTTCTCTCTCAGCGCGAGCACGCTGACGCGTCGCGCCAGAGGTACCGGACTCGCCGGGCTCAAAGCACTTGACCGCGACGTTGCGGTGTGTCGACTCCTGAACTGCTCGATAGACCACGCCCTGGGATCCGGCGCTGACGACGCGCTGCACGACATAGCCCGGCAGGCGTGGCGCCCCCACCGGCCCCAGTTCCTCGCCAACAAGCTGTCGCGCCCGCTGCGCGAACTCCGCGTCTTCCTGAGCAACGTGGAGCGCCGCCCGGCACGAGGCGCACGCCAACAGATGCTCGGCGATGATCCCGCTCGGCTCACGCCCCAGGGCCAGCCGATCGATCATCTCCGCGCCGAGGCATGGCGAGCCGGGCTCATCGCCCGTTTGGCCCGGAGCTTCGGCGCTCATGCGTCCTCCTCGAACGCGCTGGTCATCTCACGCACCATCACCCGCAGCCGCCGGGTGACGCGGCTGCGGGCCACGTAGAGCTGCTCGACCGTCATCTGGCACTGCGACGCGGCCTCTGTCGCCGGCACGCCGCGCAGCGCGCTGAGCTCAAAGGCCAGCAGCGTGCGCTCGTCCATCGAGCCCTCGTCGTGCAGCGTCGCCATCGCGTGATGCAGAATCACCCGGTCGCGCTCCTCGTTCCACACGCTCCGCAGCGCCCGCTCGGCGGAGGCCGGATCGGCGGGATCAACATCATCCGCACCGCCGACCCCCGGCCCCGCGTCGCGCCGCCGCCGCCGGATCGCCGCCAGGCTGGTGTGGTGCGCGATGGACAGGATCCAAGAGCTGAGCCGACCCTTGGTGCGGTCGTATCGCCCGTCACGGAAGCACCGAACGAACTCCGCGAGCGACTGCTGCGCGACATCGTCCGCCTCGCCCTCGGGCACGCCGATGCGCCGTGCCAAGCCGCGGATCACCGGGCGGTAGCGAGCGTCGATCTGCGACCACACCGGCTCGTTGGAGCTGTCGCGCAGCGCGTCCAACAGACGGGTCGTCGTGCGCGTCGCGAAGATTGGGTCCAGTTCGGGCACGAGGAGCTCCGAATCAGAGTCTACCACACGCCGGGCGGGCGGCCATGTCGCTGAGCATGAACTGTTCACACCGCGTGCGGACAGAGTCGTGGCGATGTGGGGGAGCTGGGTAGATGCGGGGTGCTGCCGAGCGCCGGGATGCCTGCCAGCCGCCGAATGGACCTTCGTGAAGCGGACTGAAGCCAAATGAAAAGACCCCGGCACAGGCCGGGGTCTTGTGGAGAGTTGTCAGCGGATCAGTCTTGCAACGATGGGCCGGGGTTCTGACTCAGTTGCAGATGCAGCCGTCGAAGAAGACCGAGAAGAAGACGTTGTAGTCGGCCTCGGTCACGCCGTTGTTGGTGCCCACGGGGCCGATGTTGTACGGGGCGAAGGGGTTGCCGGAGTCATCGGCGATGTCGGCGGCGGCGCCGGCGTCGAAGAAGATGCTGAAGAACAGGTTGTAGTCGCCTTCGGTCACGCCGTTGTTGGTGCCCGACTCGGGGCCGCCACGGTTGGCCAGGGGCTGGCCGTCGTCATAGGCGATGTCGGCGGGCGAGCAACGGAGGTTGCCCGCGAGGATGTCAAAGTCCGCCGCGGTAACGGTCTTGTCGCCGTTGAGGTCGCCCTGAGCCCAGCCGAAGACGCCGGGGGCGTTCAGGTTGGCTGCGAGGATGTTTCGGTCGACGCAGTCGGTGTAGCCGTCGAGGTTGACGTCACCCATGTCGGTCTTGAGGATGCCGATGACCAGCTCGCGGACGTCGGCCTGGTCGATCACGCGATCGCCGGTGATGTCGCACGAGAGGTCGCCACCGACCGCCTCGGCCTCGACGGACCAGGTGAGGGCGCCGTCGGTAACGCGGGCGTTGCCGACGAACTGCGAGTAGACGTAGTTGATGTCGAAGGCGTCGATGCGGTTGCGCGACCCGACGGGGACGTTGTTGGTGCCGGTGGAGGGGCCCTCAGCGCCGATCGGCTGGAAGCCCGGGGTGATGAGGCCGGTGGAGTTGGCAACATCGCCACGGCTGTCGCCGTTGACGTACGAGGCGCCGGTGGCCAGCGCGGTGCCGAAGTAGTTGCCGCCGAAGGCGTCGTCAACCGCGACGAAGCCGGCCTTGCGATCGAGCTTGCCGATGTTGACGACATCGCTGTTCTTGGAGGTGGTGGCGATGGCCAGGCCGTCAGCGAAGTAGCGGACGTCGTGACGGTTGACGTTGCCATCGCAGTTGAAGTCACCGAGGATCTCGATGACGGCGGTGGTGCCGAGGCCGGTGATCGGGCCGGTGCCGTTGGGAGCGATCCAGGGAGCGCCGCCGGCGCGCTGCGCGACGGCCTTGAGAAGTTCGACGGCGTCGTCGGCGTTGCGGAGGCCGTTGCCGTCAAAGTCGCCGCTGATGCGGTTGCGGCTGCCGGTGGGGAGGGCGACGTTGTAGTTGATGGTCGCGCCAGCCTGGTTGATGAAGTTGTTGCCGTTGGCCACGCCGTCGGAGTAGGTGACGCCGACCTCGCGGGCCGGGGTCTGGCCTTCGAGGGTGACGGTGCCGAAGGTGGTGAACGCGGGGGTGCCGAGCGCGCTGGTGGTCAGGACGTAGTTCTTGAGCGTCGGGTTCAGAGCGGGGTTGGGGAGCAGTTGAGTGGGGTTGAGGGGGTTCTGGATGAACTCCGCGGCGCCGACAAGGATGAAGCGGCTGGCGAGGTACTCAGCGGGGGTGAAGACGGTTTCGCCGCCACCGGGGACGCTGACGAAGGCCTCGATGCTGCGGGTGATGTTGTTCAGATACGCAGCGGCTGCGGAGTTGCGGATGCGGGGGTTGGTGTTGCCCGGGGTGCCGCCGATCTCGAGCTGGTTGCGCGGGTCGCCGATGCTGACGAAGGTCTGCACGCCTGAGATGTTGAAGCCGTTGGCGTCGTTGTTCAGCAGGTTGCCGATCGAGGGGCGGGCGTAGTTGGTGCCGCCGATGATGTCATTCTGAACCGCGAGGAACTCGAGGCGGCCCGCGGTGATGTAGGAGGCGGGGGCGGAGCCGGACGAGGCGCGCTCAGCGCCCGAGTAGCCGATGCCGAGGCGGGAGTTCAGAACGGTGCTCTCGAGCTGGCCGGTGCCGCCCTTGAAGGTGGGCAGGTAGTTCGGGCCGGTGACGAAGTTGGCCGCGGCGGTGTTCTGCACGCCGATGTTGTCGCCCGAGCCCCACGAGGGATCGTGGCCGATGCTGTTGCAGAAGCCGTTGCGCGTGCCCGAGCCGGCATCGCGGGTGACCATGATGAGGTTCTCGCCCGAGGGGAGACGGCCGGTCACGTTCATGTGACGCAGCTCGCTGACCTTGATCTGCGACATGCCGGTGCCGAGGTTGGTGATCGCGGCAATCGGCGAGATCGCGACCGGGGTATCGAAGACTGTGTTCGCGTCCGCCGCGGCGGGGGTGGTGAACAGGTTGAGGTTGTACACCGGAGCGACGGCGGGGTTGGAGTTGGAGATGGGGGTCAAAAGGCTATTCTGGGTGCTTGCGCTGCCGTCACGGTTCTTGCCGAGGCCGGGGTTCTGGCCGTAGCCGTTGGAACCGGGGGTGCGGTTGAACTCTGCCTGGGCGGCGGGGCCGAATCGCACGGCGAAGGCGGCGGGAACGTCGGTAATGCCGAGGTCAATACGGATGCCACCGCCGGCGGGGTTGTTCGGGGCGGCGTAGATGCCGCTGAAGGGGGCGACCAGGGTCGTGGTCATCGGCGTCGAGGCGGGATTGCCAGCGTTCGCAAGGCCGTTGAGCAGGCCGTTGACGGAGTACTGGTTGCGGTTGAAGTAGGCGGCTGAGAGGGCGTTGCCGCTCGGCGCGAGCGCGCCGGGGACGCCGAGGGCAGTCTGGAACGTCTGGCCCCAGCGGAAGGACTCGGTGACGCCGTTGCCGGAGCCAACGACGCGGTAGTTGATGTTGAAGAAGCTGTTGCTGGGGATGGAGCCAGCGCACAGCTGGTCGGGGCCGTTGTTGAAAATGCCAGCGACGCTATCGCCGTCAACGTCGAGGAAGTCGTTGGTGGACGAGGGGGAGATGAAGAAGTTCTGGAACAGGGTTGCGCCGCTGATGTTCACAACGTTGTTCTGGGCTTGAGCCACGCCGCAGGCGAGGCCCGAAGCAGCCACGAGGGCCGCCGCGATCAAACGATTCGTCTTCATGGGTCTCTCCAAAAGAATGCAGACAGAGTGACAAACACAGCGGCCGGCACACGCCGAACGCATTGATACCGCACACACAACGTCACGCGATTCCAGCCGCGCGACGCTCCGACTTGTTCCCTTTCTCTCGCCCGCGGCCATGCGGGCCTGCTCCAACCGCGCTCCCGCTTCAGCACACGACCCGGACGGCCGTCACCGCATCGCGGAAGCATCCCACACTCACGGCCTGACTTTGGTGCCCGAGCCCGTGAGGCTGTAGACCTTGTCGCCCCAGAGCTTCTTCTCAACCGTCTCCTGAACCTTCAACCGCTCGACGTGACCATCGAGGAACGAGAAGTTCGCGGTGCCGCCGAAGCGACCGACCGCGCCCGGATGATGCCGCCCAACCGCGTTCAGTGCTGAGTTGGCGTTGGCAATGGCATTCAGGCCGAGCTGGTCCGAGGGGAGGATCGCCGAGAGTTCCGGATAGGTGAACCGCGGCACCGAGCCGCCGATCGGCTCGTTGTAGACGTCTGAGCCCGACGACAGGCCGACGAACGGCATCAGCGAGCGGTGGCTCTTGATCTTGTCGCCGTCGTCCTTCAGCGTGTCCCAGTTGACGCTGTTCAGGAACTCAGTGACGAGGATCGTCTTGCTCACGTTGCTCGTCTCGCTGTCCTTGACGAAGCGGTTCAGGCGTGTTCCGCTGCCGGAGAACTTGTTACGCGGGAAGATCGCGGCGTTGCCGGTGTAAGCCATGCGCTTCACCTGGCGATCAGTGGGCGTGGTCGAGGGGGAAGAGCCGCCGATGTCGTTGACTTGGCCCGGCTCCCAGTCGCGTGCGTCCTCGCCCGGATTGGTGCGCGGGGCACCGCCATTCCAGACCTCGGGGCACTCGAAGGTGTTGCTCGGGACGTTGCCGCTGCTGAACAGCGCGTAGGACCAGTGGACGTAGCCGTTGCCGGCCTGCGGGTTGGTGTCCTGCTGATCCTGGAGGCGCCACGTGCCGGTGTCGGTGGTGTTGCCGTAGACGTACGCCGCGGGGTAGACGCCCTTGTTGTCCGTGAGATAGATCGTGACGCCCTGGGCCACCGAGCGGGCATTGGCGGCGCACTTGATCGCCTTGGCTTCCTTGCGGGCGCTGCCGAGCGCCGGAAGCAGGATGCCAACCAGCAGCGCGATGATCGCGATGACC
>JALHNK010000130.1 GCA_022843565.1 Phycisphaerales bacterium
GGGCCTGGCCGGTGCTCTCGTGCGCCGCACTGGCCAGCGACCACGCACGCAGGCTCGCCAGCGCGACGGGATACCGACGCGCGATCGTCTCAAAGTCCTCAGGCGTCGGCGGCGAGGCGTTCGCGACCGGTGACGGCGGCACCGCGCTGGCCGGGGCCGGTCCGGGCGTGGCGGGCGCGGGTGGGAGTGGGGCGGGGGTTGCTCGGGCGAGCAGTGCCTGCAACTCGGCGCTGGCGAGGGCATCGAACTCCGCGTAGTCGCGACGCCCGCCGGAGCGGATGCACTGCTCCAGCCGGCGCGTGCTCTCCTGATCGGCCCGTGCGGTCGCTCGCGGGGTGATGAACTGCGCCGCGCTCAGGGCCTCATCGGCGAGCACGCTCTGGCAGAGCTTGATCGCGTCGCCCGGGCGGTTCTGCACCAGCATCGCCTGGGCCGACAGCAGCATCTGCGTCACCCGCTGGTTCGGCGTCTTGGCCAGGACTGACAGACGCTCGATGACGTCGACAATCGGCGCGTCGAGTTGGCCGCCGGGGCCCTTGGCGGCGCTCTCGTGCTGCGCCCGGGCCAACTGCGCATCGACCAGCGCGACCGAGATGTCCCACAACCGCAGCGACTCTGCGTCAGAATCTCCCCCTGTGGCCCTCGCCCCACCGGCGTTGTTTCCCGATCGCTGGGTGTCCAGTGCCGCCTTCGCGGCGTCGATCGCCTGCACCGCGCGCGCCAGTCGCCCCGTGCGCGCCGCCAGCTCCAGCAACGCGATCGCCGGCGCCGGGTCGGCCGGGCGCTCTTGGATGCTCCGCGTCAGCACGCGCTCGGCCCGTTGCCAGTCGCTGTACACCAGCACGCGAGCGTCGTCGGTCACCACAAGCTGCTCGCCCACGAGCATCGGGTTGCCCGGTCGATCCAGCCGCACCACGCTCTTGGGCGCGCCAAGTTCGCCCGGATCGAACACCGCCAGCCCGCTGACCAGCGGCACCAGCACGCGACCCTGATCAACTCGCACGCGACCCCAGATCCCCGGCGTCTCGATCGTGCTCGTGGCGCGGATCTTGCTCGCATCGCCGAACGAGGCGGCGCTCACGGCGCACACGCGTGAGTCGCTCACCGCGATCAGCGTGCTGCCGTGCTTGAGCAGGTACGACGGAGCGAAGAACACGTCAGTGGGGCTCCGCGCCTCGACGCGACCCGTGGTCGCACTGAGGCGCAGGATCTCGGTGCGATCCGGTGTGATGACAAAGACGGACTCGCCGATCAAAACGGGTGCGTTCTGCTGCCACGCCTCGTTGCGCGCGCCCGATCGCATGGGCGCAAGCTCCACCGGCAGGCGACGGACCCAGAGCACCCGGCCGCTGGTCGCCTCGACGGCGCAAACCACGCCGAGCCGATCGCTGCGGTAGACGATTCCATCGTCGAGAATGCCCGAATCGACGACGGGCGAGCCGGTGGCGAACGGCAGCAGGCCCGAGGCGCCGATCAGCGTCGACCAGCGCGTGCGTCCGGAGTTGATGTCGATCCCGGCGAGGTACAACGCCGCGAGCCGACGCTCGGGCATGCGCTTTCGGATGCCGACCACCGCAGTGTCGGCGTCGGCCAGGATCGCGCCGCGCAACTGGCCGCTCCGGCCGATCGATGTGTCGATCTCCGCGGCGTTAACGACCCAGCGCACGCGCCCGGTGCGGGCGTCAAGCGCGACAAGCTCCTGCTCGGTGCCGCCTCGATCGCTCTCCTTGATCAGTGTTGAGAGCACCAGCCCGCCGGCGAACGCGGGCGTTGAGAGTTCCTCGGCTTCCATGCCCGCGCGCACATCGCTGGGGTCGATCCCCGCCGGCATCGTGTCGAACGACCACAGCGGGTGCAGCGTCGACGCGTCCAGCGCCATGATCGCGTGGTCGCGCTGCACCACGACACGATCGTCGCCGCTCAGAGGCAGGATCCGAAGCTCGCGAGCGCTCGCTGGCAGAGCGTCGAGCATCCGCGATGTGCCCGACAGCCAGCGCGGCGGCGCCGGAGTTGAAAGGTCTTCCGGCCCGATCTCCTGCTGCCAGAGCGGGCGAGCGACGAGAGAACCGAAGTCCAGCGGGGCGTCTGGGGCGGTCGCGTCGGTCGGGGCCGGTGTGGCTCCGACAGTTTCGCCTGCCCCGGGGGTGGGCGGCGTGGCGGCGATGCTCTTGACGCCGAGGCGCTCGCCCAGAGGGCCCGCCGGCGGGTGAAATCTCGCCAGCTCTTGCACGATCGCGGCCGCCTCTTGACGCGCGGGGCCGACGAGGTCCGGGTGTCGCTCAACGCTCGCGATGCGCCGGCGGCAGGCACCGAAGCGGCCGGCGCTCAGGTCCAGCCGCGCCAGTTGCAGCGTCGCGATGAGGCCGGGCTGCGTGAGCTGGGCGCTGCGTTCGACGCTCTCGGCATCGCCCGCGCTGAGGGCCTCACCGGCCAGAAGCGTGCGGATCGCGCGGAATCGCTCCAGCAAACGGGGATCGCTGAGCAGGATCTCGTGAACGAGATCGCGCAGCGGGCGGTAGAGCGACGTGTCGTCGGTCTGGATGATCAGTGCGCCGCTCTCTTCGTTCAGCAGCCGGGTGCTGAGCGTCGCGGCCTGGTCGAGCGCGCCGTCGCGAACGAGCTCGCGGAGGCGCGTGAGGCCGTCCTGAGCCGCGGGGGACTCGTTCACAAAGACCGGGCTCTCGATCGCCGGCACCTCGGCGGGCACGACCGGGGCGGGTGGCGCGGGGGGTACGGCGGGGGCGGGGGGTACGGGGGGTTGGCGGGGCGGCGCGTCCTGCGCGATTGCGGGCATGGCGACCAAGGCGCCAGCGAGCGCGATCAGCAGGGCGACAGGTTGTAGCGTGCCAACATGCATGAGCGAACGCAAGAACACCCGGGATTCAGGCCGTGATGGCCTTGGTGGTTTTCGGCGCTCCGGCGGGCGTCCTGCACGTTTGCAGCGAACCAAGGCCCGAGAACCGCGCGACCCAAACTGATGGTACGAGCACGGGGCGTGTTGGGTTGCTGAACTCAGCCCCAGAAACGCCCGATGTCCTGCGATCTCGGCCGTCGCCGAGGACGCGCCGAACTCTCCGGCGCAGACCGTAGAGGGCCAGCAACATGGCGAGCTTCACGATCTTTGGCCGAGCGCACGGTGGGTCGATGTCGGCACGCGCGATGAGCGCCACGCCCGCCGCGGGTCCCGGCGATTCGCGTTCGACGGCCTTGGCTGCATCTTCGGCGTCAACAGCCTCCGGGCCCGAGCGGCTGGCGAGGCGTGACGTTCGAGTCGTGCTGCTGGTGGCGCTGGTGTTGCTCATGTGCGCCGTGGATCTGATTGTCACGTTGAACTATCTGAACACCGCCGGGTTTAACGAGGCCAACCCGCTGGCCCGCTGGATCATGCAGTTCAACTGCGGCTGGATCCTGGCGGGGTGGAAGCTGCTGCTGACGACGATCACCTGCGGCCTGCTGTGCTTCACGCGCCGACACCTGTCCGGCGAGATCGGTGCCTGGGTGTGCCTGGGCGTCATGCTCTGGCTCATGGCCCGCTGGCACACCTACTCCGATTCGGCGCACTCGACCGTGGAGTTCCGCTACGGTGTCGAACACGCGAACGTTGAGTTCGTGCGCTTCGATGAGTGAGTGGGGAGCCTTCAGCTTTCAGCCGCCAGCTTTCAGCTTCCAGCCTTCAGCCTGAAGCGGAACGCAGAAAACGCTCCGCGACGCGGCGTCGCGCCGGCGGGCTCATTTGCCTGTCTGCTGACGGCTGCCTGCTGAAGGCTGACCGCTGGCGGCTTCCGCCTCACATCCCATACATGAACTCTTCGCGAACGATCTTGCCGTTCTGGACGGTGTAGACGCCGACTTCGTTCATGACCATTTCCGCACCGGTTTCGTTCACCTTCACATGCAGCCGGAACTTCACTGCGAAGCCCGTGCTGCCGACGAAGGGCCCCTCCGCGGCACCGCCCAGCATGGTGTGCTTGCCGTTCCATTCGGCGTTCTTGGCCTCGACTGCCGCCAGCCCGGCCCACTCGAGCCCGACGCCCATCCCCTCGCACGAGACGATCGAGCGATCCCAGAGCTTCTCGCACTCGCCGATCTGGCCGGTGTTGAACAGGCTCACGAGCTTCGAGCCCAGCTCCATCGGCGACGCGCCCGAGCCGGTGCTGACCGGGCGCATGCCCTGTGGTGCTTTGGCCCCCGCGGGCGATTTGCCCTTGGCGATGGGCTTGGCGCTCGCCTTGGCCTTTGGGGCCGCCTTCGCGGGCTTTGCAGACGCCTTGGCCTTGGCACTCTTGGCGCCGGGCTTGGCCTTGGCTGCGGGGGCGCTTGGGGTCTTCTTGGCGGGCTTGGACTTGCTCTTCTTTGCCATGGCTCTGCTCCGGGGAAATCGGCGGACGCTCCGATGTCGTTCACGACGAATCGAATCGTTGCGAGCGCACAGTGTACCATGATCCGACACCCTGCTGAGCCAGAGCCTTGCGGGAATGGTTCCGTCAGGTGCCGCGGCGTTCGGCGCGGCATCGGTTCGATGATGACTCGATGACCCAGCGAGCGTCACCGGTCGATCAGGAGCTCGCGATGACCACCTGGCAGATTGTCGCCATTGCCTGCGTCTTCGCGATCCTTGATGTCGCTCTGGTGCTGCTGGTCATTCGCGCGATGACGGTGCCTCTGCTCAAGGCCCTCGCCCCATTTCCGGCTCGTGAGATCGACGCCAGGGGCGTGACCAAGCAGTTCCAGTCCGTCCGCGTCAACTCTTTCTCGAACTTCGGCGGCTGTGTTCACATTTCGGTGGATGAGCGGATGCTTCACCTGCGCCCGGCATGGCTCGGGCGCGTCATCCGCTTTCCGAGCGCATCAATCCCCTGGGAACAAACACAACTGCTCGGTCAGCGCGGCGACAAGGCGACGATCCGCGTCGGGCCCTGCGAGCTTCAGGGGCCGGCGTGGGCGTTCTCGATGGCACCGCCGAAGGGGGCGGGGGGTGAGGGGGGTGAGGGGGGTGAGGCGGGATCGGGGGGTGCGGGGGGGCAGGCCGCGGGCGGCTGATCTATCCTGCCGGCGATGACTGAACCCGTCAAGATCGGCTATGTGAAGTACCTGAACACCCTCCCTCTGGTGGCGGGGCTGGAGGCGTTCGATCAGATCGCGATGCGCCCGGCACCGCCGGCGATGCTTGCGTCGATGCTGCGTGCCGGTGAGGTGGACCTGGCGCTGGCGTCGATCGTGGACTTGGCCGGCGCGACGACGGGTGGTGGGGCGGGCGGTCGCGGCGGGGTGGTGCAAGCCCCGACCGCAGGTTCCGAGCTCACGCTCGTGCCGGTGGGCATGATCGGCTGCGACGGCCCGACGCTGACGGTGCGGCTGTACTCGCGAACACCGTTTGATCGCGTGACGCGTTTGGCGTGCGATGTCGAATCGCACACGTCGGTCATTCTGGCTCGCGTGATCCTGGCGCGATCCTTCAGTGCGAGCCCGTCGCTGGAGCTGTTTGACGGCCCTCACGCCGCGGCGGGGGCCGGCGCGTGGCCCGATGCGCTGCTGCTGATCGGCGACAAGGTGGTCAGCGGCGCGCCGCCGGAGGGCACGTACGCGTACGAGCTGGATCTTGGTCTGGCGTGGAAGGAACTCACGGGGCTCCCGTTTGTGTACGCGATGTGGATGGCACGCGCGGCGGACGTGGAGGCGGATTCGCCGCGGTGTGCGGCGCTGCGCAGCGTCGCGATCCTGCTTGATCGGCAGCGTCGGCGGAACGCGATGCGGCTGGACTGGATCGTCGATCGATCGGCGCTGGAGCGGGGCTGGCCCCGCGACTTGGCCCGGCGCTATGTCACGGAGTATCTGCGGTACGAGCCGACCGACGCGTCGCTGAGCGCGGTGCAGCGGTTCTTTGACGAAGCGGCGGCGCTGGGGTTCCTGCCCAAGACCAACGCGACAGCCTGGTCAATCGAGCACCCGGTGGCGTGAGCAACGAGTCGCGAGAAGCGAGAGGTTCTCGGACCGAGCACGAGTGCTTGGTTTGCGCGGCTGGTCCGCCTGCCGCGGCGGGTGAGGGCGTGTCGCGAGTCAGGTCACCGGCTCAAGCACGACACTCATCGCACCCTTGCTCGAGGGCAGGTGCGGATCGCGGCCAAAGCCGACGACCTGCTCGACCTTCAGCTCGGCGTGCTCGCGGTGCGTGGTGAAGACGATCGCGCGCCCCTGGGTGTGAATCTGATCGGCGATCTCCGCCGCTTGCTTCTCGTTGAGGTAGAAAAGCTCCTGCAGCATGCGGATGACGTACGGAAACGAGTGGTCGTTGTCATCAAGCAGGACAACATTCCAGCGCAGCGGTTGCTTGGGCTGAGGCCCGCGGGCCTCGGGCGTCGGTGAGGGCTGTGATCCTGGAGAGGGCTGACTCATTGTCATGAGTGTACACCACTTTGCGCCGATCGACCGCGAAACTCACGCACGGTCGAGGCGTGATCAGACCAAAATCAGTGCGCTTTGTAAACGGGTTTCATGCACGAAGTGGCCTTACCCATATTGACACCCGTCGAATTTGTGCTAGTCTAAACGAGCATATCGTTTGTTGCGGAAGCGACGAAGCGGGCGAACGGGAGGCGTGCCTCATGAACAAGACTGATCTCATCGAATCTGTTGGCGTGGAACTCAAGACCACCAAGGCCGAAGCGGCCCGCTTGGTTGACACCGTGCTCAACTGCATCGCGCGGGGCCTCAAAGAGGACGAAAAGGTCGCAATCAGCGGCTTTGGAACCTTCATCAAGCGCAATCGCCCCGCTCGCAAGGGTGTCAGCCCCATCACCAAGGAAGTTATCGAGATCAAGCCCTCGATTTCCTGCGGCTTCCGCGCCAGCGCCAATCTCAAAGAACAGCTCTGAGCGGCGCGGAGCCCTGAGCGGCTCGCGGCCGGCTCGCGGCGCTGACCCGGCGCGGGTTTTCCCTCCGCGCCACCGTCTGCATCATCCAACTGCTTTGGCGATGGCGCTGGGGTGATCGCCCCAACGCTCGACCGTCCGCGTGGTGCCGTTCCCCCCGATTGCAGTTGCGTGCAGCGGAGTCCGTTGTTTTACGCATATCTGTTTCTGCGGCGGGTTTCCCGCCCGCCGCGGGCCGGGAGGCACATTGCCACAGAGTCCATCGGCACGAGGCTCCGTCAGGCGTTGACCATCGGGGCAGGGCGAGTGGGGGATCGGCGGCGGGGGGAGTGTTCGGGTGTGCCGCTATCGTTGCGAGAGGCATGGCGTTGCAACCGAGCGAATCCGAGCAATCAAGCGATCCACGGGGTCAGCGCAACGCGGGGCGCAGTGGTGCTCGGCGTCCGGAGCAACGGGACGAGCCGCGCGCCGCGCCGGGGCCGCGCAGCGCCGCGATGGGCCCCCCGGTGCCCGTGCCGACGCCCGAAGACCTGATGCGTCGCATCGCTTCGTGCATGACACAGGACCAGCGCCGGCTCACGCAGCGGCTGCTCGGGATCCGGCGGGCGACGTCGAGCGGCGGCCGCGGAAGAGCGGGCCCGTCGATGGACGAGGCGATCGTTCGTCTCGAGCGTGATATCGAACGTTCACAGGGTCGGCGGGCGCGCCGGGCCGCCAGCGCGCCCAGGCCGGTCTTTCCGCCCGAACTGCCGATCTCCGAGCGCCGCCAAGAGATCATCGACGCGATCACCAAGCATCAGGTCGTCATCGTCTGCGGCGAGACCGGCAGCGGCAAGAGCACACAGCTCCCCAAGATCTGCCTCATGGCCGGGCGGGGCGTCGCGGGCATGATCGGCCACACGCAGCCGCGCCGCATCGCTGCACGGTCGGTTTCGGCGCGCCTCGCGGAAGAACTCGGCGTGCGCGTGGGCGACAGCGTTGGCTTCAAGGTCCGCTTCGGCGATCAGACCACGCCGAACACACTGGTCAAGGTGATGACCGACGGCATCCTGCTTGCCGAAGTGCAGAGCGACCCGCTGCTGGAGCAGTACGACACGATCATCATCGATGAGGCGCATGAGCGATCGCTCAACATCGACTTCATCCTGGGCTACCTGCGCCAGCTCTTGCCCAAGCGGCCGGACCTGAAGCTGGTGATCACCAGCGCGACGATCGACCCCGAGCGCTTCAGCAAGCACTTCGACAACGCGCCGATCATCCTCGTCAGCGGGCGAACATACCCGGTCGAGCTTCGCTATCGCGAGATCAGCGCGCAGGACGAGGACGAACTCGAAGACACCATGGAGCACGCGATCGTCTCGGCGGTCGCGGAACTCGCCGGCGAGACCGATGGCGACATCTTGGTGTTCCTTGCCAGCGAGCGCGAGATCCGCGAGACGATCGAGCTGCTGGAAGAAGCAGGCTGGGGCAAACACGCCGAGATCCTGCCATTGCTGGCAAGGCTCAGCGCCGCGGAGCAGATGCGCGTCTTTCAACGCGGGGCCAAGCGGCGCATCGTGCTGGCAACGAACATCGCCGAGACCAGCATCACCGTCCCGGGCATCCGCGGCGTCATCGACTGCGGCTTTGCGCGCATCAGTCGCTACAGCCCCAAGACCAAGGTGCAGCGCCTGCCGATCGAAGCGATCAGCCGCGCAAGCGCGCAGCAGCGCGCCGGGCGGTGCGGGCGCATCGGGCCGGGCGTGTGCATTCGCTTGTTCTCGGAGATCGACTTCAACGCCAGGCCCGAGTTCACGCAGCCGGAGATCCAGCGCACGAACCTCGCGAGCGTCCTGCTCCAGATGAAGGCGCTGCGACTCGGAGACCCTGCGACATTCCCGTTCGTCGAGCCACCGGAAGAGCGCATGGTGGCCGACGCGTACGAGACGCTGCGCCAGCTTCAGGCGGTGGACGACGCGGGCGAACTGACGCCGATGGGCGTGCTCATGGCCAGATTGCCGGTGGAGCCGAGCGTGGCGCGGATCATCCTCGCGGCGCGAGAGAACGAGCTGCTGGCCGCCGCGGCGAGGCGGCGCCCGCAGAGCGGTCCGGCGTCGCGGATGAGTGGTGGGCCGGCGGGCCGCGCCGGTGCAGCATGTGTCGCGGCCCCCGCGGAGCGTGAGACTCGCGCGATGGTCGGGGCGCTGGAAGAAGTGCTGATCATCGTGGCCGCGATGAGCGTGATCGACCCGCGCGAGCGACCGCTGGCCGAGCAGCAAAAGGCCGACGCGCTGCATCGGCGCTTCCGCGATGAGCTGAGCGACTTCGTCAGCCTGCTGAAGCTCTGGTGGTACTACAAGGACCAGTCGGCGCGCCTGAGCTCGTCGCGCTTGCGCAAGCTTTGCCGCAGCGAGTACCTCTCGTTCGTGCGGCTTCGCGAGTGGGAGGATGTGCATCGCCAGCTCATCGAGATGATCGGCGAGCTGCCGGGCGGGAGCGTCGGGCTCTCGGGCGCGGGGCGGGCGTCGAGCGAGCGGCACGACCCGCGCCGCGAGGAGCAGCGTCGGCACGCCAGGCGTGATCAGTTGCTGCCGCGGGCCACGCAGCGCAGGGAGCTGCACGCCGGGTCCATGGGCGGTGCGCCGATCCCCGGCACCTCGCGCGAGGAGAAGCCGAGCAACGTTCCGATTTCGCCGCTGTACGAGGCGATCCATCGCGCGATGCTCACCGGCCTCATCGCCAGCGTCGGTAAGCGCGGCAAGGAATCAAGCGGCTTTGAGTACGACGGCGCACGAGGCGTCAAGTTCGCGATCTTCCCCGGCTCGGGCCTCTTCAAGGCCAACCCCGACTGGGTCGTCGCCGGTGAGCTGGTGCGCACGACGAAGCTCTACGCGCGCAACATCGCGCGAGTGAAGCCGGAGTGGATCGAGCAGGCGGGCGAGCACCTGCTCAAGCGAGCGCACTCGGAGCCGCACTACGACGAGCGCAGCGCCCGAGTGATGGCGTACGAGCGCGTGTCGCTGCTGGGCTTGGTGTTGGCAGAGAAGCGTCGCGTTCACTTTGGATCGATCGACCCGAAGCTGAGCCGCGAGATCTTCATCCATCACGCGCTGGTCGAGGGATTGCTCCCCACGCGTGGCGAGTTCATGGCCCACAACCAGGCGCTCGTGCATGAGGCTCGCCAGCTCCAGCACAAGCTCCGCCGCGTGGATGTGCTGGCGGATACCAGCCGTCGCTTCGCGTTCTTTGATGATCGCGTGCCGGCGGACATTCACAACGGGCCGGCGTTTGAGAAGTGGCGCGTCC
>JALHNK010000131.1 GCA_022843565.1 Phycisphaerales bacterium
CCGCGTCATGCACCCGGCCCTGCTCGCGCTGCCCGTGGGCCTCGCGTCCCCCGCGCTCGCCGCCGCCGCCGCCGCCGCCCCCGCCCCCGCCACCCCCGGCTCGCCCGCGGCGTCGCCGGTCAAGTCGCCACGCAACGCCGGGCTCTTCAAGTACGCCCTCATGGACGGCTTCGCGTTCTACGTCCACGACACCGGCACGCCGGAAGACACCGCCGCGGCCCTGTCGGTGGCGCGATACCTCGCCGAGCGCTGGTGGTACCAGGGCAACGGCTTCGCCCGCTTCATGCGCCCCGGCTCGGTCGTTTCGCCATTCTTCATCACATCCCGGTCCAGTGCCGACAGCGAGCGGATGCTGGTCATCGGCGTACACGCCGGCGCGTTCGTGCCCACCGCACCAGTCGCCGTCGGTCCCAGCAACGCGCGCCTCGGCGAGCGCACACTCCCGGGCCGCTCGCTCCTGCTGATCACCTTCCCCGCCGCTCCATGGAACATCACCCGCGCCGCCATCACCGCCAGCGACGCAAACCTCCTCCGCGCCGCCGCCCTCCTGCCCATCTACACCAGCGGCGTCGGCTTCCCCGACTTCGCCCTCCTGGCCCCCGACTTCCTCGCCAACTCCTTCCCCGCCATCCGCGCCGCCGGCTTCTTCAGCGACAACTGGACGATCTCCACCACCGACACCGTCATCCGCGACTCCGCCACGCCGCCGCCATCGCCATCGCAGCCGTGACGCGTGGTCTGCCCGGCCCGCGATCGGCCCCTCGCCGCCGCGAGGCCGGTTCACACCGGCGCGAGCGTGACAACCACGCTCCCGACCTTGCGCCCGGTGTCCACGCGCCGGTGCGCGCTCACGATCTCGGTGAACGGGTACGTGCTGTCGATCACGGGCTTGAGATGGCCCGCCTCGGCCAGTGCCATCAGATGCGCCAGGTCGGCCTTCTTCTCAACGACGATCGCCCCGCGGACGCGCCGGCTCCCGACGAATCGGGTCCACGCCATCTGCCAGAACTCGGTGAGCCCCATGAGCACCGCGATGAACTGCCCGCCGCGCCGCACCACTCCCTTGCAGCGTGCAAACGACGTCGCCCCCACGGTGTCGATGACGACGTCGAAGACCGCCGGGCCAAGGGTGTAGTCCTGCGTGTTCCGGTCGATCACCGCCGACGCCCCGAGCGCTCGCACGCGATCGATGTTCGCCGCGCTGCACACCCCGGTGACCTCCGCGCCCATGTGCGTGGCCAACTGCACCGCCGCCACGCCGATCGCGCCAGAAGCACCGATCACCAGCACGCGCTGGCCGGGCTGAAGCTCGGCCAGATCACGCAGACAGTGCAGCGCGACCAGGCCCCCGAACGGGATCGCGACCGCCTCGTTGAACGTCAGATTCGCCGGCTCCTTCACGATGGCCGCGTCTTGACGCACGCACACGAGTTCGGCGTGCGCGCCAAACTTCGCGCCCACCACCGCCACCACGCGATCACCGGGCTTGAACGTCGTCACCCCCGCGCCCACCGCCTCGACAACCCCCGCGCACTCCGTGCCCAGCACCCGCTTCCGCGGCCCGAACACGCCCAGCACCAACGGAGCGATCAGCGTGAACACCGGCGCGGGCATCGCCCTGGCACGCACCCGCCAATCGGCCGTCGTCACCGTCGTGGCATGAACGCGGATCAGCACCTCGTCGCCACGCGGCGTCGGCTCGGGCACGTCCTGAATCCGCACCACCTCCGGCGGCCCAAACTTCGTGTACATCGCGGCTTTCACCGCCGAGCGTAGCGTCCGCAAGACAGCACACGTGCGTCGCGCAACCCATCGCGCACACAGAGCATAAAAAAACCCCGACGCTCCAAGCGTCGGGGTCTCATGTCTCTTCACTCGCGACTCGGAACTCGCGACTCGCGACTTACTTCTTCGCTTCCTTCCCCAGCCACTTGTCCCAGTTCTTCCGATACTCAACCACGTTCGCCTTCGTCACCGGCACCAGGTCGGCCTTGATGATCGGCTCCTTGGGCGACTCGTTCTTGGTGATCTTGTTCATGAGCAGGCCCACGCTCTCGTAGCCCCACTCGTAGACCTTCTGGCCCAGCAGCACGTCAACCTCGCCGCGATCGACGTAGTTGAGCTGCGCGGGCAGCGCATCGACTGCGACGACCTTGGCCTTGCCCTTGATCTTGTCCAGCGCGTTCTCGGTGAACAGCGGCCAGCCGCCGACCATCGCCCAGCCGGTGATCTGCGGGTTGGCCGCTTGCACCTGCTCGACCTTGGCCACCGCGTCCTGGGCGGTTTCCTTGTGGTAGTAGACCTCGAGGATCTTGATGTCCTTGAACTCCTTCTCGATCGCGTCCTTCACGCCGCGCACGCGGCCTTGCAGGTTCGGGGCCGTCTGATTGCCCGCGAGCACCGCGACCACACCCTTGCCGCCCATGGCCTTCGCCAACTCGCGGCCGAGCTGCTGCCCGCAAGCAAAGTCATCGGTCCCGTAGTAGGCGAAGCGCTTGCTGGCCGGCGCGTCAGAGTCAAACGTCACGACCGGCACGCCCTTGTCCACGGCGCTGTTGATCGCGCCGGTCAGGATCTTGGCGTCGGTGCAGCTCACCGCGATGCCGTCAACGCCGGTGGCGGTCAACTGCTCGATCGCGTCGGCCTGCTTCTGCGCATCCTCGTCGGTCGGCGTGCGCCAGTCGATCTCGATCTTGGCGTTCATCTTCTCGCCCAGGGCCTTCGCGGCGTCCATCGCGCCCGTGCGGGCCGCGATGAACACCGGGTTGCTCTGGCTCTTGGCGATCAGGCCGATGCGGTAGGTCTTCATCTTCGGCTGCGCGGCATTGGCCATCGCAAACACCGCGCCGGCCAAACCCAGCACCGCCACACCAGTCATCACGGCTTTGAATCCAAACTTCATCGATTCACTCCTTGGCCGAGCGGCTCGCGCCGGCACAGTTCTGGCCCACACGCGGGGCACGATTGTCTTCGCCAGCGTACCCGATCTGGACGCAGCGGGGAGGGGGATTTTTGACCGCCCGGCGGTCAGCCTTCAGCCGCCAGCTTTCAGCCGTCAGCACGCAGGAATCAGCGGCGTGATCGCCGCCAGAGGCGAGATCGTCCGGGGATCGTGCGGGCGGCGTGCGTCTGGGCCGTGAGCAGAGGGGAAGCCGCGGGCGACGGGACGGGCCGAACCGCGACCAGACCGATCCGCCCGTTGCCACCCTGCGCCTGCCTTTGCCCCTCCCCGCTCCCCTCTCGGTGTACCTCCGCGCGCTCCGCCCTCTCCGTGTACACGTCCGAGGTCTTTCCTCTGCGTTCCCGCGCACACCCTGCGTTCTCTGCGTACTCGGGATTCTGCACGCAGATGCACCGACCCGAAGACGGGTCGGTGGCACGCCGATCAAGAATCCTTTGCCCCCACCGCCCGCTACTTCCGCGCCCCCACCCGGTTCTTCGTCTGGTCGATCACCACCGCGATCACGATCGCCAGGCCGATCACGATGTCCTTGTACTGCTGCGGCACGCCGATCATCAGGATGCTGTTGTCGATCAGCTGGATGATCACCGCCCCAAGCACTGCCCCCAGTGCCGAGCCGCGCCCGCCCGAGAGCGAGGCGCCGCCGACCACCGCCGCCGCGATCACGTTCAGCTCATACCCCTGACCCGCGGCACTGCTGGCCGCCCCGTAATACCCCAGGTACATCATCGCGCTCAGCCCCGCCAGCAGGCCGCAGAGCGTGAAGCAGATGATCTTGATCCGGCCCACAGGCACGCCGGCGTACTTCGCCGCGACCTCGTTGCCGCCGATCGCGAAGATCCGCCGGCCGAAGACCGTCTGCGAGAAGATGAACACACCGATCGCCGCGATGATCACCATGAGGATCAGCGGCACCGGCGTGACGCCGAGATACGTCGCCTTGAACGCGCCGCTCTGCAGCGACTCGGCCCCGGAGATCGTCTGTCCCTTGGTGGTCACGAACGCGATGCCGCGATAGATCGCCATGCCGCCGAGCGTGATGATGAACGGATGGACGTTCAGGCCCACGGTTGCGACGCCGTTGACGAGTCCGCAGAGCGCGCCGATCCCGCAACAGGCGATGGTTGTGACCAGGAGCGCCGTAACCACCGGCGCGCCGGAGATCGCGCCGCTATCGCCCGGCGCGACCCACTGGATCGCCATCGCGCCCAGCACCGCCGCCAGCGCGTAGATCGAGCCGACGGACAGATCGATGCCGCCGAGCACGATGATCGCCGTCATGCCCACCGCCATAATCGCGACGAAGCTCGTCGCGGTCATGACCGAGATCAGGTTGTCGGCGTTGAGGAACTTGTTGACGCTGGACACTCGCCGCACGATCGGTGCCTGTGCCGACCCGCGCAGCTCGTAGCCGTCGCTGGCGTTGAACTGGCGCGTGCGTCCGTCGGGCGAGGAGATGGTGAAGCCGCTCTCGGTCTCAGCGCTGACGGTGCTGCCGGGCGTGAGCGTGATGACTTGGAGTTGCTTGATGGGCCCGTCGCTGAAGTGGGTGTACGCCGTGAGGCCCAGGAGCATCACGACGATGACCATCGCGAGGCCGAACTCCTGAGCGCGGACGATTCGACCCAGGAGCGAGTGCCGAGCGGACGACGAAGCAGACGATGGCCCCACGCTGTTCATCAGACTCGAACCTCCAAATAGTCAGCAGTTCGCAAAGCGTCCATGGTGGCCCACCTCTCCGTGGTGACCCGCCTCTCCGAGGCGGGTCGGGCGAAGCCCGCTCTCGGCCGCCGCGATACCGCTCGGCAAGCCGCGGCGACCGTCGAGCGGCCATGATAACCGGTGGGCCCGATCCTCGCGCGGCCCAAGAAAACAGACGCCCGCGGAGCGCGGGCGTCTGAAAAACACATCAATCAGGAGCACAGAACGTCACGAGCGTCAGTCCAGCGTCTGCAAACGCTGCGAGCGCGTGCGGTCCACACTGTTGACCGACTGGCCGCGGTTGGACGCGGGGGTGAAGAACTCTTCGTGGATGTTCCCCTTGAGAAACTCGGCGTGCCCGTCGGTGAAGACCCAGTTACCGCCGTCGCGCCCGTGGTTGTCCCGCGGGCCGTAGTTGCCGGGAGTGGTCCCCGCGAAATCGGCATCGGCGTTGCTCGGACTTCCGCTGGCGGCACCGTACCACGAGCGGGTGCTCAGGTCCACGCCGTTGGTCTCATCGCCCCACAGCGGCGCCGCCTTGGGCAGCACGCGTTCGTCGGTGAGGAACCCGGCGATGTACATGTAGCTGATGTTGTAGCTGATCACCTGCTCTTCGGACGCGGCGATCGTCGGGATCTTGAGGCGGCCGGTGGCCTCCGACGGCGCGCTGGGGGTGTACGGGCGGCCGTAGAAACGGTCCTCTCGGTCCGCCGGACAGATCAGCACGCCGTAGCCTTCGAGATAACCGCGCATCAGCGGCTTGGTCATCGTGCCGCCCGGGTAGTACCGCGCGTCGTCAACCGACGTGCCGCCGAGGAAGCCGCGGTCCGCGCCGTCGCCGTTCTGATACAGGCTGAACAGACCGGCGACACCGCCGTGACGCCACTGCTGATCCAGGAACCGCGCCGACTGAACAGGGTTCGTCCAAGGCCCGCGGCCCGGGTCGCTCGAGTTGTTCGGATCAAACGGGAAGAACGGGTACCAACTGCGAGAGTCATTGGCGTACAGCGTCATCGACAGGCCCATCTGTCGGTTGTTGCTGAGGCACGCGGCGTTCTTTGCCTGCGCACGGGCTTTCCCCAAAGCTGGGAGGAGAATGCCCACGAGCAGGGCGATGATGGCGATGACCACGAGCAACTCAATCAGCGTGAACGCGTGGAGCCGTTGAAGTCGCGTGCGCTGCTGGGACTGACCGTGAGCTTGCGTCACGTGTTGCTGGGAATACACACCGTGCATGGTCTGGTCCTTCGGGGGGTTGGGGGGTTGGGGGGACTCTATCGGGCGGGTTTCAGGAAGCCGGCACACGCGGCCGCGTCCGAGAAGACCGCGCTTGGGAGAGTCAGTATCGTGAATTTCCGGACAAATGCAAAGTCGCGCGTCAAAGTTCTGAGTAGATTGCAAAAACAACGCAGCGGGATCCGGCGGAGCCAAGGGCAGCCACGACGCCGAAGTCTTCTATAAGACTTCCTGAGGCCGTGCCACGCCGGCCCGATCCAGCGGGCCAGCACCAGAGCACCGTCCGCCTCCGGGGTCTGAAAAGTTCCGTCCGCATACTCGAATTTTGCTGTTTCAAGTCGAAATCGCGAGTTAGACTATGGGTCTAAGCCCGTCAGTTCGGGATGTTGCGCCCTTGGTGTCTGTCTGACACCGGGGGCGGTCGGGTCGCCGACACTTTTCACCAGCAGACGACCTCAGCGAAGGTCGTCACAATCAGGGAGCGTTTGTTATGAAGAATCGCACGCAAGTCTGTACGGCCGCGGCTCTGGTCGCCCTCGCGGGATCATTGGCCATGGCGGTTCCCGTGATTGACGGCAAGAAGACCGCCGGTGACGACTACGGCGCCGCCAAGTGGGTGAACGCCAACCCCACCGGCTTCGGCGACAACGTCGCCAACAGCAGCAACGGTGCCCCGCTGGGCAACCCGGCGGACGTGCGGACCGGCATCGAGCTTGCGATCCCGTTCAGCGCCCTGGGCAGCTACGTCGGCGGGCAGGTCGCGTTCGCCGCGATCATCAGCTCGGGCGATAGCAGCTTCCTCTCGAACCAACTGATCGGCCCGCTCCCGGAGAACTCTGACAACCTCGCCGATCCGCGCGACGTGGACCTCGGCGCTTCGTCCACCCCCGGCAACCAGTTCGTCAGCACCACGCCCGCCAGCGGCAGCGACGCGGTCATCGTTGACGGCTCATTCTCTATCACCGAGCCCTATGTCCTCGTCCCCGGCTCCGTCCAGACCACGGGCACCGGCTTCGGCAACAGCAACACCGCGACCGCCGTCGGCGGCGGCGGCTCGGAGCTGAACGCGGTCTACATGTACGCCAACACCGCGACGCAGACGCTTCATGTCTTCGTCGCTGGCAACATCGAGGCCAACTTCAACAAGCTCCACATGTTCTTCGAGACCGATTTCTCCGAGGGCAGCGGCCAGAACCTGCTCGCGGCCAACACCGGCCCCGGCGCTCTCACACGCCTGAGCGATCAGGTTGGCAACGGCTTCGGCCTGCGCTTCGACGCCGGCTTCTCGCCCGAGTTCTACCTGAACGTGAACGGCGGCGGCAGCCCGACGCCCGCGTTCTTCGTTGACTATGCCTCGACCCCCGCTGGCGGCCTCGGCGACTCGTTCTACTGCGGCAGCGCCAGCTACGGCAACATCGGCGGCGCGCTCACCGGCGGCACGCCCGGCGCCCCCGCCATCCTCGCCTCGGTTGACAACTCCAACACCGCCGGTGTCATCGGCGGCAACAGCGGCACCTTCGTCCTGTATCCGAACCCCGATCGCGCCGGTGGCTCGGAGTTCAACGCGCTTTACGCCAAGGTCGAGGGCGATCGCGTCTATGTCCTGATCACCGGCAACCTCGAGACCAACTTCAACAAGATCGGCTTGTTCTTCGATGTCGAGGGCGTCTCGGGCCAGAACCGCGTCCGCGGCGGCCGCAGCACCGGCAACACCACCTTCCGCCCGAACGTTGACGTCTCGTTCAATCGCCTCGTGCGCATGGGTGTTGAGGCCGACGACACCGAGCCGGATGTCGCCACCAACGGCCTGAAGTTCGACGCGGACTTCAGCGCCAGCTACTTCTTGGCCATCACCAACGGGTCCGGCCCGGCCCGCGTCTTCATGGACGCGGCCGTCATGCGCACCAGCGGCCGTCTCCAGACGCCGGGCGGCTTCTCGCTCGACTACGGCTCCAACGACGGCGGCCGCAAGCGCTCCACGCCGTTCTCCTTCGACGGCCCGACCGCCAACCAGCAGAACAACGCCCCCACCGGCGGCATCAACAACCTCTTCGCCAACTACTCGCCCCGCCTCCTGGCTGCGAACATCGACACCACCGCCGGCTCGGGCATCTTCCCGTGGATCAACAGCAACCTCGGTGCAGTCGCTGGCAACAAGCTGGCGCTGCAGATCGACAACTCCAACGTCCTGGGCATCAACGGCGGCTTCGCCGATGAGGCCGCGGCCTTGGCGGTTGAGACCGGCATCGAGTTCTCCGTCGATGTTCGCGAGCTGGGTATCGATCCGAGCGGCGGCATCCCGCGCATCCGTCTGGCCGGCTTCATCGCCAACGACCCGTTCAACTTTGTCTCGAACCAGGTCCTCGGCGGTCTGCCCGATGGCTCGCTCAACCTCGGCGAGCCGCGTGCGATCGACTTCTCGACGATCCCCGGCAACCAGTACGTGCAGCTCTACCCGGAGATCGTGGCGACGGTGCGCTGCAACCCGGCGGACATCGCATATGACACCGGCGAGGCGCTGCCCCCGATCGGCCTGCCCGGCGGCACGAACAACGGCGTGACCGAAGGCGACTACAACCTGTTCTTCGCCGAGTACTTCGACGCGCTGCCGTCCTGCGACATCGCCAACGACGACGGCTCAGCCCTGCCGCCCTTCGGCGCGCTCACGACCAACAACGGCGTGACCGAGGCCGACTACAACCTCTTCTTCGCCATCTTCTTCGACGGCTGTGCGTTCTAAGACGAGGGCCGAGGTTTGAGGGTCGAGGGCCGAGAGGGAAGGCACTGGGCATCGGGCACTGGGCATCAGTGCGGCCGATCTGCTCAAGGAAGGCCGCAACTCTCGACTCGGAACTCGCGACTCGCGACTTTGGGAACCCCGAACCCCGGCTCAAATGAGCCGGGGTTTTTTCTTTTGTGGTGTGAGTTGCGCTCACGGGCCTTTGAGCGGGAGACTCCGCTACGCTTGGCCCATGGCGCGTCGAGTGCTTTTGTTGATCAATCGGTCCAAGACGGAGATCTGCCGCGAGCTTGATCGCGTGCGGGTGATTGTGTCGAGTGCCGGTGGCCAGATCGTTGGCGAGCGAGACGCGTTTCCCGACGGGCCGGTGTCGCTGAGCGAGACCAATGGCGCCGAGGTCGTGATGATCCTGGGCGGCGATGGGACGATCCTGTCGCAGGCGCGCCGATTTGCGCACTTGCGGCTGCCTCTGCTGGGGTTGAACTTCGGCAAGCTCGGCATGTTGGCCCAGTTTGATCTGGAGACGCTGAGCACGCACGCGGGGGCGATCTTTGGCGATCGAGAGCTGGACTTGCTCTCTCGCTGGATGATCGAGGTTCGCGTGCGCCGGCGCGCCGGGCCCGGCGGTCTCGCGGGCGAGCCGGAGATCATCGGTGCCGCCCTGAACGACGCAGTGATCACCGCCGGCGCGCCGTTTCGAATGGTCGAGGCGGTGCTCTCGATCGACGGCCAGAGCGGCCCGACCGCTATGGGCGATGGCGTCGTCGTCAGCACGCCCATCGGCTCCACCGCCTACAACGCCAGCGCCGGCGGCCCCATCCTCGCGCCCGATGTTGACGCGCTGGTCATCACGCCAATCGCGGCCCAATCGCTCAGCTTCCGCCCCGTCGTCGTGCGCGGCGGCTCGACCATCAGCCTGACCATGACGCGCGTGAACTCAACGCCCGACGGCACCGCCGGCACGTCGCTCGTGCTCGACGGGCAAGTCGCCTCGCGACTGGGCACCGGCGATGAGGTGCTGATCTCGGCGCACCCGCAGCCGGTGATCTTCGTTCGGAATCCGACGGAGAACTACTGGGGCACGCTGGTACACAAGATGCATTGGGCGGAGCAGCCCCGGTTCCGGGGCGAGTAACCAGCACCCGCACTCTCCCTCGTGCCTCGCGGGGGAGATGGCGAGTCTGCGAGCCAGAGGGGGCGTTTGACGCCCGGCGATTGTTGTGATCACGAAGATATCGCAGTCCCGCCCCCTCCGCCGCGAGGCGCGGCACCTCCCCCGGTAGGAACTGTTTAGATCCAGGACATAGGTGGCGCTTTTCAGGGCATGGGTGACGGTGAACTCCCCGCGTCGGCGGGGCGAGCGAGCGTAGCGAGCGAGGCTCGCCG
>JALHNK010000132.1 GCA_022843565.1 Phycisphaerales bacterium
GCCCACCGGAAGCCATCGGCCCGCTCCCAACCCCAGCCGCCGCGCCGTCAACGACCGGGCCCGAGCCACCCGCACCATCGCCCACGCCGCCAGCGCCCTCCACACCCCACCGATCCCGCCCACCCCACCCCCCACCCCCACCGCTTTCGCCGCCCCCACCCCCGCGGCTCCACCACCGCCCCCATCGCGACGCCGGCGTCCCATCCGCGCCGCGGCTCACGAACACCCGCACAAACGTCGCCTCCGCCGGCGTGCCATCGATCGTCACCGCGCTCACCCCCGCGCCCCGCGGCTCCTCCATCGGCACGAAAATCGCCCGTGCCCCGGCCCACAACTCCACGCGATCGGCATCCGCCCGCCCCCCAGCCATGCCGCCGCTAACCGCCGGCCTCGCAACCTGCGCCGTCGCCAGATCGCCGGGACACATCGCCAGGACCGCCGCGATCAGAAATCCCGCCGGAACGCCCAGCGCCCGCTCGCGCCGCCCCCGACTCACAGCGTTCGACCGTTCAGTTCGCATCCGCGTTCGCTCCCGTTGCGCAAATCTTCGCGCGATCCCAAGATTCTTGCACGCCCGGAGAAGTCAGCCGCGCCAAAGTCCGATGGAAATAACACAATCGGACTGGTGTGTTCTGCCCGAGTCCGACGCTCGCCGCCTCACCCATCCAGCGCATGCCCGCGCCAGCGCCACCCGCCTCCCGGAGCCCACGAGATGATCTGCACCACCAACAGCGGCCGCGTCCAGTTCAAGACCTTTCTGCCCCACGCGCAGTCTGTTGAGCTCGTCGGCGATTTCACCGATTGGCGCCGCGCCCCGGTCTCCATGCGCCGCCAAGACGCCGGATGGTGGATCGCCGAGGTCGATGTCCCCGCCGGTGAGCACCACTTCTGCTACGTCATCGACAGCTCGATCTTTGTCGCAGACTACGCCGCGCACGGCGTCAAGCTCGCGAACCACGGCGGCTGGATCTCGCGCCTCAGCGTCGATTCACCCGTCATCTCGCGCGGGCAGCCGGTCCTCGCCGCCTGATTGCTCTAGACACACACCCGCACCGCCGCGATTCGCTCACGCAGAGCCGATCGCGCCGCCCGCCGCGCCGCGCTCACCGTTGCCCGGCGCCGCCGCGCCCCCGTCACTCTTGGCACCGCAGCCCCCACGCGCGCTCATGATCGCGCGGACCAAATCCTCCGGCAGCGGCGGATACGTCTTCTTTTCGCACTCGCGGCACCCGCCCGTCAGCTCCATCGTCTTGCGATACGTCTCCACAAACGCGCGGCAGCACGAGCACTTGCTCAAGTGCTCGTCAAACTCCGCACGCTGGCCCGCCGGCAGCGCGTTCTCCAGGTAGTCGCACAGAAACTCCACACACTCGCGGCACGTTTTCACAGGTGTCCCTCCGCCATCTGAGGGTCCAGCAGCTCACGCAGCGCCAATCGCGCCCGGTGCAGCCGCACCTTCACCGCCGTCTCGGTATCACCCAGCAGTTGCGCCGCTTGCAGCGTGCTCAACCCGTCCACGTCGCGCATCATGATCACCACGCGATACGCCTCCGGCAGTTTGTCGATCGCCGCCATCACCATCGCCCGAGTCTCCTCGCCGGCGAGCCCCGCGCCAGCGCCCTGGCGCCACGACGACGGGCTCCGCTTCGCGTGCCCATCTTCGCCGAAGCTCGGCAGCATCGCCTCGATCGAGCCCTCGCGGATCCGACCCGTCTTCCGCAGCCGCATGAGCGCCGCGTTCACCGTGATCCGGTGCAGCCAGGTCGAGAGCTTTGCACCGCCCTCAAATGTCCCGATCGCGCGGAACGCCGAGATGAACGCGTCTTGCACCGCCTCTTCAGCCTCAGTATCGCTCCGCACCACGCGGCGCGCAACCGCCAGCATGCGCGGGCCAAAGTCGCGGATCAACTGCTCATACGCACGGTTCTCGCCACGCCGCAGCGCGTCGATCAGCGCTTGCTCGCCCGCGCCGATCTCGATCGACACCGGCTGGATACTCGTCACGGATTCGGCTTTCACGCCCTCGCCCATGGCCAAGAGGATAGCACCCGCGGCACAAAGCCCCTTGACGCCGTTCCGCGACACCCCGCGGCTCTTGAGTCGGTCGCTCATCCCCCTTGGATGCGAGTTTTCGCCCCGAGGTTTCCGCGATACCGTTGCGACGATGCCCGAGCAAACGCCCAAATCCCGCGCCGTCGTCCTCCTCTCGGGCGGGCTTGATAGCGCAACCGCACTGGCCATCGCCCAGCACCAAGACGGCATGGCTTGCTCCACGCTGGCGATTGACTACGGCCAGCGCCACCGCCACGAGCTCGCCGCCGCCGAGCGCGTCGCGCACGCCGCGGGCGTCAGCGATCATCGCGTCATCACGATCGACCTGCGCGCCATCGGCGGCTCATCGCTCACGTCAGACACGCCGGTCCCAAAGGACCGCGATCACGGCGCGATGTCGTCAGCAATCCCCTCGACGTATGTCCCCGCTCGCAACCTCATCTTCCTCTCGATCAGCGCCGCCGTCGCGGAAGTCACCGGCGCCCGCTTCATCTACCTCGGCATCAACGCCCTGGACTACAGCGGCTACCCCGACTGCCGCCAGCCCTTCATCGACGCCTTCCAGCAGACGGTCAACCTCGCGACCAAAGCCGGCACCACCGGCAGCCCGCTGGAGATCCGCGCCCCACTGGTCCATATGACCAAAGCCCAGATCATCCGCGCCGGCACATCCCTCAGCGTGAACTACGCCCTCACCCACTCGTGCTACGACCCCATCGTTCGCGACAGCGCCATCCTCGCCTGCGGCCACTGCGACTCCTGCATCCTCCGCCGCGAGGGTTTCGTTGCCGCGGGCGTGACGGACCCGACGGGGTACGCGCGGTGACTCTCTTGCGATGTTGCTTCGGGAACTGGCGTGTTGGGTGACGATCAACGCGACGCTCCCGGTCCAGCATCATCGCTTCCAGAAACGGTGCCACCAACTCTTGGGCTCCAGCGCCAGCGAGTCGCCGACCGACGGCCATCGCACCGCTCGGGCGCGAAGGCCGTTGGCCACAACACCGAAATCCACGGCCAAGAAGCAGAGCGGCCCATCACGCCTAACCCCCCAGTACGGCGTGTACATCCCGTCGCCAAACCCCGACGCCCACACGCACACGTTCGCACCGCGCGGACTCGGCACAACCTGACAACCCGACTCGTCACCAAATCCGTCGCCGACGCGATCACGAAACGCGGCTAAGTCTTCATCCGTCACTGCGGCACCCTCTACCTCAGCCTCACCAAGAGCAATCGTGCCGCTGTCGGTGCCCAAACCACCGCCCATGTCGTCGGTCATCTCCGCCGGATCCTCGCCCTCAAAGAGTGCGAGCCTGCACTTGTTTGCGGTCTCATTGACCAGCCTGATGACGCCAAACGCCGCGACGGCATCTCGCGTCGTCTCGGCATAGACCGTCTCGACGGGGTATGTGCCCGGGGCGACGCGTTGCGAAAACGCCCGAAGGGACCCCTCGGACAGCAGGTCACCCCCGGCGATCCGTCCATCGCGAATCCTCACCTCGCCCTCGCGGCGATAGCGCAGCCTTACGCCAACTTTGGGTCGCCGTAACAGCACGCCCTTCCTACCAATGATTCGGCGTGTCTCCGGCGCGAGCCTCACCACTGCGCCGTCCTCAAGCCCGGCGAGCAGCGGCGAGGGAGGCTGAACGATCTGTTGCTGATGTGTCACGATGAAGCTCCACTCCTCAACGTACCAACGTCGCTCATTGAGTTCAGGGTGCGTTGAACTTCGGGAGTCTAGTTTGGGGGCGGGGCATCGGCCCGTGCCGCCGAACGGCTCCGCATTCAGCGCCCGCGCACGACCAAACACCGCTCGCGCTGCCGATGATGATGCCGTCGATCGGATCGCAGGGGGTACTGATCCGCACAGCCGGATCAGTATCACGAGTTGCGATCAACGCCACGCCACCGTAAATGCACCAGCAATGTGGGATCTTTGACCCATAGCTTGCGCGACGTTTGGCCGCATGATGCTCTTGGTGATCGCGAACCTCCGCCAATCGGCTCGGGGAGTCTCGGATCTCCAATGGGCATCAACATGCACAATCAGGAGGTTCTAACGTGACTGCATCAATCGTGCCCGGCGGCTCTGAGAATGACGCGAACGCGACTCCGGCTATCGGGCTTCAGCAGCAGTTCAGCGTCACCGAGGTCGTCGAAGTCAAACAGACGCCGCCGCCGCTGACCGATCGCCAGAACCAGCGCGTTGACGATCGGCAGGACCAGTTGATGGCACGCGATTCTGTCGATGGACGCCCGCCCCCGCGGCATCAGCGGATCACCGAGTGGAAATGGCTCCTCATCGTTGCGCCAGTGCTCGCGATCGCGTGCATCGCGCTGCTCATCACACGCGGCGTCAGGGCACCGGCGATCGCCTTCGGCGTGCTGTTCGTTGGCGGCTATCTCCTGCTTGGAGTCTGGCCGGTCTGGCGGGCCGGCGTGCTGCGTGGGCGAGAAGAACAGGAGGCTCGGAAAGAGGCCAAAGGCGACGTGCGCGCGGTGGATGACGGCTCGCATGATCGGCGATGAGCACTCTGGCAAAGATCTCGATCGTCCTGCCGCAAATGACAAGCTCACACGAGGGCGTGGCATTGAGCACGCCACTCGGCGTCACGCTCCCCCCGCGTCCTCTGCGTACTCCGACGGCATTTCGCCAACCGAGGACTCCCGAACTGACAGAAACACCCTGAGCTCGCGCTCAGGGCTCCCTTGATCCCTTGATCCCTTGATCCCTTGATCCCTTGATCCCTCGATCCCCCCTCGCCCCTGACACCTCGGCCCTTCCCAATCACTCACCCGCCCATCCGATTCAGATACTCAAACTCCAGCGGCTCCAGCTCCGTTGCCAGCTTCTGCCGCTCGTCGCCGAGCTTCTCACACTTGGAGGGGTCGCGCCAGACGTTGGCGTCCGCCAGCGAAAGGTCGATGTCCTTGATTCGCGCCTCGATCTTCTGGATGCGCTGCTCGATCTGCTCGTTGGTGAACTTCGCCAGCGGGTTGTTCCGATTCGTCGGCCTCGACCCCCCACCACCCTGACCACCCCCACCACCGCCGCCGCCCTGCGACTTCGCGCGCTCGGCGTCGCGCTTCTTCGCTTCCTCCGCCGCGCGGCGTTGCTTGTCCGCGTCCTCGCGACGGCGCTTCTGCTCGCCCTCGCGCTGCGCCTCTTCCTTCTTCTGTTGCAACTGCTTCTCGTGCCAGTCGCTGTACGTGCCGTTGAAGACGATGACGCCGCCGCTGCCGTCAAAGACGAGCAGGTGATCGCACGTCGCATCGATCAGCGCGCGATCGTGCGAGATCAGCAGCAGCGTCCCATCAAAGCCCGTGTCGTCGTCGCCCTCAGGATCGGGCGCCGCCAAAGCGTCTTCGAGCCGCTCCGCCGACGGAATATCCAGATGGTTCGTCGGCTCGTCGAGCACCAGCACGTTCTTGGCGCTGGCGAGCAAGCCCGCCAGAACCGCGCGCGACCGCTCGCCGCCGCTGAGCAGGTGCATCTGCTTTTCTTGTTCATCGCCGCTGAAGAGGAACGCGCCGGCGAGATTCCGCGCCTGCTGCTCGCTGGCCTGCTGCCCCGGCGCTTCTTTCAGGATCACGCGCTG
Organism: Phycisphaerales bacterium; assembly: GCA_022843565.1. GTDB lineage: Bacteria > Planctomycetota > Phycisphaerae > Phycisphaerales > UBA1924 > JACVCS01. The sequence continues at coordinate 5,652 of JALHNK010000132.1, forward strand.
CAAGTACTCCCACACGCGCGTGTCGGTCTCGACATGATCGTGGCTCTGGCGGTAGTAGCCGACCTTCACGTTTGCGCCGAGCTTCACCTTGCCCTCGTCGGTTTCCTGCTCGCCCAGCAGGCAGCGGATGAGCGTGGACTTGCCCGCACCGTTGGGGCCGATGACGCCCCAGCGCTCGCCGCGCGAGACGATGACATCGAGGTTGTTGAACAGCGTCTTGGTACTGCCGTCCTCGTTGCCGTAGGCCTTGGAGATGCCGCGTGCGCTGACGACGATGTCGCCTGTGCGCTCGGCCTTGGGCAACACGAGCTTGAACGCCTCGACATCCATCGGGCGTTCCAACGTGCTGGATTCCTTCGCGCGCGTCAGCTTGCTCAAACGCCCCTGCGCCTGCTTGGCCCGCTGGCCGGCGCGATACCGCCGGATGAACGCCTCTTCCTTCTTGAACTGCGTCTGCTCGTTCTGAAACGCGCGGAACTGCGTCAGCCTTCGCTGCGCTCGGATCTCTCTGAACGCCTCGTAGTTACCGGGATAATCGATCAAGCGAGCCTGCTCGACCTCGATGATCCGGTTCACCACGTTGTCCAGCAGATACCGGTCATGGCTCACCATGATCACGGCCCCCTTGAACTCGTCCTTCAAGAACGCTTCAAGCCACAAGCACCCATCAATGTCCAAGTGGTTCGTCGGCTCGTCCAGCAGCAGGATGTCCGGGCTCTCCAGCAGCAACCGCGCCAGGGCCAATCGCCCCTTCTGCCCGCCGCTGAGGCCCGTGACCGGCACGCCGAACTGCGAATCCAGAAACCCCAGACCGTGCAGCACGCTCTCGATCTTGTGATCGATCGAGTACCCCCCAGCCGCTTCCATCTGCTCCTCAAGCCGCGATTGCGTCTTGAGCAATCGATCCAGTTCGTCACCCTCCGCGGTCCCCATCTTCTCAAAGACCTTGTCCAGTTCCAGATGCAGCCGATGCAGCTCCGCGAACGCGCTCTCCGCCGCGCCCCGCAGCGTCTCACCCTCCGGGAACTTCGGATCCTGATGCAGGTACCCGGCGCGGCAGCCCTTGGCAATATTCACCATCCCGCCGTCCGCCGGGATGATCCCCGACAGGATCTTCATCAGCGAAGACTTGCCGCACCCGTTGCGCCCGACAATGCCAATCCGCTCGCCCGGCTCAAGCGACAGCGACACACCCTCAAGCATGATCCGCTCGCCATAGGCGAGTTTCAGGTTGGTTGCAGCAAGCACGGGCATAGGTCGAGATGATAGATCGCCTGTGGATCGGGTTCGACGCTTGCGCTGAACGATTCATCGATCCGCGCGCACGACGCTCGAACTCGCATCACACGCCGCCGAGAAACGCCGCCGCGCCATAGGTTCCCCAGCCGGTCATGTCGGTCGCGATCGAACCGCCATTGTCCGCCGACCCCGACCCGCCGCCCGTCCCACCCAGCCGCCGGCTCCGCTGAAACGCCCACTCGCTCTGGCCGCCTTGCGCCATCCCTGCCCACAGATACCGCTCGCCCCGAAGGAATGCCCCGCGAATCGCGATCGCGCCCTCGAGTTCCTGAACCTCCAGAACCGTGCCGCGTGCCACTTGCCGCACGCTGCCACGCCCGCCAGCAATCGGGCCGGAGTATGTCAGATACAGGTTGCGATGGTTGTCCATCCTTGTCGCCGCGAACTTCGAGGCCCGCGCGCCGTCCATCCGCTCGGCGACGCGAAAGCTCAGCAGCTCGCGAGCCTCAGGATCCAGCGGCACGATCGGCGCACCGGCCGCCGCCGAAGCTTGTGGGCGCTGGATCAGCCAATCAAAGTGCCTCGTCCCGTCGTCCAGCTCGTGCACCAGCAACACCATGCGCCCTGGAATCATGCGGGCAGTGTATCGCGCGGGTCGATATCATCCCGGACGCCCCTGACTGCAAGGACCGCACCCATGACCAACCACACATACCGATTCACCCACCCCACCCGCGCATTCCTCTCGCTCGCATTGATCCCGCTGGCGCTGCTGGCGTCCTGCGGCGGGCAAGGCCCCATCAACGAGCGCGCCCGCGCGGACGAAGCCCTCCGCGGCCAGCGCTACGACGAGGCCGTCACACGCTACGCGACATACCTCGAAATGCGCCCCGGCGAGGCCGAAGCCCGCAACGCCTACGGCCGCGCTCTTCTGGCCAACAACGACCCCGTCAACGCGGTCGAACAACTCAAGACCGCGCACTACCAGGAGCCGACGAACGCCAAGTATCTCGACGACCTCTGCGACGCCATGGTCAAGGCCAACCAGGCCGAGGACATGTTCCGCATGTTGCGCAGCTACACCGACTCCATCGGCACCACCGACAACTGGCTCCGCCTGGGCATCTTCGCCCAGCGCGCCGGCGACCCCGACACCGCGACAACCGCCCTGCTGACCGCCGCTCGGATCGATCGAGGCCAGTCTGTGACGCCGCAAGTCGCCCTCTACGACCTCTATCTTTCTGTCGGCGACAAGGCCGAGGCCAACCGCCGCCTGCGCATGGCCTTCTTCCTAGAACCCAAGAACAGCGACGTCGTCAGCCGCATGAGCAAGTCCCCGGACTTCGCCGGCACCACCTACGGCCTGCGTCCGGACGAGCAGACGCTCCGCTGAGCGAGCAGGCAAGATTGCGAAGGCTTTACAATCAAGTGCGATCTTCACCGAGTCTTCTATAAGACTCGGCTTTTGTTTGTTCGCTTTGTGATCTTCGCTCCCCCGACTCCCCCCACTTGACATCTCTGGCCATGCCGTCTTACCATTCATCCGGATAAACGGATGAAGCGTACCGCACGGAACATCTCGCTCGTCGATTCCCTCAGCGCCCTGAGCGACGCCGTGCGTCTTCGCATGCTGCGTTTGCTGGATCGCGAGGAGCTGTCGGTTGGCGAACTCGCTCGGGTGCTTCAGCTCCCGCAGAGTACCGTGAGCCGCCACCTGAAGCTCCTGAGCGAGACCGGCTGGCTCCTCTCGCGGGCTGAGGGGACAAGTTCGCTGTATCGGTTGGTGATGGACGACCTGGCACCGGAGAGCCGGACGCTCTGGAGCGCGATCCGCACGCGGCTGGATGATCCGGAGTCGGCGGATTTCGGCGAGGATCTGCGCCGCCTGCGCGCGGTGCTGGACGATCGGCGTCTGGATACCAAGTCGTTTTTCGGTCGCGTTGCTGGTGAGTGGGACGAAGTTCGCAATGATCTTTTCGGCGGGCGCGTGACATTGCAGGCGATGCTGCCGCTGCTGCCGAAGGAATGGGTCGTCGCGGATTTGGGCTGCGGTACGGGCAACGCTTCGGAGCTTTTGGCGCCGTGTGTTTCGCGTGTGATCGCGGTTGATCAGAGCGAGCCGATGCTGGCGGCGGCGGCCCGTCGGCTGGGCGCGTTTGTCAACGTCGAGTTCGTGCGTGGCGATCTGGAGCAGTTGCCGATCGCCGACGGGCACGTGGACGCCGCGGTGTGCATCCTGGTGTTGCACCACATTCCCGAGCCGCAGCGCGTGTGCGCCGAGATGGCGCGGATCCTGAAGCCCGGGGGTGTGGCGCTGGTGGTGGACATGATCGAGCACGATCGGGTTGCGTATCGGCAGACGATGGGGCACCGCTGGCTGGGGTTCAACGCGCCGGAGCTGATCCGCATGTTCGGCGCGGCAGGCCTCGTAGACGTGCGGCTGCAAGCGCTGCCGTCCGATACAGAAGCAAAGGGACCGGGTTTGTTTGCATGCACGGCGAGGAAGGCGAGAGGATGAGCGTTGAGCCTTCAGCCTTCAGCCGACAGTCGCCAGCAGTCAGTTGTCAGCAGTCAGTTGTCAGCAGTCAGGAAGCAGTCAGGAAGCAGTTTGAAATTTGAAATCGCAAGTTTGAGCTTTGCGTCTTTTGAGCTTTGAGCTTTGATCCCCGCCCCCCTCGCGACTCGCAACTCGCGTCTCGCGACTTACCACCGTCCTCTCAGGAGCCTCCCATGACCACTGTCCCCAACGTTCGTCCCTCCAAGGTTTCCCTTCCCACGGCCGACAAGGCCAAGAACGGCTTGCAGTACAAGGTCGCTGACCTGACGCAGGCCGAGCTGGGGCGCAAGGAGCTTCGTCTGGCTGAGCACGAGATGCCCGGCCTGATGGCGCTGCGTGCGCGGTACAAGGGGCAGAAGCCCCTGGCCGGCGCTCGCATCCTGGGCTCGCTGCACATGACCGTGCAGACCGGCGTGCTGATCGAGACGCTGGTGGAGCTTGGCGCCGATGTGCGCTGGGTGAGCTGCAACATCTTCAGCACGCAGGACAGCGCCGCCGCGGCGGTGGTGGTGGGCCCGCACGGCACCCCCGCCGACCCCAAGGGCGTGCCGGTCTTCGCCTGGAAGG
>JALHNK010000133.1 GCA_022843565.1 Phycisphaerales bacterium
CTTGCCCCGCGTCCTGCCCCCATGCGGAGCCGATCGGCGACAGCAACGCCGCGGCGAGCACCACACTGATGATCCTGTTCTTCATCGCTGGCCTTCCTGGCCTTCCAAACGACCCACCTCTCCGAGGTGCGTCAAACCCGTGGACTTCGCAAGTTCACGCCAAACCGCCGCCACACCCCGCGCTCACTCCTGCGTGCGGATGATCTCGCTGATGCGGACACAGAAGTTGTCGTTGAGCACCAGCACCTCGCCACGCGCGACGGGCCGGTCGTTGACAAAGACATCCACCGGATCGCCGGCGAGTTTGTCCAGCTCGACGACCGAGCCCTCGCCAAGCCGCAGCACATCTTCGACGAGCATCCGCGTGCGGCCAAGCTCGATCTTCACGTGCAGGTTCACATCGCCCAGCATGTCGATCGCTTCCGGTGCCCGCGCCGCTGGGTGAGCGCCAAGATCCGGCATCGCGAACGCCTTGGCGTTGCTCGCGCTCGGCGCGTTGCTCGGTGCCGGCGCGCTCGCAGCCGACGCCACGCTCGGGCCACTCGGCGCGGCGCTCATGCCCATGGCCGCCAGCATCTGCGCCTCGGCTTCCTCTTCGCTCACCTTCGGCCCGCCAATCGCCCCCATCGCCGGCGCTGCCGCCGCGGGCGCCTTTGGCGCGTCGTTCATCGCCTGCGCCGCCTTGATCGCGGCTTGCGCCGACTTCAGCGCCTCAAGCGGGTCGTTCGCAGCGCCGCCCGTGATCGGATCGTTCGTCCCCGGAGCATCCTGCTCGCTCATGGTGCACCTCGTCGAAACGGTCGCCAGGCCTCCGGCCCATCGCGCCCGCTCCCTTGTCGGCTGGTTGCATCGGATGTCCAGCGACCCACACCGCAGAAATGGCCGCAAGGCGATCACCCCTTTGCGCGATCACCGCCGCCGGACGCGCACGCCTTGCGCGATTCCGTCGCGGCGCTCGCAAGCACTCCGGGTGGCGTGGAGCGCGATTGCGCGCGCATCGATGAACTGTCGCGCGCGATACGACAACACCAACGCCGCACGCGCCGAGAGACGTCGCGCTTTCGAAACGCACCAGCTCGCGATCTTCTAGAAGTCCGCCGGCTCCGCCACCTGCGCCCCACAAATGCCGCGGCGCGCTTGATTCCGATGAAGTTTCACTTATCATTGAAAGTTCGCCCCGAGGCCCTTGGATCGCCACCGCATGCCACACACCCCCCCGCTTTCGTCGCCGGCAACACTGGATCATCTCGACGCGCTGGACGCGGGCCTCCTGGACGCAGTGATCAACGGTGCCGCCCGGCTGACGCCGGCGCAGGCGATCAAGCTCTATCACCAGATGCCCCTGAGCGAGCTTGGTCGCTGGGCCGATGCGCGATGCCGCCGGCTGCACGCGGACCACATCCGGACGTACGTGATCGACCGCAACATCAACTACACCAACGTCTGCAACGCCCGCTGCACGTTCTGCGCCTTCCGGCGCGACGAGGGCGACAGCGACGCGTACACGCTCTCGCACGAGACGATCCACCAGAAGATCGCCGAGCTGGTCGCCATCGGCGGCACGCAGATCCTGATGCAAGGCGGCATGAACCCGGCCCTGCCTTTGAGCTGGTACACGGAGCTGCTCACGTCGATCAAGTCCAAGTTCCCTCGGGTCCACGTTCACGCGTTCAGCCCGCCGGAGATGATCGAGTTCGTCCACTTCTTTGACCCGCCGGGGGCGACGCTGGAGGACAAGGTTCGCTGGGTGCTCGTCCGACTGAAAGACGCCGGCCTCGACTCACTCCCCGGCGGCGGCGGCGAGATCTTCGCCGACCCCGTTCGCCGCAAGATCGGCCTGGGCAAGTGCGACGCCGAGAGCTGGCTGACGGTCATGCACGCCGCGCACTCGCTGGGCATGTTCACCAGCGCGACGATGATGTTCGGCCATATCGAAGGCCCCGCCGATCGCGTGCATCACATGGACATGGTCCGCTCCTGGCAGGACAAGTCCCTCGCCCGCCGAGACGACGCCCGCGCAGGCACCACCTCGCCGCACGGGCACTACGTCTCGTTCATTTCCTGGCCATTCCAGCGCGAGAACACGCCCCTGGGCCGCGTGCCGGATTGGGGAGCGGACGAGCGCGAGCTCGCCCAAGAGTTCCCGGGCGACGCCGTCGCTCGCGCCTGGGCCTTTGGCGCCGCAGGCTCTGATCAACGCGGCGCGCCCGCGGGCCAGCGTGCCGCGGACGTCTTCAACTACGACGCGATGGACCGAAGCGCCTACCCGACCGCCAACCTCTTCGGCAAGCGCGTCCGCATGAGCGGCAGCACAGACTACCTCCGCACGCAGGCGCTCAGCCGCCTGTACCTGGACAACATCTACTCCATCGGCGCAAGCTGGGTGACCATGGGCCCGCACATCGGGCAGGTCGCGCTGGCGTACGGCGCCAACGACATGGGCAGCGTGATGATGGAGGAAAACGTCGTGAGCTCCGCGGGCACGACGTATTGCCTGGACGAGCCGGTGCTCTGTCACCTCATTCGGGGTGCTGGTCATCTGCCGGCGCAGCGCAACAACACGTACGACATCCTGAAGATCCACAGCGACGCATCGTCACCAGACCTCCGCGTGACCGATTGGTCGGCCCACAGGGCTCGAAAGATGCACCAGCAGGCTCCAAAGCAATCGAAGGTTGCCCTCACGGTGGCCAGCGCCGGCGCGACGAACGGCTGACACCGCTCGCATCCCCCGAAGTGATGCATTGTTCGCTCCGACGAGTGTTCTTCGATGATGTTCACGCGCTTTGGTGGTGCGCGGGCTCCGGCGTGACAGACTTCATGTTCGTGAAACGCCTCATTCCGGAAACGGGATGAGGCGTGCGACGGAGCGGCGATCTCTCTCATCGCTCCGTGCCCGCACATCTGGAGGAGATCATCATGTCCACTGCCGCCCCCCGTTGTACTGTCATCGGTCTGGTCGGTCTGCTTGCGCTCGCGGGAGTCGCATCTGCCACGCCGCTGACTGATCCGAACGACCCGCGTGTGTTTCAGGGCGCGACGGTCGGCACCTTTGCGAACCTGTACTACGGGTCGGACACCCCCGCGACGCGTCAGCAGGTGATCACCAACGGCCTCTTGGATGACGGCATCTTTGACACCACCGGCTTCGTGCAATCCACGCTGCTGCCGACGGCCTGGGCAAACGCCAACACCGCGACCGGCTTCTCGCACGACCTGACTGGCGTCGGTGGTTACGACTACACCACGCCGGGGCTCAGCACGTTCGCCGCTGCGAACGCGATCGACAATCACTGGATCCAGTCCTCCGGCGTCGTCGGCGACACGGTGTTTGACTTCGGGCGCGCGGTCACCAGCGCCGCGGTCTTCCCGGTGATCGACCACGGCCCGCTGCCGCAGGAGGCGATCGAGTCCACCGTTTATCTCTCGAACGACCTGGTCAACTGGACACAGGCCAGCGTGCTGCGCGTCTTCCTCGAGGGCTTCCAGGCCAACCTGGGCATCCAGTGGGACGGATTCACGTACGTCGTCGGCACCAACAACGGCAACTCGTTCCGCTACGCCTCGATCATCCACGGCGGCCCGGGCGCGCTGATCAATGACGGCGATGACGAGATCAACGGCGTGCTCGGCTTCAACGGCATCCCGACGCCCGGCACCGCCGCAGCGCTCGGGCTCGGCCTGCTTGGCGCGGGCCGTCGTCGTCGTGCATGAGGCGTCGACAGCGAAGCGATCCATTCGGACATGAGTTTCGATACAAAGGCCCCGGGACGCACGTCGCGGGGCCTTTGCGTTGCCCAGGGTGTCGCGAACGTACCTCACACCGATCTCAGTGCGCCGCCCGAGAGCAGCGCCGGAGGATGCCTTCGACGCGTCCAGACGCCCGCAGATTGCTCGGTTTCATCCATGAGTCTCGGCCGCGCTCGCGATTGCCCGTAGAATCAACGCGTGGACAACGACGTCATCGCGACGCTGGTGAAGCTGATCGAGGTGAAAGACCACTCGACCGCTGCGCACACATGGCGCGTCGCGCTCTACGCCCGCGCGCTGGCCGATCGCGCGGGGCTGGACCATCCGACGATCGAGCGGATCACCCGCGGCGCCGCCCTGCACGACTACGGCAAGATCGACATCCCCGACGCGATCTTGCAGAAGCCCGGCGCGCTGACGGACTCGGAGCGACTGGTCATCCAGTCGCACCCTGAGCTCGGCCATCGGCGGCTCATCGAGATGGGCGAGACCGACGAGATCGTGCTGGAGCTGGTGCGGCATCATCACGAGCGGCCCGACGGTCTGGGCTACCCCGATCGCTTGAGCGGCGACGCGATTCCGCTGGTGGCGAGGTTCTTCGCGGTCATCGATTCGTTTGACGCGATGACGAGCGTGCGCCCTTATCGCCAGACGGTGGGCGACGCCGCGGCGGCCCGAGCGATGGCTGAGCTCCGCGATGGCGCGGGGACTCGCTACGACGCCGACGCGGTGGCGATGTTCGGCGATTTGTACGCCGGGGGCTCGCTGGATTGGATTTTGCATTACTACAACGACGAGTGCCCGGTGATGATGTTCGATCATCGCGAAGCGGCGACACGCCCGGGGCTGGTGAAGCCGGGTGTTCAGATCGTCACGCGGCCGACCAGCGGTCAGGTCACGCTTCGTGAAACTCAGTGAACCCGGCCAGAAGTACTCACCTTCACCACGTTCTTTCGGGCAACGAAACAGGAGCGAACGAATGTCCATTCTGCGAGCCGTGTTCTCGCTTATCGCGATCGTCGTGAGCCTCTCGCTCGCCGGCTGCGTGCGGCCGGACCCGCTGTTCAAAGTCCAGGATCTCGTCACCCGCCCAGAGTTGCCGGGGACATGGGTGTCCACGGATGCCAACGGGAAGGACGTGCTCTGGACGATCTCGCCGGATTTCCAGCCCGTGAAGGACGGTCGGGTCGATCGGCGTGCGTTCTCCCAAGCGTCACTCGATGAACAGGTTCGCAACGGTGCCGTGACTGCGTACGTCATGGAGTCGACCATGTCGAGAGAGCCTGAGGGCGTGCCACCGATACACGTGCGCGCGAGGCTGTATCTGATCGATGCGACCCCATACACGCTGGGGTGCATCGCCAACGATCCGACCTCGGAGATGCAGAAGAAGGCCGACAGCACGGGCCTGTTCAGCGTGGCGAGCAACACGTTCATCGGCGTTGAGATCAAGGCCGACGAGTTGGTGTTTCACTCGCCGCGGGTCGGTGTCGCGCTGCTGCCGATGGCGGAGATGCTCGATCCGGCGAGCGTTCAAGCCGACGACCCCGCGCCAGAGTTCGAGCGGCGTCTGGCGGACAAAGACGCCGGCGGCATCCTGATGACGCCGGATGCAGACCGCGCGGTCGGCGTGATGCGGCGCTACGGGAAGACGGCGGGGTTCTGGCGGGAGGAGACGACGACCATGCGCCGGGTGGGCTCGCCCGCGGCGAAGTAGCCACTTCGCGCGGCCCTTCCAGCGAATCGCCGCTGCCACGATCAGCAAAAAAGAACAAGGCGAGCGCTTGTGCGCTCGCCTGAGGGGGACCAGTGGGCAGCGGACGGCGGGCCGTCGCTGCTTAGTAGCCGCGCTTCTTGTCGGCGACGTTCAGGCTGCGACCGGCGCGGCGCTTGCGGTTCATGAGCTTGCGGCCGTTGGTGGTCTTCATGCGAGCGCGAAACCCGATGGAGCGCTTGCGCTTCACGCGGGAAGTACGCTTTGGATATGCCATGCCCATGGGTCGGCCTTTCGTCTGCGGAGTACGGATCGCGTCAAGACCGCGATCGATGGGTGACGGGACGGATCCGGCGCGAAGCGGCTCGCGACGGGTCGAGATACTAGCCCGCGCGCGGGCCGGGGCCAAGTGGTGGGCGTGCAGAAACACGCCGTATTTGTCCCGAACATTGGCCGATGGAGGGCAGAATCGTTTGATGTTTGACCAACTGACGGCACGATAAGGGGGGATCGTGGCCGGGAGTACCCGCCGCGGCCGGCTCGTGACGCGTGTCGCGGGGGCCGCAGCGGGCGAGCCCTGCCACAACGAGTGCCTCGCGCGCGACCGGCTGACCGCTTCGGCCCCCGGGCGCACGCGCGGCAAGAAGGCAGCGCCCATGAGTCAACCAGATATCGAAGCCATCGAATCGCTCGTCGGCCATCGCTTTGCCGATCGCGACCTCGTCCGCGTCGCGGTGCGCCACGCGAGCGTTGCCGATACACGCGCCGTGAGCAACGAGCGGATGGAGTTTCTGGGGGACGCGGTGCTCGGGCTCATCACCTGCGAACGCGTCTATCAGCTCTACCCCGAGATGCTCGAGGGCGAGATGACCAAGATCAAGTCCAAGGTCGTCTCGCGCGAGACCTGCGCGCAGCTTGCGGTGGCGATGGGGCTGCACCTGCACTTGCAGCTTGGAAAAGGGATGCGCAGCGCCGGAGGGGCGGCAACCGTGCCGATGAGCCTCGCGGCGGCGGCGCTGGAGAGCGTGATTGCCGCGTTGTATCTGGATGCGGGGATGGACAAGGCGCGGGCGTTTGTCGTGCCGCTGGTGGAGCCGATGATCCGCGAGGCGGAGGCGAGCAAGCACCAAGAAAACTACAAGTCGCTGCTGCAGCATCACGCGCAGCAGGGCGCGGGTAACTCTCCGCAGTACATCGTCATCGAGGAACGCGGCCCGGACCACTCCAAGCACTTCCTGGTTGCGGCGCGCGTTGGCGACACGCAGTTTGACGCAGCGTGGGGCGCGAGCAAGAAGATCGCAGAGCAGGCCGCGGCGGAACGGGCGCTGCGGGCGCTGGGGGTGTTGGGGGATGGGGTGGGGGCGTGAGGCGGGAGGCTTGCGGTTGCTCCGATGAAATCGTGCGTGAACGTTCACCCTCCCACACTTCCTAGTGGGGGAGGTGCCGCGCTTCGCGGCGGAGGGGGCGAGTCTTCGATTTCTTCGCGATCAGGCAATCGCCGTGCGCCATGCCCTCACGCCTTCCGGACGAACTCGGACTTGAGCGACATCGCGCCGATGCCGTCGATCTTGCAGTCGATGTCGTGGTCGCCGTCAACCAGGCGGATGTTCTTGACCTTGGTGCCGCCCTTCACCACCAGCGACGAGCCCTTGACCTTCAGGTCCTTGATGACGATCACGGAGTCGCCAGACTGCAGGACGTTGCCGTTGGCGTCGCGGACGGTCTTGGCTTGCTCTGCGTCTTCTGATTCAGTCTCGGCCGCCGCGGCGGGCTGAGCGGTCGACCATTCGTGCGCACAGGACGGGCAGACGAAGAGGGCTCCGTCGAGATATGTGTAGTCGGCAGAGCATTTCGGGCATGTGGGCAGATCGGGCATGGGTTAACCTCCGGCGAAGGTGCAGCGTATCGTCCGCCGAAAGATGATGGTGCCGACTCCTATGCGCAGCAGTTCCCATCCGGCAATCTGGACGGCGATTCGAAGCGTGAGCCTCGGGCTGCTTGTGGCCGCGGCGGGCATTGGCGGCTCAGATGTCTCACTCGCGGCGCTCACCGGGAGCCAGTTCGGACTCACGCTTTTGTGGGCGATCGTCGCCGGCGCGTTGATCAAGTTCACACTGAACGAGGGTGTGGCGCGCTGGCAGGTGGCGACGCAGCAGACATTCCTGGAGGGTGCATGCGCGCGACTGGGGCCGATTGCTCGAATCGTCTTCTTGCTCTACCTGCTCCCGTGGACGTTCGCGGTTGGCGCTTCGCTGATGACCGCGTGTGCCGCCGTCTCGCTCGCGGCCATCACGCCGGATCACGCCGGGGGTGCGACCGGCCCGTCAGCATCCTCCGGCTGGTTGCGAGTGCTGCTTGGTCTTGGCCACAGCATCGTCGCGGCCGTCCTTGTGTTGAGCGGCGGCTATGCGCTCTTCAAGCGTGTGATGGGCGTGCTCACCATCGCCATGGTCGTGCTCGTCGTGATCGCGGCGGCGTTGACACGCCCCGATCTGGGAGCTGTGATCGGTGCGATCTTCGTGCCGCGCTTGCCGCTGGAGGAGCCCGAGGGGCTGCAATGGACGCTCGCGATGTTCGGCGGGATCGGCGGCACGGTGACGATGCTCGCGTACGGCTACTGGATGCGCGAGGAACGGCAGGCCGCGGGAACTGGCCAACCGCCGCCGCGGGCGAATGCCTATCGGATTGACCTTGCCATCGCCTACTGCGTCACGGCGGCGTTCGGCATTGCCCTCACGATCGTGTCGGCTGATGTCCCGGTCCATCGCAGCGGGGGCAACCTGTTTCAGGCGGTGGCGTCGCGCTTGACCGAGACGATCGGGCCGGCCGCGGGGTGGGTGTACCTCGCGGGCGCGTGGTGCGCCGTGTGGGCCTGCATGCTCGGCGTCTGGCAGTTCATCCCGCTGCTGTTCGCGGACTTCGTCTCGTTCGGGCGCGGCGCTGCTCATCGCTCGCCGACAGCAACCGCTCCGGAACAAGCCTCCGACACGACCGACCTCTCTCGCACGCCCGCGTACCGAGCCTATCTGCTGGGCCTCGCGACGCTCCCGGCGCTCGGAGTCTGGCTCGACTTCGCGGTCGTGCAGCGAGCGTTCGGCATCATGGGCTCAATGTTCATTCCGCTGGTTGCGCTGGCGCTGCTGCTGATGAACACGCGGCGGGCATGGGTCGGGCGGAATGCGAATGGCCCGCTGACCAATGTGCTGCTGGGAGTGATTTTCCTCGTGGCGATGGTGGGGTTGGTGGTGGAGTTTGGACGGCTGCTGGGGCGATAGGCGACTACTCCTCATCGGCCCGCAACTTCGCCACCACGCTGAAATCCTCCAGCGTCGAAGTGTCCTGCGTGATCTTCTCCACGCCCGCGGCGACGTCTCGCAGCAATCGCCGCATGATCTTGCCGCTGCGGGTTTTGGGCAGTGACTCGGTGAAGCGGACTTGGTCGGGCTGGGCCAGCGGGCCGACTTCTTTGCGGACGTGGGCGATGAGGGCTTTGCGGAGGTCGTCACCGGGTTGTTGACCTGGGTTGTGGGCGTGCCAGGTGCCGCGGAGGGTGACGAAGGCGCAGATCGCGCTGCCTTTGATCTCGTGCGGATATCCGACGACCGCGGCCTCGGCGACGAAGGGGTGGCTGACCAGTGCGCTTTCGACTTCCATGGTGCCCAGCAGGTGGCCGCTGACTTTGATGACGTCGTCCACGCGGCCTTGGACCCAGAAGTAGCCGTCTTGGTCGCGCCGTGCGCCGTCGGCGGAGAAGTACAGCGGCTGGCCGGTGGCGGGGTCTTTGATACGACCGAAGTAGTTGGAGATGAAACGCTCGCGATTGCCGTAGACGCCGCGGAGCATGCCGGGCCAGGGCTTGCGAATGACGAAGAGGCCGCCCTTGTCCGGGCCGAGCTCTTCGCCCTGTTCGTTGACGATCGCGGCGTCGATCCCGAGCATCGGGACCGTACACGAGCCGGGCTTGGTGGGGATCGCGCCGGGCAGCGGCGTGCAGACGTGCCCGCCGGTTTCGGTCTGCCAGTAGGTATCGACGATCGGGCAGCGCTCGCGGCCGATGTGCTTGTGATACCACATCCACGCCTCGGGGTTGATGGGTTCGCCGACGGTGCCCAGGAGCTTCAGGCACGAGAGGTCGTGCTTGGCGGGGAACTCATCGCCCCACTTCATGAACGTGCGGATCGCGGTGGGCGCCGTGTAAAACTGCGTGACGCGGTGGCGGGCGATGATGTCCCAGAAGCGGTCGTTGTGGGGGAAGTTGGGCGCGCCCTCGTACATGAGCGTGGGGATGCGGTTCATCATGACGCCGTAGAGGACGTAGGAATGGCCGGTGACCCAGCCGATGTCTGCGCTGCACCAGAAGACCTGACCGGTATCGGGGATGAGGTTGAAGGTGAGGCGCGCGGTCATGTTGACGTAAGTGAGGTAGCCGCCGGTGGTGTGCTGGATGCCCTTGGGCTTTCCGGTGGAGCCGGAGGTGTAGAGCAAAAAGAGCATGTCCTCG